>NZ_JBSGJZ010000001.1:0-479543 GCF_053605825.1 Saccharopolyspora sp. NPDC003752 | reverse complement strand
AGCTGCTGCTGGAGTGGCTGCTGGGGCCGGAGGTGTCGGGCGAGGAGCTGCTGGAGCCCGGGCCGTCCGGCGAGGAGCTGCTGCTGGAGTGGCTGCTGGGGCCGGAGGTGTCGGGCGAGGAGCTGCTGGAGCCCGGGCCGTCCGGCGAGGAGCTGCTGCTGGAGTGGCTGCTCGAACCGGGGCCGTCCGGCGAGGAGCTGCTGCTCGAACCGCCCGAGTGCGGCGAGGAGCCGTCGGGCGAGGAGGTCGGCCTGCTGCTGTCCGGCGACGAGCTCGACGAGTGCGAACCGCCCGAGTCCGTGCTGCTGGAGCTCGACGAGCCGCTGGACGACGAATCGGAGTGCGAGCCGCCGGAATCGCCGCCGCTCGACCGGCCGTCGCCGCCGGAGCCCGAGCCGTCCGAGCTGGATCCCGAACCGCTGGGGTCGGAGTTGGAGCTTCCGCTGGAGCCGGAGGAGTTCGATCCGTCGCTACCGGAGCCCGAGCCGCTACCGGAACCGGAGCTCGACCCCGATCCGTCGCCACCCGACCCGTTTCCGGATCCGTTGCCACCGGATCCGTTGCCGCCGGACCCGGAGCCCGACCCGTTCCCGGAACCGTTGCCGCCGGAGCCGCCGTCGCCGCCCGAACCCGAGCCGCCGTCGCTGCCGGAGCCGCCGTCGCCGCTGATGTTCGGGCCGCCGCCCGTCCTGGCGTTGTGCTTGCCGACGACGTTGGTGCCGAAGGCGTCGTCGAACTTCTTCCAGGAGCCCTCGGCGAAGTTGTCGGCGAGCTTGCCGGGGGCGTCGACGACCTTCTTGATGCCCTTGCCGAGCTTCTTGAGGATCTTGCCCAGGACCTCGACCATCTTGGCGATCTTCGGCGCCACGTTCTTGATCGTCTTGACCAGCTTCTGGACGACTTCGCTGATCTTCGAGACGGTCTTGGAGATGAACGCGGTCGCCTGGGCGACGATCACCGGGGTGCCGAGCCCGAAGGTGCACAGCGCTTCCAGTGCGTAGGTGATCAGCCGCGAGACGCAGTCGGCGACCAGGTCGCGGACGAATTCGCGGACGAACGAGACGACCTCGCCCATCACCGTCACGACGGTGCTCAGGATTCCGGCGAGCTCGCTGGCATCGTTGAGCGCGCTGGCCTTCTCCTCGGCGTGCTTGCGGTAGGCGTCACCGGCGGCGCCGGTCCACTGCGAGGTGTCGCCCTGGACGGCGCTGTTGTACTCCTCCGCGGCCTGCTTGACGGCTTCGGAGACCTTCTGCCAGGTCGCGCCGTAGGCCTTGACGCCGTCCGGGTCGCCGGCGAACCAGTCCAGCGCCTCCTTGAGCGGCTGCACGTGTTCGATCAGGAACGAGACGCCGTAGGACGCCAGCGTGCCGATGGGGTCCATGACCATGCTGGCCACTTCCATCGCGGCACCGCCGTAGGCGAGCCCCGCCTCCACCCAGCTGGATTCGTCGTTGAGGCTGGTGACGTCGTGGTACGACTCGAGGATGCCGACGCCCTTGAAGCTGTCGGGCGTCTCGTTCGGGTCCTTCGGGAGGGTGTCCTCGGTTACGACGAGCGGATTGTCTGCCATCACTGCATCCCGCTGAACATCGAGCTGTTGTCGTCGTCGGTGGACTGGTAGTCCTCGGCGGCCCCGCGCACGTTCTCGGCGGTGTCCTGCATCGCCTCCACGGCCTTCTGCAGGGTCTCGACGCCGTACTGCTCGACGGGCTGCAACATCAGCGCGAAGGGCTGGCACAGGATCCCGTAGGCGTCGTTGTTCATCGTCACCTGCTGCGACGCGTCGACGGCGACGTTCAGCTGATCGACGACACCATCCACTTTGGACGCGTGCGATCGCAGGTTCTCGATGACGACGTTCATCTCGTCGGCCATCGTCGGCTCCCCTCAGTGCGGAACTCAGCGCAGGAACGAACCACCGCTGAAGTCGTCATCGTCGAAGTCGTCCGGGCGGCGGCGCGATGGCCGCGGCTGCTGTTGCGGAGGCGGCGGCGTGGCGGGACGTTGCGGAGGTTGTTGCCGCTGCTGCGGTTCCGCGTAGTCGTCTTCCAGCCCGAACCGCATCTCCGGCACGCCGGAGTCGCGCCCCTGCGGTCCGCTCTCGTCCGCGGGCGGTTCCGGGAAGTTCTTGCGGGCCTCGCCGAGCACGTGCTGTGCGGCGGAGTCCTCCAGCCCGACCGTGTCGGCGACCGCGCGCTGCATGAGTTCGGGGATCTTCGCCTGCGCGGTCTGCACGGCGCGCATGATCTCGGCGGCGAGCTTCGCCATCGGGCGGTTGCTGGCGTTCTCGGAGAGTTGCAGGCTCTGCAGGATGCCGTTCGAGCCGATGGTCACCTGGATCGCTCCGTCGCGGGAGGTCTCCGTCACCGCGATCTGCTCGATCTCCTGCTGCATCCGGCCGAACTTCTCGGCCTTCTCCGCGGCGCGTTCCTGCCACTGCTGGACCATGCGCTCGGCGGCGCCGATGTCTTCAACCACGCGTCCTCCCCGGCAGAACCCCCCTGTTCCGGAAAGGATGACGTGTTGGGAAACTGTTCGGATCCACCAGGCGACACAAATGGGCCGAACAGATCAGTTCATTAATTCGAATGGTCTAACGATCATGCGCGAAAGCAGCTCAGCTGGCCCGGTCGTCCTGTGTGGACGCCAAGCCGCCTCATCCGGCCGTCAGGATCCCGTTCCGCAGCACGGGTGCCCGCCCGCTGCAGTTGACCTCGGCAGCCAGCGCGACGTCGTGCGCGAAGCCCCACTCAGCGAGCTCGCGGCCGGACTCGCAGTCGGCGAGCATGGCGCCGATCTCGCCCGACACGGCCTGGAACGCTGCCGCGGCCAGCTCAGCTTCGGGAGAGCGCCGTCCGGGCAACGCGGAGATGATCGCGCCCGCGCCGAGCAGATCCTCGATCGCCGGGCGCAGCTGGTCGTCCCGGCGCTCCCCGGCGGCGACGATTCCGATCGGGCCGCCCACCTGCGCCGCCGCGCGGGCCACGGCCTCCGCGTTGCGCAGGCAGCCCGCGAACACGGTGGCGCCGGTTGCGACGGCCTCGGCGCACAGCGTCGCGCCGTTCGGCGACGGAAGCCCCAGCAGCACGTCCGGTGTCAGGGTGCGAAGCGACGACGGGCTCAGCGACCACTCGTCGAGGCTGCGGGGACGCGCGAGCACGACGTCCTCGGGCGCCGACCCGTCCTGCCGGCGCAGCGGCATGACCCGGGCGCCGGTGCTCGTCGCCACGTCGACCGCTGTCGAGAAGGACAGGACGTCGACCACGACGAGCACCGGGTGGTCCGCCATGGCGCGCAGACCGGGCAGCGCCCAGTCGGTGTGCACATCGATGCTGGTCACGGCCGGTAGCGTAACCGGGGTGTGCGGGGGCGGTGGGCCATTTGGCAGACTGCCCGCGTGCGCGTCTACATCGGCTCCGACCATGCCGGCTACGAACTCAAGAACCACCTCGTCAAGTGGCTGACCGACAAGGGTCACGACGTGACCGACATCGGCCCGGCGGAATACGACGCCCAGGACGACTACCCGCCGTTCTGCGTCGAGACCGCCCGCCGCGTCGTCGCCGACGAGGGCAGCCTCGGGCTGGTCCTCGGCGGATCCGGCAACGGCGAGCAGATCGCCGCGAACAAGGTCCCCGGCGCCCGCGCCGCGCTGGCCTGGAGCGTCGAGACCGCGAAGCTCGCCCGGCAGCACAACAACGCGCTGCTGGCCGGCATCGGTGCGCGGATGCACACCGTCGACGAGGCCGAGCAGATCGTCGAGGCGTTCCTGACCACCGACTTCGAGGGTGGCCGGCACCAGCGCCGGATCGACCTGCTCACCGACTACGAGAAGACCGGCGAGCCCCCGGCCTTGCCCGGCAACTGATCCCATGGCACCGGCACGTCCGACCGCGGCGCTGCTGACACCTCTGGTGGCGGCGGCGGGAACCGCGGTCGGCGTGCTGGTGCTCTTCTTCGGGCAGCGCGCGCTCGCGCCCGTCCTCGCCGGCGGCCGCGGCGCGACCTGCACCGAACCCGACTGCCTGCTCGGGGTGGGCCTGTGGCTGATCGTGGGCGGCGTCCTCGCGGTGTGCGCCTCGCTGCTGGCCGGGGCGGTGTTCCGGCATCCCGACCGACCGGTCCGGCGCGGCCTGTTCGTCGCGCTGTGGTGCGTGGCGGCCTACCTCGTGGAGTCGGTCGTGCTGTGGATCCTCGCCTGACGCGGACGGACTGTTCACATGCCTGAAGGCCACACGCTGCACCGGCTCGCCGGGCTGCACGGCGACCTGTTCGCCGGCACGGAGGTCCAGGTGCGCAGCCCGCAGGGGCGGTTCGCCACCAGCGCCTCGCTGCTGACCGGCTCGGTGTTCGAGCGGGCCGAGGCGCACGGCAAGCACCTTTTCCACTTCTACGGCCCGGATCGGGTCGTGCACGTGCACCTCGGGTTGTACGGCACGTTCACCGAGTCCGAGCTCCCGCTGACCGAGCCCCGCGGCCAGGTGCGGATGCGCATCGTCGGCCGCACGCATTGGACGGACCTGCGCGGGCCCACCGCGTGCGAGCTGCTGACCGGCGAGGAGGTCGCCGCGCTGCGCGGTCGGCTGGGGCCGGACCCGCTGCGCCGCGACGCCGATCCCGAGCGGGCGTGGCAGCGGATCTCGCGTTCCCGCACCAGCATCGCCGCGCTGCTGATGGATCAGAAGGTGCTGGCCGGCGTCGGCAACGTCTACCGGGCGGAAGTGCTGTTCCGGCACGGGATTCCGCCGTACACGCCGGGCCGCTCGCTAGGGCGCGAGCAGTGGGAGGCGATCTGGGCCGACCTCGTCGAGCTGATGGCCGACGGGGTGCGGGTGGGACGCATCGACACGGTGCGCCCGGAGCACCTGCCGGAGGTCACCGGCCGGGCGCCGAGGCAGGACCGGCACGGCGGCGAGGTCTACGTCTACCGGCGAGCGGGGATGCCCTGCCTGATCTGCGGAACGCCGGTGGCGATGGCGGACCTGTCGGCCCGCAAGCTCTACTGGTGCCCCACCTGCCAACAAACCTGACACCACCCCCTCCCCAGGAGGGCCGCAATTTCAATGGAAATCGAACCTTCGATTTCAATGGAAATTGCGGTTCTCCGGCGTGCCGGGCCACGACACACCGGGAGGCTGTGGATAACTCCCGCAGTTTCCATTGAAATTGCGGGTTGTCGTCGGTGGTATCGGAACCGTCAGATGTCGAAACCGCCCATGTCGAGGTCGCCCGCGTCGAAGCCGCCGGCGTCGCCCGGGTCTCCGCCGTCGAAGCCCTGGTCGCCGATGCCCTGGTCGCCGTCGGCTCCCAGGCCGTCCTGGTAGCCCTCCGCGTACGCGGCTTCCGCCGGGACTCCCGCCATGCCACCGAACAGGGCGCTCATCAGCACGAACGAGCCCACGCCCCAGGCGCCCGCGACCAGCGCCGGCTTCCACCACGGCTCGCTGTACCAGCCCTGCGGCACCGGCCGCCCGGCGACCGTGCCGCCCGGGTAGTAGTGCGGTGTCTGCTCGGTCGGGTTCGGCGACGCCACCTGGTGGCGGCCCTCCACCTCGACGTCGCGGTACTCGGTGACCTTGCCCGCGCCGTGCTGGCCGGACAGGTCGGGCAGCTCCGGACCCGGATCCATGTCCATCGCGACCCGCGCCGCCCGCACGTAGTACAGGCCTTCCAGCGCGGACTCCGTGGTCAGGCGCGCCTGCGCGGCGGTGTTCGCCCGGTCGAGCTGGGAGATCGCCGCCCCGTGCCGTTCGGCCGCGTCGGCGAGGGCCTGCTTGGCCGCCTCGTTGGTGCCGACCAGGTTGAGCACCTGCCCGCCCAGCCGCTCCACCCAGCGCCGCGCTTCGGCCTTGGCGTCCTCCAGCTGATTCTGCTGGTGCGCCACGGCCTTCTGGCGGGACCACCAGACCGCGGCGACGATCACCACGAGGGCGATCACGATGATGATGGTTGCGGTCACCCGGGCCTCCCGTTCCGGCGGACGCGTCGATTTCGACAGTACGCCGCCGGAACGAGGATGCGGTCGGCTCAGAAGCCCTCCGGGCAGTGCGGGGCGTTCTCGGTGGCGAACGCGCGGGAGGCTTCGAGCAACGCACCGGGGTCGAGCTCGGCGACCCGCCCGGAGCGCGCCAAGCCGGCCAGCGTGTTCCCGCCCAGGTACGCCGCGGCCAGGTCGGTGACGTCCAGCCCGAGCTGGCCGGGGTCGTCGGTGCGGGCGAGCTTGCCGACGCCGTCGGAGCCGGCGGTCAACCGCCACCGGCCCGCGTTCCACGGGCAGAACCGGTCGGTGATGTCGAGCACGACGTCCACCGGGGCCGAGTACCGGCGCGCGGGCAGCGCGCGGTCGACGTCGACGAGCCGCACCCACAGCCCGTCGAGGATCTGCCGGCTCGCCGCGCGCGGGTCGGCGAGCATGCCCACCACCGGCTCGTCGAGCGCGGCCTTCGGCCAGTTCACCTCGCCGACCAGGTCGATGTCGAGCAGGTACCGCCACAGCGCGGCGTAGGCCTGCGGGGTCGCCGCGACGAGGTCCAGCACCTGCAGCTGGTAGGCGGGGCCGCGGGAGGTCCACTCGGGCTTGGGCCGGTAGATGACGTAGCCGTCGGGGTGCAGCGCGAACCGGGCCCGGCCCAGGTCGCCGCGCTCGGCGCGGTCGTCGATCATCCGGACTTCCCAGGAGCCGTCGCCCCGGGACAGCCAGCCGGTCCGGGTGGCGGCTACCTCCGGGTAGCGCCGGTTGGCGAATTCCAGCGCGGTTTTCCGGTCGACCTCCCGGATCCGCCGCTCGTCGACGTCCACAGTGGACAGGAATGCGGCGCCGCGGGGCAGGCTCAGGCGGGTTTCGCAGCTGGCCAGGCCGTAGCCGAAGCGACCGTAGATGGCGCCTTCCGAGGCGTACAGCGCGGCGAGCCCGGAACCGTTGTCGTGCAGCTCGTCGAGCTGGGCGCGCATCAGGGAGGTCAGCACGCCGCGCCGCCGGTGGCCCGGCTTGACCCCGACCGCGCTGATGGCCGCGACCGGGTGCTGCGCCGGGCCGGGCACGGTGATGTCCAGCGCGAACCGCCCGGCGACGCCGATCAGCTCGTCGCCGTCGAAGGTCCCGTGGGCCAGCGACGTGTCGAAGACCTCGCGGTAGCGCTCCATCGCGGGGTCCCGGCTGTCGTCGAGGAAGGCCGCGGTGAACACCGCGAAGAAGCTCTCGTAGTCGTCGGCCGAAAGTTTTCTCGTGGTGAGGTCCGCCATGTGGCGTTCCTACCGTCGACGAGCCTTTCG
The DNA here is from genome assembly GCF_053605825.1 of Saccharopolyspora sp. NPDC003752. Classification (NCBI taxonomy): domain Bacteria; kingdom Bacillati; phylum Actinomycetota; class Actinomycetes; order Pseudonocardiales; family Pseudonocardiaceae; genus Saccharopolyspora; species Saccharopolyspora sp. NPDC003752. The sequence continues at coordinate 472,268 of NZ_JBSGJZ010000001.1, read as the reverse complement.
TGCGACCGGTTTTTCGGTCAGGCGCCGAGCGGGACCTCGGCGATGGTCTCCCACTCGGAGCACGAGTGGTCCCGGTTGAGCTTGACCAGCGACAGCAAGGGCACCTTCGCGGTGGTCGGCTCCACCGCGGTCGCGCTGAGCGTGGCGATGGCGAAGATGGCCGGGCCGTCCGTGGTGGAGTGGGCGAGGCTCACGTGCTTGTCGACGTCCTCGGGCTCCGCGGGCAGCGGCGTCTCGCCGATGGCCTCGGCGGTCGCTTCCCGCACCGCGGCGCGGAGTTCGAGCACCGTCGACTGCGGTTCGGCCGGCAGCGCCAGCGACTCCGGCAGCACCACGGCGTGGTGGAACGCCAGGGTCAGGGGCAGCACCGACGCCAGCCGCGGCCGGGCGGCGGCCAACAGTGCCTCGATGCGGTCTTCGCCGATCTCGTCGGTGAAACCGATCTCCTGCACCAGGATGTGCATCCATTCCAGCGGGACGAGGTCGAAGCCCGGCAGGTCGCGCAGGGCGTACTGGTAGTCGTTCACCAGCTTGCGCAGCCCGGGTTGGTCGGCCAGCGGCAGCAGCCACGCGTAGCCGGTGCGCCCGGCGCGCCAGCCCGGGCGCCAGCGGGCGTGATTGCGGACCTGATCGGCGTGTGGCATGTCGGTCACCCCTCACATACTGCCCGGGCCGGTCCGGGCGTGGGGCGAGCTTGAGCTATCTCACGGTTTCCGAGGGCTCGCGTTCACCCTGCCGTGCCTTCGCGGCCGGAGCGTCCAAGCTGGCCGCCGCGTCGGAGTCTCGCACGCTCAGCCCCAGCAGCAACCCCAGCCCGGCGAAGACCACCGAGACCAGGAACGCGCCGTGGTAGGCGCCCAGGTGCGCCGCGGCGACCTGACCGGCCGCGAGAGGATCCACTGTGGACATGCCGCGTTCGGTCAGCACCACCAGCACGGTCGCGACGATCGCGGTGCCCAGCGCGGTGGCGACCTGCCTGCTGACGTTGAACATCGAGCTGGCCTGGCCCATCGAGGGGCCGGAGATCCGGGCGAAGGTCGCGGTCTGCACCGGGGTCATCAGCAGCCCCATCGCCACGCCCTGCACCGCGAGCAACGCGACGAGGAACCACAGCGAGGTGTCGACGCCCTGCAGCTGCAACCCGATCCCGATCGCGACCTGCACGGCGAACCCGGCCAGGATCAGCCGCTTCGGCCCGACGCGGCCGTAGATCCGGCTGATCACCTGGGTGGTCAGCAGCATGCTGATGGCCTGCGGCATCAGCACGAGACCGGCGTGCATGGGCGACACCCCGCGCAGGTTCTGCAGGTACAGCGGGATGAGGAAGAGCACCCCGAACATCGCGCCGGTCTGGCACAGCAGCAGCAGGTTGCCGGTGCGGAACAGCCGGTCGGTGAGCAGTCGGAGGTCGAGCATCGGGGCGCGCACGGTCAGCTCCCGCCAGACCAGCCCGCCGATGAGCAGCACGGCGGCGATGAGGCTCAGCCAGACCTGCGGCTCGCCCCAGCCGAGCTGCGCGCCCTGGTCGAGGCCGTAGAGCAGCGTGGCGAGTCCGGCGCCGGCGAGCACGAATCCGGGCAGGTCGAACCGGCCGGGATCGCGACGTGCCTCCTCCTTCAGGAAGAGAACGGTGAACAGCAGCGCCAGCGCCCCGACGGGAACGTTGATGAAGAAGATCCAGCGCCAGTTGGCGTATTCGACGAGGAGACCGCCGAGCACGGGCCCGAGCATGGGGGCGACGGTGATCGGGATGGAGAGCACGGCGCCGGCCTTGGCGCGCTCGTTGGGCGGGAATGCGCGGAACAGCATCGCCTGGCCGACGGGCACCAGCATGCCGCCGCCGACGCCCTGGAGCACCCGGGCGGCGATGAGGTGCCACATCTCGGTGGACACGCCGCAGAGCACGGAAGCGAAGGTGAAGATCACGACGGCGGCCTGGAAGGTCCGCTTGCTGCCGAACCGGTCGGCGATCCAGCCGGAGGAGGGGATGAAGACGGCGAGGCTGATCATGTAGCCGGTGAGAACCCACTGCAGGGCGGCGGCATCGACGTCGAACTCCCGCCCCAGGGTGGCCAGGGCGACGTTGAGGATGGTGACGTCCAGGATCTGCATGATCAGCGCCAGCACGAAGGTGATGCCGACCAACCACTTGTATTCGAGCCGCCGCACAAAACCCCCAAGATCGAAAGAAGAAGACGACCACCGGCAGACGAGCCGACCGCCCGACCGCAAAGCGACCGGGCCGGCCCGAGCCCCAAGCCTCCCGGAACCCCCTGACAAAACCCAAAGCCTTTTTATTCCCCAAAAGCCCCAAAATCACGCCCAACAACCCAAACAACCACAAACCCCCAACCGAAGCCGAAGCCACGGCCAACCAGCCAGGAAGGGAGCAGCGAGCCCGAGGGCTCCGGAACCGCACCACAGGCAGATCGGCAGAAGCCGCCGATTTCACGCGAAATCACCGCCAGCCAGCCCACCAACGCCAGCCGCGAAGCGGCACGACACCAACGCCAGCCGCGAAGCGGCACCACCAACTGCCAAGGAAGAGCCAAAGGTGATGTCCTGCTTCGGCCACGAAGCGACAAGGCTGGTCGGAAACCCAGGCCGGGAACACCCCAAAACGCAAGGAGCAAAGAAAAGATGACCCCGCACCGTGGGGGGTGTGGGGGGCTCGGCCCCCCACGACAAAGGCGAAGAGTAGAGGTCGGGTGGCAAAGCCACCAGACACACCAAACCCAACTCGGAGCGGGCGACGGGAATCGAACCCGCGTAGCCAGTTTGGAAGACTGGGGCTCTACCATTGAGCTACGCCCGCATGCCGGTTTCGCCTGCCCCTCGCGGGTTGGGCGACCTTGCGTGCCACAGCTTAGCGGGTCGCGATAGGCTCTTCGCAACGCACCCGGTACTTCCGGGTGTGCCGCACGTCGGACGGGGTGTGGCGCAGTTTGGTAGCGCACTCGCTTTGGGTGCGAGGGGTCGTGGGTTCAAATCCCGCCACCCCGACGTCGCGGCCGGCCGCTCGCCTGCAGGTGGGTGGCCGGTTTTCTTTTGCCCGTCGGCGGTTGCGCGTGGTGACGTCCGTCGCAGCGGGTGGCTGTGGTTCGTAACGCTCCGTCGCGGGCGGCCGATTCCTCCGTCGTGCGCGATTGGAGTGTGGCCGGGTTCCGCGTTCAGCCGCCTGCCTTGGCGGTGTGCGTGGTGCTGGGCGCCGTCGTGGCGTTCCTGGTCGTGGTGTCGTTGTGCGTGCCGGGGCCGTCGGGTACGCCCGAGTTGGCGCCGCCGGACGGGATCATGACCGCGGTGACGCCCACGCGGTTGGGTTCTGCGGCGGGTGCGTTGGCCGACCGTTGATGGTTTCGGCGGTGCAGGTGGTGGGGCGGACCGCTTTCTTCCCACAGCTGTTGGGGCGCGGTGGGTCGAGTTCGTGTTCGCGGACCGCGACATCCCAGCTGCGGCCGTCCTGGTGGCCGATCGTCACCTGGCCGTTCTCCTCGGCGGTGACGCGCAGGGCGTCGGCGAGGTATTCGCCGATGTGCTCCCGGACGGCGAGTTCGGCGGTTTGGCCGGCGCGGGTCCACGACGACCGGCCGCGGCAGTGGTCGAGCACGACCTTGCCGGCCGCGGCGGCGGACAGCACCGCTTCGGCGGCGGGCGCGGTCAGCCGCCCGTAGGTGTAGCCGCTGGGCAGCAGGACCGCGGCGGGCGCGAAGCGGTGTCCGCCGGTGTGCGTGGATTCCCAGATCGAGCCGTCGTGCCGGCCGGCGAGTTCGGTGATGAGTTCGCGGCCGAGCAGTGCGCAGCACCGGTCGCGGCGGCCGTTGGTGCACACCAGCAGCAGTGGGTCGGCGACGGGTCGGCCCCAGCCGTCGTGGTGGCCGGCGGCGATCCGCCCGAAGTCGAGTTCGAGCAGGTCGGCGGGGTTGTCGACGGTCGTGGTCCGCAGCCAGCCGGTGCCGGGGGCGGTGTGCGCGAGGAACACCCGGCGCGGCTGGCCGCCGCCGGTGTCCGCGTGCCGGCCGGGCTGCCGGATGAGCTGGATCCGCACGCCGTGCTCGTCGGTCCGCGCGGACAGCGCCCGTCCCAGCTCGGGGTCCAGGTGGCTCTGGACCAGCGCGTTGTGGCCCCAGGGGCCGCGCTGTTCCAGGCACAGCCAGCTGTCTGCCACCGCGGCGGTGCCGGGCAGCGGCTCGGCGAACGTCTCGGACAGGGCGGCGCAGGTGGCCGCGTCGGCTGCGGTGTGGTGCACGTTTCCACTCAAGCACGGATGGCCGCCCGATGGTTAGGTGAGGCTGTCCAATGCGGGTTGTGGCAACCCCGGGCCGTGTGCCCCGGCGGGAAGCAATAGACTCGGAGGTCAGCCCGGCATCGTTGGACGTGGTGGTATGCCGCGCCCGTTGGCAGCGCCGGGAATCAAGCACGTTCGCACTAGGAGACCACGTGAAGAGCACCGTCGAGCACCTGAGCCCGACGCGCGTCCGGATCAACGTCGAGGTGCCGTTCGACGAGCTCAAGCCGAACTTCGACCGCGCGTACAAGGCACTGGCCCAGCAGGTCCGCATCCCCGGTTTCCGGCCGGGCAAGGTCCCGGCGCGGGTGCTGGAGAGCCGCATCGGTCGGGGCCCCGTGCTCGACGAGGTCGTCAACGAAGCGGTCCCGGCCAAGTACCTGGAGGCGGTCAACAGCAGCGAGGTGCGCACCCTCGGTCGCCCGGACATCGAGGTGACCAAGATCGAGGACGGCGCGGAGATCGCGTTCACCGCCGAGGTCGACGTCCGCCCGGAGATCACCGTGCCCGCGTTCGGCGAGCTGTCGGTGAGCGTCGACGACGTCGAGGTCACCGAGGAAGAGGTGACCGAGCAGCTCGACTCGCTGCGCGCCCGCTTCGGCACCCTGGCCGGGGTCGAGCGCCCCGCGCAGGAAGGCGACTTCGTCAGCATCGACCTGTCCGCCACCGTCGACGGTGAGGACGTCGAGGACGCCAAGACCAGCGGCCTGTCCTACGAGATCGGCTCGGGCCAGCTCATCGAGGGCATCGACGACGCGCTGATCGGCGCGAGCGAGGGCGACACCAAGGCGTTCACCACGAAGCTGGTGGCCGGCGAGTACGCGGGCAAGGACGCCGAGGTTTCGGTCGTGCTGAACTCCGTCAAGGAGCGCCAGCTGCCCGAGGCCGACGACGAGTTCGCCCAGATGGCCAGCGAGTTCGACACCGTCGAGGAGCTCGTCGCCGACCTGCGGGAGCGCCTGGGCCGCGTCAAGAAGATGCAGCAGGGCATGCAGGCCCGGGACAAGGTCCTGGACGCGCTGCTGGAGACCATCGAGGTGCCGCTGCCGGAGAAGGTCGTCGAGTCGGAGATCGAGGTGCGCCAGCACGACGCGGTGCACCCGTTCGACCACGACGAGGCGCGCTTCGAGGAATGGCTCGGGCAGCAGGAGAAGACCCGCGAGGAGTTCGACGCGGAGACCCGCACCGAGGCGGAGAAGGCGGTCAAGACTCAGCTGGTGCTGGACACCATCGCCGACGCCGAGGACGTCTCGGTCTCCGACGACGAGCTCACCCAGCGGATCATCTACCAAGCGCAGCGCTTCGGGATGAGCCCGGACCAGTTCGTGCAGCAGGCGCAGCAGTCGGGCCAGCTCGGCTCGCTGTACGCCGACGTGCGCCGCAGCAAGGCGCTGTTCTCGGTCGTGCGCCAGGCCACCGTCACCGACGAGGCCGGCAACGAGCTGGACCTGGACGAGCTGTTCGGCCCGCAGGAGTCCGAGTCGGACGAGGTGGCCGAGACCGCGAAGGCGGAGTGACCGACCTCTCGGGCGGACAATTTAAAAGCATGCTCTAAGCGAACGTGGGTGGTACTGGGAAGCTGGTGCCGCCCACGTTCGTTAGGGTCGGTTGTAGCGGATCGCCCGAGAGGGAAGCAGGACAACGCCTGGGGCCGCGCCCGACGTGTCGGCCGCGCCGGTCCACTGTGGAAGTGGGCGGAGTGGCCGATGTGGCCCCGGTGGACAACGGCCCATTGTGGGAGAAGGCAGGGAGACGTGACGTGACGCAGCACCTGACTGTTCCGACGTCCGACGCGCGGTCGCCGTCCATGCGGACGGGGACGAACGGGCTCTCGCTCAACGACTCGGTTTACGAGCGGCTGCTGCGGGAGCGCATCATCGTCCTCGGCTCCCAGGTCGAGGATTCGATCTCGAACCAGATCTGCTCGCAGCTGCTGCTGCTGGCCGCGGAGGACCCGGAACGGGACATTTCGCTCTACATCAACTCGCCGGGCGGCTCGGTGACGGCGGGCATGGCGATCTACGACACCATGCAGCTGATCAAGCCGGACGTGGCCACGGTGGCGATGGGCATGGCCGCTTCGATGGGGCAGTTCTTGCTGTCCGCGGGCACCAAGGGCAAGCGCTTCGCGCTGCCGCACGCGCGGATCATGATGCACCAGCCGTCGGCCGGCCTCGGCGGTACGGCTTCGGACATCGAGATCCAGGCCAAGATGTTCTCCCGGCACAAGAAGGAAATGGCCGAGCTGATCGCCGAGCAGACCGGTCAGACGGTGGAGAAGATCATGCAAGACGCGGACCGCGACCGCTGGTTCACCGCGGAGGAGGCCCGCGAGTACGGGCTCGTGGACCACGTGGCGAGCGCCGCTAATCTGCCCAGCAGCTGATCATCCCCGCCCGAGACCTAGCAACGAGGAGTCACCCGTCGTGAACCCTTACCAGTCTTTGCAGTCCCGCTACGTGCTGCCCTCGTTCGTCGAGCGCACCGCGTACGGCGTCAAGGAGTCGAACCCGTACAACAAGCTGTTCGAGGAGCGCATCATCTTCCTCGGCGTCCAGGTCGACGACGCGTCGGCCAACGACGTGATGGCGCAGCTGCTGTTCCTGGAGTCCGACGACCCGGACCGCGAGATCCAGATCTACATCAACTCGCCCGGTGGTTCGTTCACCGCGCTGATGGCGATCTACGACACGATCCAGTACGTCCGCCCGGACGTGCGCACCATCTGCCTCGGCCAGGCCGCCTCGGCCGCGGCGGTGCTGCTGGCGGCCGGCACCAAGGGCAAGCGCCAGGCGCTGCCGAACTCGCGCGTGCTGATCCACCAGCCCTCGGTGGAGGGCATCCAGGGCCAGGTTTCCGACCTGGAGATCCAGGCCGCGGAGGTGCTGCGGATGCGGGACCTGCTGGAGACCACGCTGGCCCGGCACACCAACCGGTCCGTGGACCAGATCCGCGAGGACATCGACCGGGACAAGATCCTGACCGCGGACCAGGCCGCCGAGTACGGCCTGATCGACGAGGTCGTGCCCTACCGCAAGCTCTCGACGCAGAAGGCGTAAGGAGATTGCACCGCTCCGCTCGCGAGGGCGGAGCGGAACGGCCGGGCGTGGTGGTTGCGCCACGCCCGGCCGCCATGCACGACACGCCGGACGAGGTGCTGGTCACACCACGCTCGGCAATGGCGGACACTGTGAGTCTCCCCGAACCCGGGGAACGCCAGGTACCGTCGAAGGCACATACGGTCAGGCGCGCTACCGGACGGCGCGCCGGAGGGGACGGGGTCAGCGGTCATGGCACGTATCGGTGACGGCGGCGACCTGCTGAAGTGCTCCTTCTGCGGGAAGAGCCAGAAGCAGGTGAAGAAACTCATCGCCGGCCCCGGCGTGTACATCTGCGATGAGTGCATCGATCTCTGCAACGAGATCATCGAGGAGGAACTGGCCGAGGCGGGCGAGGTCAAGCTCGACGAGCTGCCGAAGCCGGCCGAGATCCACGAGTTCCTCGACCAGTACGTCATCGGGCAGGACCCGGCGAAGCGGAACCTGTCGGTCGCGGTCTACAACCACTACAAGCGCATCCAGGCCGGTGAGCGCCGGGAGAGCCGCGGTGAAGAGGCCGTCGAGCTGGCCAAGTCCAACATCCTGATGCTCGGCCCCACCGGCTGCGGCAAGACCTATCTGGCGCAGACGCTGGCCAAGATGCTCAACGTCCCGTTCGCGATCGCCGACGCGACGGCGCTGACCGAGGCCGGTTACGTGGGCGAGGACGTCGAGAACATCCTGCTCAAGCTGATCCAGGCGGCCGACTACGACGTGAAGCGCGCCGAGACCGGGATCATCTACATCGACGAGGTCGACAAGATCGCCCGCAAGAGCGAGAACCCGTCGATCACCCGCGACGTGTCCGGCGAGGGCGTGCAGCAGGCGTTGCTGAAGATCCTGGAGGGCACCACCGCGAGCGTGCCGCCGCAGGGCGGCCGCAAGCACCCGCACCAGGAGTTCATCCAGATCGACACCACGAACGTGCTGTTCATCGTGGCCGGCGCGTTCGCCGGGCTGGAGAAGATCGTCGAGGAGCGGGTCGGCAAGCACAGCGTCGGCTTCGGCGCGGAGCTGCGCTCGAAGGCCAAGATCGACACCACCGACCACTTCGCCGACGTGATGCCCGAGGACCTCATCAAGTTCGGGCTGATCCCGGAGTTCATCGGCCGGCTGCCCACGGTGGCCAGCGTGACGAACCTGGACAAGCCGTCGCTGGTGCAGATCCTCACCGAGCCGCGCAACGCGCTGGTGAAGCAGTACAAGCGGTTGTTCGAGATGGACAACGTGGAGCTGGAGTTCACCAAGACCGCGTTGGAGGCCATCGCCGACCAGGCGATCCTGCGGGGCACGGGCGCGCGCGGGCTGCGCGCGATCCTGGAGGAGGTCCTGCTGCCGGTGATGTACGACATCCCGAGCCGTTCGGACGTCGCCAAGGTCGTCATCACGGAGCAGACGGTCCGCGAGAACGTCAACCCGACGATCGTCGCGCGCCAGGCCACCCGCCGGGAGCGCCGCGAGAAGTCCGCCTGAGCCCTGGTCGGTTCGTGTCGAGCAGCTCTGCCGGGCGCCGGAGGTCGCCCGCTTCCCGGATCGTTCTGCACTGATCCGCCACCCGTGGTCACCCGCTGCGGATCCGGCGCGGTTAGATGATCATTGGTTGCGACCAGACGAACGATTCCGGGGACGGTGCCATGAGCGAGATGCATGTCCTGCTGATTCACGGGATGACCGGTTCCGGCCCCTGGCACTGGCAGCAATGGCTCGCCGGGCAGCTCCGCGACCAGGGTGTCCGGGTGGACCTGCCGAGCCTGCCCGATCCCGACCGGCCGGCGCTCGACCGGTGGCTGCCGGTGCTGCGGGAGCGGCTGGAGGCCGTGCCGCGGGAGGCCGAGCTCGTCGTGGCGGCGCATTCCTGCGGGGTGGCGCTGTGGCTGCACCACGCGGCGACGATCGCCGGGCGGGACCGGCGCGCGGACCGGGTCCTGCTGGTGTCTCCGCCCGCCCTGGACTGGCGGCACCCGGACGCCCAGGACATCACGCCCTATCCCACGGACGCCGCGGCGCTGCGCCGCGCCGCCGGGATCACCCGGCTCGTGGTGGGCACCGGCGACCCGTACCTGTCGATGTACCGGGCGCACGCGCTGGCCGCGGACCTGCAGGTCGAGTTGGACGTGATCCTCGACGGCGAGCACCTCAACACAGACGCGGGCTACGGCCCCTGGCCGTCGGTGCTGCGCTGGGCCCTCTACGGCTCGGTGCCGCTGAACGACCGCTTCGACGCCGACACCTACACCGCGGGCCGGTCCCAGGACCGCCTGCGGCTGGTGTGACCGGCCCTCACTTCTTGCGCGACCGGGCGAGCTGGCCGCCCACGAAGTCGACGACCTCCGGCAGGGCCTTCCGGTAGTAGCGGCTGTTGTGCCCGCCCGGGGTGGTCGAGGCGTACTCGGGCTGGGCCGCGCGGATGAAGCGGCGGGTGCCCTCGATGAATCGGTCCTCGGTGCCGCACCACACGCCCAGCGGCACGTCGCCGAGCTCGTCGATGTGCCGGAGCGGGTCCATCGCGGCCCACTCGGCCTCGTTGGCGAAGGCGCGTCGCTTGCTCATCTCCCGCCAGCTGGTGATCAGGGCGGGGGAGACGACGGCGGCGGCCGACAGCGGATTGCCCTGTTCGAGCCGGCGGCGGGCGTAGAGCAGCGCCCCGAACCCGCCCATCGAGATGCCGGCCGCCGCGAACGGCTGGCCGCTCGGGCCGCCGAGGCGGCGTTCGGCCAGCCAGCGCGGCACCTCGTCGAGCAGCATCGACATCGGGTCGTCGCCCGGCCACCGGTGCCAGTAGCTGTTCCCGCCGCCGTCCACGGCCAGGAACGCGAACGGCGGGATGCGGCGCGCGGCCACGGCGTCGGACAGCCAGGTCGGCAGCCCGCCCGCGGACTTGCGCGCGTCGCCGAACCGGCCGTGCAGCATCAGGCAGACCGGAAGCCCTTCGCGCGCAACGCCTTTCGGGAACATCGTGACCAGGTGGACGGGGCAGTTGCGGGCCTGCGAGTGCACCTGCTCGACGAGCACGTTCGACTCGTCCATGTACTGCACCGCGGGGCGCGTGTCGAGGTCGGCGGTCAGCCCGATGCTCAGCGCGGCCAGCCCGGCGACGCCGGAGGCGAGGACGCTGCGCCTGCCGAGCATGTGGCTGCGCGGTTCACCGTCGCCCATGCGCCCTCCCGTTTTCGCCGTCCGGCTTTCATCGTGCCAACGGGGTGCGTCGGCACCAACCGAGTGGGAAGGAATCAGGCGATGTCCTTCGTCACGATGCGTTCGGTTCCGGTGTAGACGTTCATGGTGCGGCCGCGGAGGAACCCGATCAGCGTCATGCCCTGCTCGGCCGCGAGGTCCACGGCCAGCGAGGACGGCGCCGACACCGCGGCGAGCGCGGGCACCCCGGCCATCGCGGCCTTCTGCACGAGTTCGAACGACGCCCGGCCGGACACCATCAGCACGCAGCCGGTCAGCGGCACCCGGTCCGCCAGCACGGCCCAGCCGAGGACCTTGTCGACGGCGTTGTGCCTGCCGACGTCTTCGCGCACCACGAGCAGTCCGCCGTCGGAGTCGAACAGTCCTGCCGCGTGGAGCCCGCCGGTGGTGTCGAAGACGCGTTGCGCGGCCCGCAACCGGTCCGGGAGGGCGGCGAGGGTGTCGGTGTCCAGCGTCAGCGGGTCGTCGGCGGGGGAGTGCCGGGTGCTGAGCCGGACGGAGTCCAGCGCGGCCTTGCCGCACACCCCGCACGACGACGTGGTGTAGAAGTTGCGCGTCACAGAGGCGTCCGGCGGCTGCACGCCGGGGGCGAGCAGGATGTCCAGCACGTTGTAGGTGTTGCGGCCGTCGGGGCCGGGACTGTCGCAGTAGCGGGCCGTGGACAGCTGGGCCTTGTCGTGGATGACGCCTTCCGTCAGCAGGAACCCGTGCGCGAGTTCGACGTCGTGGCCGGGCGTGCGCATGGTGACCGAGAGCGGCGCGCCGTTGACCCGGATCTCCAGCGGCTCCTCGGCGGCCAGCGTGTCCGGCCGGCTCCGGCTGCCGTCGGCGGCGATCTTCAGCACCGGTCGTCGCACGGTGACACGTCCCATCGGGCCCTCCCTACCGGCCGCATCGGCGAAATCGTCCTCGTCCGAACGCCCTTGTACACCGTATGCTCAGCCGCGCTGTGATCAACGCCGCATCGGGGAGGTCCCATGGTCGCAGACCTGCTCACCCCCAACAGAATCGTCGCACCTCGCGACTGGAACAGGTGGCTGGTCCCGCCTGCAGCGCTCGCGGTGCACCTGTCGATCGGGCAGGTCTACGCGTGGAGCGTCTTCAAACCGCCGCTGGAGGACGCCCTCGGCCTGTCCGGGACGCTCAGCGCGCTGCCGTTCCAGCTGGCCATCGTGATGCTCGGCCTGTCCGCCGCGCTGGGCGGGACGCTGGTGGAGCGCCGCGGCCCGCGGTGGGCGATGGCCGTGTCCGCGACCTGCTTCTCGGCCGGGTTCCTGCTCTCCTCGCTCGGGGTGTCGACCGGCCAGTACTGGCTGGTGGTGTTCGGGTACGGGTTCGTCGGCGGGATCGGGCTCGGCATCGGCTACATCTCGCCGGTGTCGACGCTGATCAAGTGGTTCCCGGACCGGCCGGGCATGGCGACCGGCATCGCCATCATGGGTTTCGGCGGCGGCGCGCTGATCGCCTCGCCGTGGTCCGCGCAGATGCTGGAGTCCTTCGGCAGCGGCAGTTCCGGGATCGCGCTGACGTTCCTGGTGCACGGGTTGGCCTACGCGGTGTTCATGTCGCTGGGTGTGCTGCTGGTCCGGGTGCCACCGCCGGACTGGCGGCCCGCCGGGATGCCGGAGCGGATCGCCGGCCCGATGATCACCACGGCGAACGTGACGGCCCGCAACGCGATGCGCACGCCGCAGTTCTGGCTGCTGTGGGTGGTCCTGTGCTGCAACGTCACCGCGGGGATCGGCATCCTGGAGAAGGCGTCGCCGATGATCGTCGGCTTCTTCGCGGGCAGCTCGACGCCGGTCGCGACGGGCGCGGCGGCCGGTTTCGTCGCGCTGCTGTCGCTGACCAACATGGCCGGGCGGTTCGTCTGGTCGTCCACATCGGACATCATCGGGCGCAAGAACGTCTACCGGCTCTACCTGGGCGGCGGGGTGCTGCTGTACCTGGGCATCATGCTGTTCGGCGCGACCGGGGTGCCGGTGTTCGTGCTGTGCGCGATGCTGATCCTGTCGTTCTACGGCGGCGGTTTCGCGACCGTGCCGGCCTATCTGAAGGACCTGTTCGGCGGTCTCCAGGTGGGCGCGATCCACGGCCGGCTGCTCACCGCGTGGTCGGTGGCCGGGGTGCTGGGGCCGCTGATCGTCAACGCGATCGCCGACGTCCGCAAGGCGGCCGGCGCCACCGGGCCGGACCTGTACACGACGTCGTTGTACATCATGATCGGCCTGCTGGTCGTCGGGTTCGTGGCCAACGAGCTGGTGCGGCCGGTCCATCCCAGGTTCCACGAACCGGCCACCGGAGGTGCGCGATGAACCGCCGAGCACTGCTCGTCCTCGCGTGGGCGTGGGTCGGCCTGCCGTTCGCCTACGGCATCTGCGAACTGGTCCAGAAGGTCACCCAGCTCTTCACCGGCTAGCGCGGTTTCGCGTGGTCAGGAGCCGGTTTTCGCGGGTGCGAGGCGGCGGCGCACGTGGTCGGGGAGGACCGCGGCCTTGCGGGCGAGGGTGTCGACGAACGCCGACGTGAGCGGGTCCGGGCCGCTGCGCGTGTAGGCGGTCAGGGTCCGGTGCACGGGCGGGTCGGGGCGCAGCAGCGCGCCGTCGAAGCGGGGCGGGATGATGTTCGCCGGAACCAGCGCGGGGCCCAGCCCGGCGGCGGCGAGCATGGGGGCCGCGGCGGTCTGCTCGGTGCGGATCGCGGCGCGCGTCTGGAAGCCGGCGCCGGCGCAGGCCTGTTCGAGCACGTCGGAGAGCCCGTTCTCCGGGCTGTAGTGCACCCATCCCCGGTCGGCGAGCGCCCCGAGCTCGATGCGCGTCGCGCCCTCGTCGACGGCCGGATCGTCCGGCGGCAGCACGACGACGAACTCCTCCACTCCCAAGGTGTGCACCGGACCGTCCCAATCGGACGGTGGCGGACCCACCGCGAGATCGGCCTGCCCGGCCGTCATCGCGGCGCGGAGCTCGTCGGTGTGCCGGTGCTCGAAGAGTCTGATGTGGACACCCGCGTGCTCGCGGCGCCAGGCGCGCAGCACCGGCGGCAGCACGCCGAGGCTGATCGAGTACACCGTCGCGAGCTGCAGCTCGCCGCTCTCCAGCCCGCATGCCTGCCGGGCGGCCAGCCGGGCGCGTTCGGCGTCGGCGAGCGCCGCGCGGGCGTGCGGCAGCATCGCGCGGCCCATCGGCGTCAGCCGCACCGCGCGCGGCAGGCGCTCCAGCAGCGGGCCGCCGACCCCCCGCTCCAGCGCGCGCACCTGGTGCGACAGCGCGGGCTGGGTGACGTGCAGGAGCTCCGCGGCGCGGGTGAACGACCCCTCCGCCACCACCGTGACCAGGTACTCGAACTGCCGCAGCGTTGACATGAACAGAACTTATCACTGTCAGAAAGAACAAGCCTTGGACTTATGGTTCGATGGCGACGAGTGTTGTCGGCATGGAGCACAACACCAAGGTCGCCCTGGTCGTGGGGGCCAACGGGGTCATCGGCCGCAACCTCGTCGAGCACCTGGCCACGCTGCCCGACTGGGAGGTGATCGGGCTGTCCCGGCGCGGCGGCGAGAACACCGAGCGGGTCCGGTACGTGGCCGTCGACCTGCTCGACCCGGAGGACACCGGGGCGAAGCTGCGCGAGCTCACCGGCGTCACGCACGTCTTCTACGCGGCCTACCAGGACCGCCCGACCTGGGCCGAACTCGTCCCGCCGAACATGGCGATGCTGACCAACGTCGTCGACGCGGTCGAAGCCGTCGCGCCCGGCCTCCGGCACATCAGCCTCATGCAGGGCTACAAGGTCTACGGCGCGCACCTCGGGCCGTTCAAGACGCCGGCCCGCGAGACCGACGCCCGCCCGATGCCGCCCGAGTTCATGGCCTCCCAGCAGCAGTTCCTGGAGCAGCGCCAGCGCGGCAAGGCCTGGACCTGGACGGCCCTGCGCCCGTCGGTGGTGGCCGGATTCGCGCTCGGCAACCCGATGAACCTGGCGATGGTGATCGCGATCTACGCGGCGATCTCGAAGGAACTCGGCCTGCCGCTGCGGTTCCCCGGCAAGCCCGGCGCCTACGACTCGCTGCTGGAGATGACCGACGCCGGCCTGCTGGCGAAGGCGACGGTCTGGGCCGCCACCTCGGAGCGGGCCGAGAACCAGGCGTTCAACATCAACAACGGCGATCTGTTCCGCTGGCGGGAGCTGTGGCCGAAGATCGCCGCGCACTTCGGCCTGGAGGTCGCCGACCCGCTGCCGATGTCGCTGAGCGACGTGATGGCCGACAAGGCCGGGCTGTGGCAGCAGATGGTCGCCGACCACGGCCTGGAACCGCACGCGTACCAGGAGGTTTCGTCCTGGGCGTTCGGCGACTTCGTCTTCTCCTGGGACTACGACATGTTCGCCGACGGCTCGAAGGCCCGCCGGTTCGGGTTCCACGAGTTCGTCGACACCGAGGCGATGTTCCTGGAGATCTTCGACGACCTGCGCGCGCGCCGCGTCATTCCCTGAGGAGTCCTGATGGATCTGCAACTGGCCGACAAGGTCTTCGTGGTGACCGGTGCCTCCGCGGGCATCGGCGAGGCGACCGTCCGCCTGCTGGCGGCGGAGGGCGCGAAAGTGGTCGGGGTGGCGCGCGAACCGCACGGCATCTGCGCGCTCGGCAGCGGGATCAGCGCGGTGGCGGCGGACATCACCGACCCGGACGCCGCCGAGCGGGTCGTGGCGACCGCGCTGGAGCGGCACGGTCGCCTGGACGGGCTGGTGAACAACGTCGGCGGGCTGCAGTCGCGCACCGGCTTCCTGGACGTCGCCGACGAGGAGTGGAAGCGGACCTTCGAGCTGAACTTCCACTCGGCGATCCGCATGACCCGGTCGGCGCTGCCCGCGATGCTGGCGCAGGGCGCGGGCAGCGTCGTGCACGTGACCAGCGAGGCGGCGCGCCTGACGGACGTGCCGCTGATCGACTACGCGGCCTCGAAGACCGCGATGCTGTCGGTGTCCAAGGCGCTGGCGATCGAGTTCGGCCCGCGCGGCGTGCGCTCCAACGTCGTCGCGCCGGGCCCGACCCGGACCTGGCTGTGGGACGCGCCGGGCGGCTTCGCGGCGCAGCTGGCGGACCGGTTCGGCCTGCCGGTGGAGGAGGCGGTGGAGCACTTCGTCCGCGACGTCCGCGGCCTGCCGACGGGCCGCCTGGGAACCCCGGACGACGTGGCCCGGGTGATCGTCTACCTGCTGTCCCCGCTGGCGGCTCAGGTGACCGGCGCGGAGTGGGCGGTCGACGGCGGAGCCCTCCGCCAGCTGTGACACGGCATCCGTTCGCCGCAATTTCCATTGAAATCGGACCTTCGATTTCAATGGAAATTGCGGTTCGGCCTGCGTGGTGGTTTCGGGGCGATCGGTCCCGCGCTGGCGGTCGGTGGGGCTACCGTCGGCGAGGCACCCCGCACAGTGAGGAATGCGATGGCCACCAGCACCCCGCCCGAACGGCAGAACCTGCGCTTCGCGGAGGCGTCGGAACCGATCACCGAACCGATCACGAAGTTCGGCGGCCAGCCGGTGTGGCTGGCCGACCCGACCTGGCCGCTGTCCGCCGACACCGGCCGCCCGATGCGGTTCATCGGCCAGATCCGCCTGCCGGGCGAGGAAGTCCGGCTCGGCTACCTGTTCATGACCGAGGACGGTTCCGACGAGTTCGTCGACGGCACCTACGACCCGACCGCCGGTGAGAACGCCTTCTTCGCCCAGCCCGGCGAGCCGGCGGAGTTCTACCAGGTGGCCAGCATCCGCCGAGGCCCGACGTTCGGCCCGGACCACCACGCGGAACTGGCCCCGCACGACCCGGACGCGGTGGACGACGAGGACGACGACCTGCGCAGCCGGCTGTGGGGCGAACCGGTCTGGCTGCAGGGCGAGGAGTGGCCGGACGAACCCGGCACCTGGCGGTTCGTGGCGCAGCTGGACAGCGCGGACGAACCGTTCGACATGAACCTCGGCGACGCGGGTGTCGCCTACGCCTTCATCGACGAGAAGACCGGCCAGGGCCGCTTCCTCTGGCAGTGCGGCTAGCCCTCGTGGGTGGCTCTCCTGCTGGGAGGGCCACCCACGACCGCATCAGGCCCGTTCGAGGCGGATGACGACCGCCTTGGACACCGGCGTGTTGGACTTCTCCGCCACCGAGTTCAGCGGTACCAGCGGGTTGGCCTCCGGGTAGTAGGCCGCCGCGCAGCCCCGGGCGGTCGGGTAGGCGACGATCCGGAAGCGCTCCGCACGGCGCTCCTCGACCGAGCCGTCCGGCGCCGCCCACTCCGAGATCACGTTCACCAGATCTCCCGCCGCGAAGCCGAGTTCCGCGATGTCCTCGCCGTTGACCAGCACCACGCGGCGGCCGTCCTCGATGCCGCGGTAGCGGTCCGAGAGCCCGTAGATCGTGGTGTTGTACTGGTCGTGGCTGCGCATCGTCTGCAGCAGCAGCCGCCCCGCGGGCACCCGGATCGGCTCCGGGACGTTCACCGTGAAGTTCGCCTTGCCGGTCGCCGTCGGGAACGTGCGGCTGTCGCGCGGCGGGTGCGGCAGCACGAAGCCGTCCGGTTCGCGGACCCGCCGGTTGTAGTCCTCGCAGCCGGGCACCACCTGCGCGATGTGGTCCCGGATCACGTCGTAATCGCGCTCGAAGGACTCCCAGCGCACCGGGTGGTCCGGGCCGAGCAGTTCGCGCGCCAGCCGGCAGATGATCGCGACCTCGGAGAGCAGGTGCTCGGATGCCGGCGCGAGCCGCCCACGAGAGGCGTGCACCACCGACATCGAGTCCTCGACGGTCACGAACTGCTCGCCGGTGCCCTGCGCGTCGCGTTCGGTGCGGCCGAGCGCGGGCAGGATCAGCGCGGTGCGGCCCGGGACGACGTGCGAGCGGTTGAGCTTCGTGGACACCTGCACCGTCAGCTCGCAGCCGCGCAGCGCCCGGATGGTCGCGTCGGTGTCCGGCGTCGCGGAGACGAAGTTCCCGCCCATCCCCACGAACGCCTTGACCCGGCCGGCCTGCATGGCGCGGATGGTGTCCACGGTGTCCAGGCCGTGCTCCCGCGGCACCGGTACCCCGAACTCGCGCTCCAGGGCGGCCAGGAACTGCTCCGGCATCTTCTCCCAGATGCCCATCGTCCGGTCGCCTTGCACGTTGGAGTGGCCGCGCACCGGGCACACCCCGGCGCCGGGCTTGCCGATCATCCCGCGCAGCAGCAGCAGGTTGACGATCTCGCGGATGGTGGCGACGCCCTGCTTCTGCTGGGTCAGGCCCATCGCCCAGCACGCCACCGTGCGCTGCGCGGAGATCAGCATCTCGGCGATCCGCTCGATCTGCTCGCGGTCCAGGCCGGTCGCCTCGGCGGTGGCCTCCCAGTCGACCTCCCGGGCCTGGGCGGCGAACTCGTCGAAGCCGTGCGCGTGCGCGTCGATGAACTCCTGGTCCACCGCGCCCGCCTTGAGCACCAGCGCGTTGAGGGCCTTGAACAGCGCCAGGTCGCCGCCGATGCGGATCTGCGCGAACTCGTCGGCCAGCTGGGTGCCGTCGCCGACCACGCCGCGCACGTTCTGCGGGTTCTTGAACCGCATCAGCCCGGTCTCCGGCAGCGGGTTCACGGCGATGATCCGCCCGCCGCGCTGCTTGACCTTCTCCAGCGACGACAGCATCCGCGGGTGGTTGGTGCCCGGGTTCTGGCCCACCACCAGCACCAGGTCCGCGTGTTCCACATCGGACAACGACACCGAGCCCTTGCCGATGCCGATGGTCTCGGTCAGCGCCGACCCGGACGACTCGTGGCACATGTTCGAGCAGTCCGGCAGGTTGTTCGTGCCGAAGCTGCGCACCAGCAGCTGGTAGAGGAACGCCGCCTCGTTGCTGGTGCGGCCCGAGGTGTAGAAGGCCGCTTCGTCGGGCGAGGCCAGCCCGCGCAGGCCCGCCCCGATCACCTCGAACGCCTCGGCCCAGCCGATCGGCCGGTAGTGGCTGTCGCCGTCGCGCAGGATCATCGGCTGCGTCAGCCTGCCCTGCTGGCCGAGCCAGTAGTCGGTCTTCCCGGCGAGCTCGGCGACCGGGTGGCGGGCGAAGAACTCCGGCCCGACCCGCCGCGTCGTCGCCTCCTCGGCGACGGCCTTCGCGCCGTTCTCGCAGAACTCGGCGAGCTTCCGCTTGTCGCCCTCGGCCTCGCGCGGGTCCGGCCACGCGCACCCGGGGCAGTCGAAGCCCGCGCGCTGGTTCAGCAGCGGCAACGTCCGCACGGTGCGGGTCAGGCCCATCTGCTCCCAGCTGCGCTGCAGCGAGACCAGAACTCCCTTCACCCCCGCCGCGGCCTGGCCGGGCGGACCGACTCGGAGGCCGTTCTCGTCGATGTCCTGTTCGGGCGCTCCACGCGACATGCGCCTAGCGTGCGCCACGGCGCGCAGGCGGGCACGGGTGGGGTGGGGGGAGTCACAACCGCGCTGGTCGCCGCGCACCCCAATGCCCGGAAAACGCGCTGAACAGGCACTCGTAGAATCCGGTGCGTGACACAGACCCATGACGCTCAGCAACGTGAACTTCCGTCGACCTGGAATCCGGCCGACGTAGAGGCCGAGCTGTACGAGCGCTGGGTAGCCGCCGAATACTTCACCGCCGACGCGAACAGCGACAAGCCGCCGTTCTCGATCGTCATCCCGCCGCCGAACGTCACCGGCAGCCTGCACATCGGGCACGCCTTCGAGCACACCCTGATGGACATCCTCACCCGGCGCCGCCGGATGCAGGGCTACGAGGCGCTGTGGCTGCCGGGCATGGACCACGCGAGCATCGCGGTGCAGGCGCTGGTCGAGCGGCAGCTCCGCGAGGAGGGCATCGACCACCGCGAGCTGGGCCGCGAGGCGTTCCTGGAGCGCGTGTGGCAGTGGAAGGAGAAGCACGGCGGGGCGATCCTGTCCCAGATGCGCCGCCTCGGCGACAGCGTCGACTGGACCCGCGAGCGCTTCACCATGGACGCCGGGCTTTCCCGCGCGGTGCAGACGATCTTCAAGAAGCTCTACGACGACGGGCTGATCTACCGGGCCGAGCGACTGGTCAACTGGTCGCCGCAGATGCGCTCGGCGATCTCCGACATCGAGGTGGAGCACAAGGAGGTCGAGGGCGAGCTCGTCTCCATGCGCTACGGCGACGGCGACGACGCGATCGTGGTCGCCACGACCCGGATCGAGACGATGCTCGGCGACACCGCCGTCGCGGTCCACCCCGGCGACGAGCGCTACAAGCACCTGGTCGGCACCGAGATCGAGCTGCCGCTGACCGGCCGCAAGATCCCGATCGTCGCCGACGAGCACGTGGACCCGGAGTTCGGCACCGGCGCCGTCAAGGTCACCCCGGCGCACGACCCGAACGACTTCGAGATCGGCAAGCGGCACGACCTGCCGATGCTGACGATCATGGACGAGCAGGGCCGGATCGCCCACACCGGCACGCAGTTCGACGGCATGGACCGCTTCGAGGCCCGCGTCGCCGTCCGCGAGGCGCTGCGCGAGCAGGGCCGCATCGTCGCGGAGAAGCGCCCGTACCTGCACAGCGTCGGGCACAGCTCGCGGTCGAAGGAGCCGATCGAGCCGCGGCTGTCGCTGCAGTGGTTCGTCAAGGTCGGCCCGCTGGCCAAGGCCGCCGGCGACGCGGTGCGCGACGGCCGGGTCGCGGTGCACCCGCCGGAGATGACCAAGCGCTACTTCGACTGGGTCGACAACCTGCACGACTGGGCCATCTCGCGGCAGCTGTGGTGGGGTCACCGCATCCCGATCTGGTACGGGCCGGGCGGTGAGGTCGTCTGCGTCGGGCCGGACGAGGAGCCGCCGTCGGGCGAGGGCTGGCACCAGGACGAGGACGTGCTGGACACCTGGTTCTCCTCGGGCCTGTGGCCGTTCTCCACGATGGGCTGGCCGGCGGACACCGCGGACCTGCGGAAGTTCTACCCGACCAGCGTGCTGGTCACCGGCTACGACATCTTGTTCTTCTGGGTCGCCCGGATGATGATGTTCGGCCTCTACGCGATGGACGGCGTGGAACCGTTCAAGGTCATCGCGCTGCACGGCATGGTCCGCGACGCGCACGGCAAGAAGATGTCGAAGTCCGCGGGCAACACCGTCGATCCGCTCGTGTGGATGGACACCTACGGCACCGACGCGCTGCGGTTCACCCTGGCCCGCGGCGCGAACCCCGGCACCGACTCGCCGATCAGCGAGGAATGGGTGGCGGCGTCCCGCAGCTTCTGCACGAAGCTGTTCAACGCCACCAAGTTCGCGATGATGAACGGCGCGAAGGTGCCGGAGCGGCTGCCCGACCGCGGCGAGCTCACCGACGCGGACCGGTGGATCCTGGACCGCGTCGACCAGCTGGTGTCCGATGTGGACGAGCTGCTGGAGGACTTCCAGTTCGCCAAGGCGACCGAGGCGCTCTACCACTTCACCTGGGACGAGTTCTGCGACTGGTACCTGGAGCTGTCCAAGGTCCAGCTGGACGGCGAGCGGGCGGAGCGGACCCGCGAGGTGCTCGGATACGTGCTGGACGTGCTGCTGCGGCTGCTGCACCCGACGATCCCGTTCATCACCGAGACCCTGTGGACCGCGTTGACCGGCCGCGAGTCCGTGGTGATCGCGGACTGGCCGAAGGCGTCCGGGGCGGTTGCCGACCCCGCCGCCGCGGAGCGGATCGCGGCGGCGCAGAAGCTGATCACCGAGATCCGGCGCTTCCGGTCCGACCAGGGCCTCAAGCCGGGGCAGCGGGTCGCGGCCAAGCTCGGCGGCATCGCGGAGCTGGGGCTGGCGGACCACGTGCCCGCGGTGCAGGCGCTGGCCCGGGTCACCGAGCCGGCCGACGGGTTCACCTCGTCGGCGTCGATCGAGGTCGGCTTGGCCGGCGGCAACGTGTCGGTGGAGCTGGATCTCTCCGGCGCGGTCGACGTGGCCGCCGAGCGCAAGCGGCTGGCCAAGGACCTGGCCGTGGCGGAGAAGGAACTCGCGGGCACCGACAAGAAGCTGAACAACCCGGCGTTCCTGGACAAGGCCCCGGCCGACGTGGTGGACAAGATCAAGGCCCGCCGCGAGACGGCGCAGGCCGACATCGCCCGCATCAACGCGCGCCTGGCCGCGTTGCCGGGGGCCTGACCGGTTTCGAGCTCGCCGGGTGGCGATTTCGCGTGAAACCGCCACCCGGCAGGCGCGACGAGCGGCGATTTCTCGCGAAATCGCCGCTTTCGCCTTTCCGGGACGTGTGCGCGGTCACGGCATTCGCCAGTAGCCGCAGAACATGATGTTGTTCTTCGGCAGGCCGGATCGGACCCAGTGCCGGCGCAGTGATGCGGCCAGCTCGGACTCGCCGACGACCCAGGCGCAGGTGTTCTCGGCGGGCGCGGGCAACTCCTCGGCCTCGGCCAGCGCCGCTCGCCCCGGGTTGTCCCGCACCACCGGGAACCGGCGGAGCGGGTCTTCGCCGGTCGGCCGACCGGCGAGACGTAGACTGACCTCGTCGTTTCGCCGTTCGCAGGGGAGTGAGCACTTGTCCGGCACCGATCCCGCCGCGTTGCAGGAACTGCGCGTGGTGGAGGCCGAGCTCAACGAACGCTGGCCGGAAACCAAGATCGAACCGTCGCTCGACCGGATCCGGGCGCTCACCGAGCTGCTCGCCGATCCGCAGCACAGCTATCCGGTCGTGCACATCTCCGGCACCAACGGCAAGTCGTCGACGTCGCGCATCACGGACGCGCTGCTGAGCGGCCTCGGGCTGCGCACCGGCCGCTACACCAGCCCGCACCTGCAGCTGGCCACCGAGCGCATCAGCATCGACGGCGCGCCGATCACCCCCGAGGGCTACGTCGAGGCATACCGCGACGTCGCGCCGTACGTGTCCATCGTGGACTCGCGCAGCGACGTCCGGATGAGCAAGTTCGAGGTGCTCACCGGGATGGCGTTCGCGGCCTTCGCCGACGCCCCGGTGGAGGCGGCGGTGATCGAGGTCGGCCTGGGCGGCAGCTGGGACGCCACCAACGTCGCCGACGCGAAGATCGCGGTCGTCTGCCCGGTCGCGCTCGACCACGCCGACTACCTCGGCACCGACCTGGCCTCGATCGCCGGGGAGAAGGCCGGGATCATCAAGCCCGGCTCCATCGCGGTGGTCGCGGCGCAGCCCGCCGAGGCGCAGAAGGTGATCATGGAGCGGGCCGCCGAGGTGGACGCCACGGTCGCTCGCGAGGGCCAGGAGTTCGGCGTCCTCTCGCGGACCGTCGCCGTCGGCGGCCAACTGCTCCGGCTGCAGGGCCTGGGCGGCGTGTACGACGAGATCTTCCTGCCGCTGCACGGAGAACACCAGGCGCGCAACGCCGTGTTGGCGCTGGCGGCGGTCGAAGCGTTCTTCGGTGCCGGTGCCGACCGGCAGCTCGATGTCGAGCGGGTCCGCGACGCGTTCGCGAACGTCGTGACGCCCGGGCGCCTGGAGCGGGTCCGCGCGGCGCCGACGGTACTGGTCGACGCGGCCCACAACCCGCACGGCGCACGAGCCCTCGCCGACGCGCTCAGCTCCGAGTTCTCGTTCCGCAAGCTGGTCGCGGTGGTCGCCGTGCTCGGCGACAAGGACGCGCGCGGCATCCTCGCCGAGCTGGAACCGGTGGTCGAGGAGATCGTGCTGACCACGAACTCCTCGCCGCGGGCGATGGATCCGGACGAGCTGGCCGGCGTGGCCAAGGACATCTTCGGCCCGGACCGGATCGTGGTGGAGCCCCGGCTGGACAACGCGGTGGAAACCGCGATCCAGCTGGCCGAGGAGACCGATGAGCCCGGCGAATCGGTTTCCGGCGGCGGCGTCGTGATCACCGGGTCAGTGGTGACCGCCGGCGAGGCGCGCGCCCTGTTCGGCAAGGAGCCCGCGTGAGCGAACCGCAAGACACTGGAGTCGTCGTGACCGATCAGCCGAACCCCGAACCGGGCAAGGGCCTGCCCGAGGCACCGCCCGGCGTGCGCGACCCGTGGAAGGGCCTGCGCGGGATCATGGCGGGCACGCTGGTGCTGGAGTTCATCTCGTTCATGCTCGCGCTGCCGGTGGTCTGGAAGCTCGGCGGCGGCGTCTCCAGCATCGGCTTCACCATCGTGGCGGTGCTGTCGGTGCTGATGCTGGCGGCGGCGTTCGTGCAGCGCCGCCCGTGGGGCCTCGGCGTCGCGCTCGCCCTGCAGGTCGCGATGGTGCTCTGCTTCTTCGTGCACCCGGCGGTCGGGATCATGGGCGCGGTGTTCGCCGCGGTCTGGGCCTACATGCTGTACCTGCGCCACGACGTCGCCCGGCGCATGCGCGAAGGCCAGCTCTACGACCAGCTCGGCCACCCGCCGGGCTACCCGCCGGAGCAGACCGACTGACGTTCCACCTGGTCGGGCGTGGTGCATCATGATGCAGTCGCGATATGCTTTGATGCATGCGGACGACCATCACGATCGATGATCAGTTGCTCGACCGGTTGAAGCTGCGTGCGGCGCGCGAGCACACCACGGTGAGTGCGTTGATCGAAGACGACGTTCGGATGGGTGAGCTGCGGCGCGCTCAGCAAGACGCTCCGAAGAAAGGGCGTTTTCGGCTGCCGACGTTCGACCTGGGCGAGCCGAAGCCCGGCGTTGACGTGAATGACAACGCTGCCCTGCTCGAGTTCATGGAGCGCGACCAGTGATCGCTTGTGACGTCAACGTCCTGCTCAACGCTCAGAACGCGGCCCTGCCGGGCCACGAGAAGTACCGCGTTTGGCTCGAGGATGCCCTGCAGGGGCCCGCCCCGGTCGGCATTCCAGCGCTGGTGTTCAGCAGCTACCTGCGGATCGTCACCAACCACAAGATCTGGAACCGGCCCTTGGCGCCGGAGCAAGCGTTGGAGGTCATCGCCGCGATTCGCACGTCGCCCGCATTCGTGCAGGTCGAACCGGGTCCACGCCATTGGGAGATCTTCACCGAGCTCTGCCGCAAGGCGGACGCGAAGGGCAATCTGGTCCCGGATGCCTATCTCGCGGCGATCGCGATCGAGCACGGTTGCGAGTGGATCACCGCGGACCGGGGCTTCGCGCGCTACCCGGGACTGCGCTGGAGACATCCCCTGGACTAGGTCCGAGGGCCGGATTCGTCAGCCGATGTCGATGACGGCTCGGCCGACGGTTTCGCCGCGCTTCAGGGCGTCGTAGGCGTCCTGGACCTGCTCGAACGGGTAGTGGCGGCTGATCGCGTCCTGCGGGCGGAGCAGGCCGCGGGCCACCAGGTCGAGCAGGACCGGCATGTCGCGCCGCGGCTTCGCGCCGTAGGAGCCCTTGATCTGCAGCTTCCGGCGGGCGATGGTGGCCAGGTCGAACTCCGCGGTGGTGCCCCTGGCGGCGATGCCGACCACCACGACCTGACCGCCTTCGACGACCGAGTCGCGCGCGATGTCGAAGGTGGGCACCGCGCCCAGCGCCTCGAAGGCGACGTCCACGCCGCGCCCGCCGGTCAGCTCGCGAATCGCCGCGGGCGCGTCCGCCTCGGCGGAGTTGACCACGTGCGTCGCGCCCAGCTTCCGCGCCCCGGCCAGTTTCTCCTCGCTGATGTCCACCGCGATGATCATCGACGCGCCGAACACCGCCGCCAGCTGGATCAGCGCCGAGCCGACGCCGCCCGCCGCGATCACCGCCACGGTGTCGCCGACCTGCACGTTCGCCGCGTGGCGCAGCGCGCCGTACGCGGTCATCGTCGAGCAGCCCACCGAAGCGACGTCGCTGAGCTCCACGCCGTCCGGCACGCGGTAGACCGAGGTCGCGGGCGTGACGCAGCGTTCCGCCAGGCCGCCCATCGAGTACATCCAGACCGGCTCGCCGTCCGGCCGGAACAGCCGGGTCTCGTCGTCGTAGAGCCGCCCCTTGCCGCGGTTGAACTCGAAGAACTTCCGGCAGATCTCCTCGTTGCCGCGCGCGCACTGCTCGCACTGGCCGCACGGCATGATGAAGCTGGTCACGACCCGGTCGCCCACCTCGAGTCCGGTGACGTCCGGTCCGAGCTCGGCGATCACGCCGGCCACCTCGTGCCCGAGCACCGTCGGCGTCGGGAACGGCAGTTCTCCCTTGAGCACGTGCAGATCCGTGTGGCAGGCCCCGCAGGACCGCACGTCGATGGCGACCTCGCCGGCCTTCGGTCGGGGATCGGCGAGTTCCTCGATCCGCATCGGCTGGTTCGCGGCGGTGTGCACGGCGGCGCGCATCCGGACCTCCAAGTCAGACCGGCCAGTCGGTTTGCCCGTGAAGCTATCGCGCCGACCCGCCGGGCACCAGGCGCGAACGCGGGAAATCCGCACCGCCGGTGATTGGCCCGGCACCGCCCGTGCGCTCGTGGTCGCCCGGCACGAACTCTTCACCTGCGCGTCGACCAGCGGTGATCCACCAGTCTCCTGCCCTGGATAGAACCGGAGGCATGACTCCCGAACCTGCCCAGCTGAACCGGCGAGCCCTGCTCCGCGGTGCCGCCGCCACCGGCCTGGCCGCCACCGGCCTGTTCCTGTCCGGCGCGCCCGCGTTCGCACGCGGCGGCCGCCCGGTGCTGACCCACGGCGTGCAGCTCGGGGACCCGCGCCCGGACGGGGCCGTGGTGTGGACCCGCGCCGACCGGCCGTCGCGGATGTTCGTGGAGGTCTCCCGGCACGCCGACTTCCGCGGCGCGCGGCGGATCCCCGGCCCGGTCCTGACCCCGGAGACCGACGGCACCGGCGAGGTCCGGCTGGACGGGCTGCCGCCGGGGCAGCAGGCGTACTACCGCGTGATCGCCGAGGACCTGGACGGCCGCGTCGAGAGCGAGGCGCTGACCGGCACCTTCCGCACCGCGCCGAGCAACCGGCGGGACGTGCGCTTCCTGTGGTCCGGCGACGTCGTGGGGCAGGGCTGGGGCATCAACCCGGACGTCGGCGGCATGACGATCTACCACGCGATGGCCGCCCGCAACCCGGACTTCTTCCTGCACAGCGGAGACACGGTGTACTCCGACGGTCCGTTGAAGGAGTCCGTCACGCTGCCCGACGGCCGGGTGTGGCGCAACGTCGTGACCCAGGAGAAGTCCAAGGTTGCCGAGACGCTGGCCGAATACCGCGGGCAGTTCGCCTACAACCTGCTCGACGAGAACGTGCGGCGCTTCGCCGCGCAGGTCCCGCAGCTCGTGCAGTGGGACGACCACGAGGTCACCAACAACTGGTACCCGGGCGAGATCCTGGACCTCGACCAGTACACCGAGAAGCGCGTCGACGTGCTCGCCGCGCGGGCCTTCCAGGCCTTCCACGAGTGGCAGCCCGTCCGCCGCCAGGACGCGGTGGACGGCCGGGTGTACCGGAAGGTCTCGCACGGCCCGCTGCTGGACGTGTTCGTGCTCGACATGCGCAGCTACCGCGACCCGAACTCGACGGGCACCACGCCGGAGCGGATCCTCGGCGCCCGCCAGGCGCGCTGGCTCGTCGACGGGCTCGCCCGGTCCAGCGCGACCTGGAAGGTGATCGCCTCGGACATGCCGATCGGCATCGTCGTGCCGGACGGCGACAAGATCGAGGCCGTGGCCAACGGCCTGCCGGGGGCGCCCAACGGGCGCGAGGCGGAGCTGGCCTGGGTGCTGCAGGAGATCAGCCGCCGCTCGGTCCGCAACACCGTCTGGCTGACCGCCGACGTGCACTACACGGCGGCGATCCACTACGCGCCGGAGCGCGCGGCCTTCGCCGGGTTCGACCCGTTCTGGGAGTTCGTCTCCGGCCCGCTGCACGCCGGCGCGTTCGGGCCGAACAAGCTCGACCCGACCTTCGGTCCGGAGCAGGTGTTCGTCAACGCCCCGACCCGCCAGGGCGCGTCCCCGCTGGAGGGCTTCCAGCACTTCGGCGAGGTCAACATCGACGGCCGCACGGGGCAGCTGACCGTGGACCTCCGCGACCAGTCCGGTCGCTCCCTCTGGGCCAAGACCCTCGACCCGCAGCGCTGACCAGCCACGATCGAGTTATTCCGTGGAAGTGGAAGTAGGAAAAGTCGTATTCTTACTTCTATGAAGCTGACGGAGAAGGGACAGGTGACCATTCCGATCGACCTGCGCCGAGAACTCGGGCTTCGGCCGGGCGATCAGATCGAGATCAGATTGGAGGGAAATGCGTTGGTCCTGACGCGCGCGCACTCGGTGCCCAGCCGCGGGCAGCGGATCGTGGAGCACCTCCGCGGGCGCGCCAGCGGGGAAGGGCTTTCCACCGACGAGATCATGGCGATGACCCGTGGAGAGTGAATCCACCCGCGCGCCGGCCACACTGGTCGACTCCAACGTTCTGCTCGATCTGGTCATCGAGGAGGGCGAATGGGTCGATTGGTCTTCGGACGCGCTGGAAAAGGCGGCGGAAGAGGGCCCCCTGGTGATCAACCCGTTGATCTTCGCCGAGGTGTCGGTGCGCTTCCCGGCGATCGAGGAAGTCGAGGAGGCGTTCCCGAACGACTTCTTCGTCCGCATGCCGTTGCCGTGGTCGGCGGCGTTCCTGGCGGGAAAGTGCTTCCAGGACTACCGCCGCCGGGGAGGCGAGAAGCGGTCGCCGCTGCCCGATTTCTACATCGGCGCGCATGCGGCGGTGAGCCGGCTTCGCCTGCTGACCCGCGATGCCCGCCGGTACCGCACCTACTTCCCGACGGTCGAGGTGATCGCTCCGGACTGAGGCGGGGTCGCCGCTCGGGGTGTCACCTGCATCGATACCCTGGCGGGCAAATCGGGCGCGGTGCGTTTTCGCACCCGGCGCCACCGGAAATGAAGGAGAAGCAACCGTGAGCGAGCGCACCCTGGTCCTGGTCAAGCCCGACGGCGTCGAGCGCGGCCTGGTCGGCGAGGTGATCAGCCGCATCGAGCGCAAGGGCCTGAAGCTGGTCGCGCTGGAGCTGAAGAACGTCGACCGCCAGCTCGCCGAGCAGCACTACGCCGAGCACGACGGCAAGCCGTTCTTCGGCAGCCTGATCGAGTTCATCACCTCCGGCCCGGTCGTGGCCGCGTGCGTCGAGGGCCCGCGCGCGATCTCGGCGTTCCGCCAGCTGGCCGGCGGCACCGACCCGGTCGACAAGGCCGCGCCGGGCAGCATCCGCGGCGACTTCGGCCTGGAGGTCCAGTACAACCTCGTGCACGGCTCCGACTCGGTCGAGTCCGCCGAGCGCGAGCTCAAGCTGTGGTTCCCGGAGATCTGAGCGCCGTGACCGGAACCGGCGCCGAAGTGACCGGGCCGCACCGGGTCGACGCCTCGCACCCGGGCCTGGTGGACGGGCTCGCCGGCCTGTGGGAGCGGGTCACCGCCGCAGGCGGCGCGGTCGGCTTCAGCCCGACCGACCCGGTCGAGCGGCTGCGCGCGGCGGCGGCCGCGCTGGTCGAGGACGTCCAAGCGGAGCGGGCGCACCTGATCACCATCGGCCGGCAGGACGCGCTGGTCGGGCTCGCGGTGCTGCGGCAGCGCCAGCTGCCGGTGCGCAGGCACACCGGTGAGCTGGCCTGGCTCGCGATCGACCCCGTCCTGCAGCGCCAGGGCTGGGGCAAGCGGCTGCTCGACGCCGTGCTGGTGCAGGCGCGGGCGATCGGCCTGGAGAAGCTGGACCTGGTCACCCGCAGCGGACACGACCTGGAGCGCTTCTACGAGGCCAACGGCTGGGTCGAGCGCGGCCGCTGGCCGGGCGCGGTGCGGGTCGCCGCCGGCGACGACCGCGACGAAATCTGGTTCACCCGCGACGCCTGAGCACCGGTGTTGCGCGATTTCAATGGAAGTCGGAGGTCCGATTTCCATTGACCTTTTTCATCCTCTGCGCGGATGGCCTGTGTCCTGGGTCGTGAGTGGTCATGGCTGCTGTGGCGACCATAGCCACTCACGACTGCGGGACGTCGGGTCGTGAGTGGCTATGGCTGCTATGGCGACCATGGGCACTCACGACCCCTGGACACTCGGGACCTGGTCTGACGCCGCAGACCAGGATGAAAAAAGCTCAATGAAATCCGCCCCCGGTCTCCCGATCCGGGGCGGACCTCTACCCTGGTCGCGTGCGTGTTGAGTCCGTTTTCGACAGGTTGGAACCGCTGTTGCCGCGCGTCTCCAAACCCGTGCAGTACGTGGGTGGGGAGCTCAACGCGACGGCGAAGGCGTGGGACGACGCCGCCATCCGGTGGTGCCTGATGTACCCCGACGCCTACGAGGTCGGGCTGCCCAACCAGGGCGTGCAGATCCTCTACGAGATCCTCAACGAGCAGCCGGACGTGCTCGCCGAACGCACCTACGCGGTGTGGCCGGACCTCGAGGAGCTGATGCGGGAGCACGACATCCCGCAGTTCACCGTGGACAGCCACCGGCCGGTCGGCGCGTTCGACGTGCTGGGCCTCAGCTTCGCCACCGAACTCGGCTACACCAACATGCTCGGCGCGCTCGACCTCGCGGGCATCCCGCTGCACGCGGTCGATCGCACGGATGACCACCCGATCGTGCTGGCCGGCGGGCATGCGGCGTTCAACCCCGAGCCGATCGCCGACTTCCTGGACGCCGCGGTTCTCGGCGACGGCGAGGAAGCGGTCCTGGAGATCACCGAGGCCATCCGGCGCTGGAAGGCCGAGGGGCGGCCGGGCGGCCGCGAGGAGCTGCTGCTCCGGCTCGCCGAGTCCGGCGGCGTGTACGTGCCGCAGTTCTACGACGTCACCTACGGCCCCGATGGCGCGATCTCCGAGGTCGTGCCGAACCGCGACCGGGTGCCGTACCGCGTCTTCAAGCGGACGACCATGGAGCTCGACGACTGGCCGTACCCGAAGAAGCCGCTGGTGCCGCTGGCCGAGAGCGTGCACGAGCGGATGAGCGTGGAGATCTTCCGCGGCTGCACCCGCGGCTGCCGGTTCTGCCAGGCCGGGATGATCACCCGGCCGGTGCGGGAGCGGTCCATCGAGGGCATCGGCGAGATGGTGCAGCGCGGGCTGGAGGCCACCGGTTTCGAAGAGGTCGGCCTGCTGTCGCTGAGCTCGGCCGACCACTCCGAGATCGCCGAGATCACCAAGGGTCTGGCGGACCGCTACGAGGGCACCAACACCGGGCTGTCGCTCCCGTCGACCCGCGTGGACGCCTTCAACATCGACCTGGCCAACGAGCTGTCCCGCAACGGCCGCCGCTCGGGTCTGACGTTCGCGCCGGAGGGCGGCAGCGAGCGGATCCGGCGGGTGATCAACAAGATGGTGTCGGAGGAGGACCTGATCCGCACCGTCTCCGCCGCGTTCGCCAACGGCTGGCGGCAGGTCAAGCTGTACTTCATGTGCGGGCTGCCGACCGAGACCGACGAGGACGTGCTGCAGATCGCCGAGATGGCCAAGCAGGTCATCCGGGCCGGCCGGGAGGTCTCGGGCCGCAAGGACATCCGCTGCACGATCTCGATCGGCGGTTTCGTGCCGAAGCCGCACACCCCGTTCCAGTGGGCGTCGCAGTGCGATCCGGACACCATCGACGAGCGGCTGCGCAAGCTGCGCCAGGAGATCAACACCGACCGCAGCCTGGGCCGCAACATCGGCATGCGCTACCACGACGGCAAGCCGACGATGGTCGAGGGACTGCTGTCGCGCGGTGACCGCCGGATCGGCCGGGTCATCGAGCGGGTGTGGCGCGAGGGCGGCCGGTTCGACGGCTGGAACGAGTACTTCTCGTTCGAGCGCTGGATGGCCTGCGCCGCCGCCGAGCTCGAACCGCTGGGCGTGGACGTGCACTGGTTCACCACCCGCGAGCGCGGCGAGACCGAAGTGCTGCCGTGGGACCACCTCGACTCCGGGCTCGACAAGGAGTGGTTGTGGGCCGACTGGCAGGACGCGCTGGACGCCCGCGAGCAGGACGACTGCCGGTGGACGCCGTGCTTCGACTGCGGCGTGTGCCCGACGATGGGCACCGACATCGAGGTCGGTCCGACCGGGCGGAAGTTGCTGCCGATCTCTCCGGTCGGGCAGGGTTCCCCGGTTCGCAACCCGGCCTTCAACGGCGGCTGACCCCCGCATCGTCCCTGGTCAAGGGGCTCTGATTCGGGGTGTGCGAGGTTCCGGCCGGAACCTCGCACACCCAGGCGGAGCGCTCGGTGCCGGGGTGGTGGCCGGGGTACGGTCCTTCGAAATATGAGCCGCAGGTGTTGTCACACGGCGGTTGAGCACGCAAGCATCGACATCGGAGCGGTCGACGAGGACCGCCGATGACGATCATTGGTCGGGGAGGGCATCCTGAGTCGGCGAGATCACCCCAATCCCTCGGCGCCACCGGTGCAGAAGCTGCGCCTGCGTTACGCCAAACGGGGGCGGCTGCGCTTCACCTCGCACCGCGACGTGGCGCGCACCTTCGAACGCGCGCTGCGGAGGGCTGGGATACCGATGGCGTATTCCCAGGGCTTCAGCCCGCACCCGAAGGTGTCCTGGGCCGGTGCGGTGCCCACCGGCGTGTCCAGCGTGGCCGAGTACGTCGAGCTCCAGCTCGTCGAGCGGCTCGACCCGGCGACGCTGTCCGCCGAGCTCAACGCCGCGCTGCCGGACGGGATCGACGTGCTCGACGCGGTCGAGGCCGAGCCGGGGCCGCTCGCGGACCGGCTGCAGGTGAGCCGGTGGCGGATCGATCTCCCCGGCACGGACGTCGCCGAGCTGCGCGACGCCGCAACGGCGCTGATGGCGGCCGACACCGCGCTGGTGGAGCGGATGACCAAGGATGGCCGCCGCACCATCGACGCGCGGGCCGCGTTGGTCAGCGCGGAGGTGCAGGACGGCCGACAGGTCGTCGCGGAGAGTGATCAAAATTCCGCGTCGACCGCCCAGGTGGACGATTGGCCGAAGGCATCCGAACCGTATGGGATACTTGTAACGGTCGTGCGGCAGACAACACCGGTCGTACGACCCGACGACGTACTGAGCGCCCTGCGTGTCGTCGCCGGTCTGGCACCGTCGGCCGTCGCGAGAGCGACCCGGCTGGAGCAGGGTCGGCTCGACGACGGGGGAGGGATTGTCGACCCGTTGGCCCGGGCCTCAGGCGGCGGCCGGATTCCGGCGGGAGAGCCCGCGGCGGGGTGACGGGCGGCGCGGACGTCGTCGACCCGCCGTGTGACTTCCCGGCCTGAAGGCCCGGGGCGGAGGGAACACCAGAATTGCCGTCGCCTGCGGGCGGCGGAGACCGAAGATCGCACATGCCTCTGTGCGGCCGCGTCCACCAGGACGCGCCCGGGGGCGGAGGAGCTGGATGTTGAACATGGATACGCCCGCTGGAAGCGCCAGCGGGCAATCGCCCACACCTACCCGAGACGAGCAGGGCACGATCGAGCTGCCCGCCAAGCTCCGGGTGCACGCACTGGCCAAGCTGCTGGGCGCCAGCAGCCGGGAGATCATCACGACGCTGGAATCGATCGGCGAATCGGTTCGCAGCGCCCAGTCGAACATCACCCGAGACGTCGCCCTGCAGGTGGTGCAGGCCCTGCACCCCGAGATGGTGGCGGAGTCGGAGAGCGCGGCCGAGCCGGAGCAGACCGAGCCGGAACCCCAGGCCGAGGCCCCGGCGGAAGCCGCAGCCCAGACCGAGCCGGAGCCGGCAGCCGAGGCCAAGCCCGCGGTCGAGGCGCAGCCCGCAGCTGAGGCGCAGGCCGCTGCCGAGCCCGCGGTGCCGGCGGCGGACTTCGCGTCTGCCGGTGCCGAGACCCCCGCAGGCACGCCCGCGGCACCGGGGCTGACGCCCCTGTTCGCCGCGCCGGCGCCGGAGGCGATGTTCCTCGCGCCCCAGCCCGAGGCGCGGCAGGTGCCGAAGCCCGAGCCGGAGCCGGTGGAGGCGAGCCAGGAGCCCGAGGCCGAGCAGCCCGCCGAGACCGCCGCCGAGACCGACGACGAGAGCGAGCCCGCTGGTCGCCGCCGTCGTCGTCGCGGCCGCCGGGGCCGTGGCCGTGGTCGCGGTGCCGAGTCCGAGTCGGGCGAGGAGGAAACCGACACCGCCGAGGAGACCGCCGTCGAGGCCGCCGAACCGGCCGCGGAGGAAGCCGCCGAGGAGCAGTCGGCCGAGGCTGAGGGCTCGGGCGACTCCAACCGCCGTCGCCGTCGCCGCCGTCGCCGCAAGGGCTCCTCGGACGACGAGAGCAGCGCTCGCGAGGACGACCCGCCGAACACCGTCGTGCACGTGCGCGAGCCGGCGGCTGCGGAGACCCGTCAGGACAGCAGCGACGACGAGGTGCGCGCGGTCAAGGGCTCGACGCGCCTGGAGGCCAAGCGGCAGCGCCGCCGGGACGGCCGCGAGGCCGGTCGCCGCCGGGCACCGGTGCTCTCCGAGGCCGAGTTCCTGGCCCGCCGCGAGTCGGTGGACCGCAAGATGGTCGTCCGGCAGAACGGCGACCAGACGCAGATCGCGGTGCTCGAGGACAACGTCCTCGTCGAGAACTTCGTGACCTCGTCGGGCTCCGGCTCGCTGGTCGGCAACGTCTACCTCGGGCGCGTGCAGAACGTGCTGCCCAGCATGGAGGCGGCGTTCGTCGACATCGGCCGCGGCCGCAACGCGGTGCTCTACGCCGGTGAGGTGGACTGGGACGCCGCCGGGCTGGCCGGCAAGGCCCGCCGCATCGAGCAGGCCCTGCAGACCGGTGACAGCGTCCTGGTGCAGGTCACCAAGGACCCGGTCGGCCACAAGGGCGCGCGCCTGACCACCCAGATCAGCCTGCCCGGCCGATTCCTGGTGTACGTGCCGGGCGGCGGCGCGACCGGCATCAGCCGCAAGCTGCCGGACACCGAGCGCAAGCGGCTCAAGGAGATCCTCAAGCGGATCGTGCCGGACAACGCCGGGGTGATCATCCGCACCGCGTCCGAGGGCACCAGCGAAGAGGCGCTGGACCGCGACGTGCGGCGCCTGCAGGCGCAGTGGGAGGTCATCAAGGAGAAGGCCGAGACGCCGGGCGCGCAGGCCCCGCAGCTGCTCTACGAGGAGCCGGACCTGCTGATCAAGGTCGTCCGCGACCTGTTCACCGAGGACTTCTCGGCCATGACGGTCCAGGGCAACGACGCCTGGGACACCATCGACGCCTACGTCAAGCACGTCGCGCCGGACCTGGCGCAGCGGCTGTCCAAGCACGTCGGCAAGAACGACGTGTTCACCGAGCAGCGGATCAACGAGCAGATCGCCAAGGCCCTGGACCGCAAGGTCTGGCTGCCCTCCGGCGGCTACCTGGTGATCGACCGCACCGAAGCCATGACGGTGATCGACGTCAACACCGGTAAGTTCACCGGTTC
Source organism: Saccharopolyspora sp. NPDC003752 (assembly GCF_053605825.1). Taxonomy (NCBI): domain Bacteria; kingdom Bacillati; phylum Actinomycetota; class Actinomycetes; order Pseudonocardiales; family Pseudonocardiaceae; genus Saccharopolyspora; species Saccharopolyspora sp. NPDC003752. Next base: position 437,435 of record NZ_JBSGJZ010000001.1, on the reverse strand, counting down.
CGGGGGCAACCTGGAGGAGACGGTCACCCGCAACAACCTGGAGGCGGCCGAGGAGATCGTCCGGCAGCTCCGGTTGCGCGACATCGGCGGCATCATCGTCATCGACTTCATCGACATGGTGCTGGAGTCGAACCGCGACCTGGTGCTGCGCCGCCTCACCGAGTGCCTGGGCCGGGACCGCACCCGCCACCAGGTCGCCGAGGTGACCTCGCTGGGCCTGGTGCAGATGACCCGCAAGCGGGTCGGCACCGGCCTGCTGGAGGCCTACAGCAGCACCTGCGAGCACTGCCGCGGCCGCGGCCTGCTCGTCTCGACCGAACCGGTCACGCACCCGAACGGGCAGACGGGCGGCAACAACGGTGCCCGGCGGAAGCAGCGGGGCAAGCAGCACGAGCACGAGCAGCCCGCCCAGCAGGAGACGCGCACCGAGGCCAAGGCCGAGGCACCCAAGGCCGAGGAGCCGAAGGTCGAGGCGCCGAAGGTTGAAGAGCCGAAGGTCGATGCGCCCAAGGTTGAAGAGCCGAAGGTCGAGCGAGCCAAGGCCGAGGAGCCGAAGGCGGAGGCCGCCAAGGTCGAAGAGACCAAGCCGGAGCCCGTCAAGAGCGAGCCCGTCGAGGCCGTGAAGGCCGAGCCGGAGCCGGCGGCGAAGGCCGCGCCGGAGGCGCCGAAGCCGGAGCCCGTCGTCGAGCCGAAGGCGGAGGCGGCGAAGCCGGTCGTCGAGCCGAAGGCGGTCGAGCCCGAGGCGGAGCCGGCCGCGGCGAACGGTCGCCCGCGGCGCAAGGCGACGCGGGCCGCCGGCAGCGCCGGCGCGGCGGTGACGCCGCTGGTGGTCAGCAAGCCGGCCGAGCCGAAGGAGGCCGCCCAGAACGGCCTGCCGAGCGTCGCTCCGGCCGCTCCGGTGCGGCGGGTTCGCCGGTCCGCGTCCCGTCCGGCGGGGCCGCCGGTGGAGTAGCCCCCGTCCGGGGCTGCCACCGAAGGCAGCGCAGATTCGCCAGAATGGCCGATTCGTTCAAGAACGGATCGGCCATTCTTCTTATCTTCGGTGCATGATTCGATGCACCGAAGAGCGCGTGGCCGCCGTCGAGCGGTTCGTCTGGCTGACCGCGCGCGTGCTGGAACAACGCCGTTTCGAGTTCTTGTTCGCCGGAGGCAGCGCCGACGGGGTGCTGGCCGCGCTCGACGCCTACCGCTGCGCGGACGGCGGCTACGGCTACGCCTTGGAGCCCGACTCGCGCGGCCCGCTCAGCCAGCCGCTGCAGACCTTCACGGCGCTGGTGATCCTCGACGAGGTCGGGGCCTGCGACGGGGCCGCGGTGGCACGGATCTGCGACTACTTGGTGTCGATCACGCGCCCGGACGGCGGCGTGCCCGGAGGTGACACGCGGCTGCGGGACTACCCGCACGCGCCGTGGATTCCGATCGTCGAGGAGCCCGAGGGGAACCTGCTCTCCACCGGCCTGCTCGCGGCCCTGCTGCACAAGAACCGGATCGACCACCCGTGGCTGGCCGGGGCCACCGAGTTCTGCTGGCGGCGGATCGAGGAGCTGACCGAGAGCCACCCCTACGAGGTGCAGGCCGCGGTGTCGTTCCTCGACCACGTGCCGGATCGCGATCGGGCACGCGCCGCGGCCGGGAAGCTCGGCGAGCTCGTGCGGGAGAAGGGGTTCGTGCTGCTCGACCCGCAGCATCCCGAACGGGCACAGGTGCCTCCCGGCTACGCGCCCGGCGAGCTGCACTGCGCCTGGGACTACGCGCCGGAGCCGACGAGCCTGGCGCGTTCGTGGTTCTCCGACGACGAGATGGCCCTCGGGCTCGACCACCTCGCGGCCTTGCAGGAGGACGATGGCGGCTGGCCGATCCGCTGGCGCGCGTGGGCGCCCGGCACCCGCCTGGAGTGGCGGCCGCGGGTGGCCATCGATGCCCTGCGCACCCTCCGCGCCTACGACCAGGTCTGATCCGCGGCGCTCTCGGCTTTTGCTCATCTGTGCTAAGGTTTGCTCATGCGAGCAAATTCCGGCTCAGGTGAGCAAGGTCGGTCGTTCACCGAGCGGGGCCGGCGGGCGCAGATCGTCGAGGCCGCCATCGACACGATCGTCGAGCTCGGCTACTCGCGCGCGTCGTTCGGGCAGATCGCCAAGCGGGCCGGGCTGAGCAGCACGGGGATGATCTCCTACCACTTCCGGAACAAGGCCGAGCTGATGCAGCAGGTGGTCACCGACGTCTACGCGGTGGCCGAGGAGCTGGTGGGGGAGCGCATCGAGGCGGCGAGCACGGCGCGCGACCGGCTCCGGGCGTTCATCGAGTCCAGTGTGGACTTCTACCGCGCGCATCACCGGAAGATCCGGGCGCTCACCGAGATCTTCCTGAACGAGCGCGGCGACGACGCGGCGCTGCCGCACCGGCGGGAACTCGAAGGCTTGCGGGAAATGCTCCGCGCCGGCCAGCTGGCGGGCGAGTTCCGGGACTTCGACCCGCACGTGATGGCCGTGGCGCTGCGCCACGCGCTGGACGGCGTCGCACTGCGCCTCGGGGTGGAACCCGACGCCGACGCCGACCGCTACGCCCGCGAGCTCGCGACCATGTTCGACCTGGCCACCCGGTCCGGGTGAGCCGGCAACGCACGGAGGTGCCGTGGAAGACATCGTGGAGCTGGACTCGGGTCGCGTGCGCGGCCTGACCTTCGAAGAGCACCGGCTCTTCCAGGGGATTCCCTACGCCGCGCCGCCGGTCGGCGAGCTGCGCTGGAGCTCGCCGCAGCCCGTCGAGCCGTGGCCGGACGTGCGGGACGCGACCGCGCCGGGAAACCCGTGCCCGCAGCTCCCGCAGGACTTCGCCGACATCGCGAGCCTGGACGAGGACTGCCTGTTCCTGAACGTGACCGCGCCCCGCAGCGGCGGCCGCAAGCCGGTGATGGTGTGGCTGCACGGCGGCGGCGGGGCCAACGGCGAGGGCGCGATCTTCGACGCGCGCCGGCTCGCCACCGCCGAGGACGTCGTCGTGGTCACGCCGAATTCGCGGCTGGGCATCTTCGGCAACTTCGGCTACCCGGGCCTGGCGGGAGGCGGTGGTTTCGGCCTCGAAGACCAGCAGGCGGTGCTGCGCTGGGTGCAGCGCAACATCGGCGAGTTCGGCGGAGACCCGGGCAACGTGACGCTGTTCGGCGAGTCCTACGGCGGGCTCAACGTCAGCGCGCACCTGGTAGCGCCCGGCTCGGCGGGGCTGTTCCACCGGGCGATCGTGCAGAGCGGCTTCGCGCTGCTGCAGGCCCCGGCCAACGGCTGGGCGCCGGGCTCGCCGGATCTGCCGACGATGTGGATGTCCGCAGTGGAACTGGAAGCCCTGGCCGAGCACCTGGTCGGCGAGCTCGGCTGGGTGCGGCCCGGGCAGGGCCCGGCGATCGAGCAGCTGCGCCGCGTTCCGGTCGAGCAGCTGGTCAACGTGTCGTCGGTGTTCAGCAGGCCGGCGTTCGGCGGTTCGGTGCTGCCGGAATCCCCAGCGCAGGCGCTGCCCGCCGGGCGGTTCCACCGGGTCCCGGTCCTCACCGGCGGAACCCGGGACGAGGCCCGGCTGTTCACGGCGTTGTTCTGGGACGCTGCAGGTCAGCCGATCACGACCGACGGCTACGACAAGCTGCTCGCCGAGGCCTTCGACGCAGCGGCGGACGACGTCGCGCAGCAGTACCCCGCCGGGGCGTACCCGACGCCGAGCGTGGCGTGGGCGGACGTGGTCGGCGACTGCGCCTGGGCGCGCTCGGTGTGGGACTTCGCGCACGCCCTGAGCCCGGACACCGCCACCTACGTCTACGAGTTCGCCGACCGCGACGCGCCGCCGATCGTGCCGTTCCCGCCTGGATTCCCGCCGGGCGCCCACCACTCCGCCGAGGTGCCCTACCAGTTCGACCTCGGCGAGCCGGCGCCGCTGAACGACGCGCAGCGGCGGCTGGCGGCGACGATGAACCACTACTGGGCGAACTTCGCGCGCAGCGGCGACCCCAACGGGCCCGACCTGCCCGGCTGGCCGCGGTTCTCGGCCGCCGAGCCGAGGGTGCAGTCTTTGCACCCGGACGAGGTCGCCGGGACCGACTTCGCCGCCGAGCACCGCCTGGAGTTCTGGAGGGCTCTGGCCGAACGAGGCTGATCGCCCCGTGCCGTGTCTACTTTCGACTGCTGTAGGGGCTGTTCTGGATGCCGTGGTGTGAGGTGAAGTACCGACCCGGGGTCACGCCGGCCAGGCGGCGGAACTCGCGCGTGAGGTGTGCCTGGTCGGCGTAGCCGGTGGCGTGGGCGAGCTCCGCGAGCCCGCCAGGGCCGGTGCCGCGCCGCGTCGCCCGCTGGAAGCGGAGCACCGCGGCGAGGGTCTGCGGGCTGTAGCCGACGGCTGCGGTGACGCGTCGCCGCAGCTGGCGCTCGGACAGCCCGAGGGTGTCGGCAAGCGCCGGAACCGTGAGCGGGGCGGGGGAATCCAGAGCCGCGACCACGGCCGCGAGCGCCGGATCGGGCCGGTACTCCGACAACCGGGAGCAGGCGAACTCCTCGAGAATCCGCCCCGCCTGCTCCGGCGCTTCGCTGATCCTGTCCACGGTGTACCGGATCGAGGCGCCCCAGCAGTCCAGGCCGTCGACCTGCAGATCGCGCAGCTCGGTGGCCGGGATGTCGCCCAGCAGCAGCCGGGCGGCGCCGGGCCTGGCCCGGATCCCGGTGATGCGGCTCCCCGGTGGCAGCTCCGCGAGCCGGGCGGAGGTGTCCGGCCCGACCACGTCGAGGCGATCGCCCATCCAGATCAGGTCCACGCAGCCGTCCGGGACCACGCGCTGCACGTGGCAGTCCGCGTCCGCCCCGTGCGTCCACAAGCAGGCGATCGCCCCGGTCAGCGCGCCGACCGGCGGCCGCTCCCGATACCGGCTCACGACCCCCATGATGCCCACCGACCCCGACACCGGAACGCGAAGGGCCCCGCCGACCGGCTCGTTCGGTCGGCGGGGCCCTGCTGCCCGGATCAGTCCTGCTTGTCGTCGAACGTCGGGATGTCCGTGCGGTCGTCGGAGCTGGGCATGTCGCCCGGCAGCTCCAGGGCCTGCGTCAGCGGCCCGGGCGACCAGGTGCCCCAGTGGGTCTCCGAATGCACCTCGATCGCCGCCTGCGCGGGCAGCGCATCCGCGTCGTACGGGTGCACCACGTACAGCGAACCCCAGTCCTGCTGCGGATCGTTGCGCAGGTAGGTCGGCAGCTCGCGGACGCTGGACGCGATCGTCAGCCAGCCGAACGGCCCGCCGGCATCCGGCGACGACCAGCCCTCGCCGACGTCCCGGACCTCCTCGCCGGCGGACACCCGGAACTGCGGCATCTCCGCGATCCCGTTGTACAGACCGGAAATCCGCAGGCACGGGTGCACCAGCGCGGCCGGCCACTCGACGAACGTCGCGCTGTTCCCGATGACCTCGGTCATGTTCGTCAGCTTCGGCACCCGCGGCGCGGTCACCGCGATCCAGCCCTCCCGGCCCAGCGCCTGGTCGACGGCGATCAGCCGCATCTTCGTCGCGCCCTCGGCCTCGGCGCCGAGCATGTAGCGGTGATCCCGCCACCCGGGTGGCGGGCCCTGCTCCACGGTGTAGCGGCCGGTGATCTCGAAGCCCCGATCGGTGTCCTTGCCGAATTCGAGGACCACGAAGTTCGCGCCGGTCTCCGCGCCCGCCAGGCTCACCGCCATCGGCACCTCGCCGTTGCGGGCCGAATCCGGGATGTCGTACCAGGGCGTGCGCAGCTCGCCGGTGTTGGTGCCGGCCTCGTCGAAGCTGCCCCACGCCGGCGCGTTGTCGCCGCCGAACTGGTGCGGCGGCTTCCAGCTCGGCGCATCCGGGTCGACGCCGTCGCTGGCGGGCACGCCGGGCCGGGTGAAGCCCACCTGCTTGGGCTGCAGGTACTGCTCGGCGGTTTCCCGGCCGGCCAGGCGGCGCGGCGGCACCGGCACCGCCGGGTCCCGGGTCGGCGCGACCACCGAGGGCTGGTCGGGCGCCACCGGCAGGACGCTGGCCTGCGGATCGGTCTCGACCCCGATGTAGTCCGACAACCCGCAGCTGTCGCCGGTGAGCTGCTTGACGTTGTCCGTGGACAGGCTGTAACTGTCGCCGCGCTCCTGGATGGCCTTGCCGAACGCGGCGAGCTCGCCGAACACCATCAGCGCGCAGACCAGCGACAACGGTGCGGTGCCCAACCGCAGGGCGCGGCTGCGCTTCTCCGGGCTGTCCCAGCGCTCGTCGACGATCTTCGGGTTGTTCTCGTCGATGCGCAGGTGCTCGATCAGCGCGATCACGCCCGCTATCGCGGCGAACACCAGGAACAGCGTGCTGAAGTTGTGCCCGTTGATCGACGGCGGCTTGTCGAACCACGGAATGCCCCAGCCCGAGACGTACCACCAGGCGTTCGGCCCGGTGGCGGCGAACGCCAGGATCACCATCAGACCGGCGACGAAGCCGGCCCGGTTTCGGCGGGAGCGCAGCACGGTGGTGCTGGTGGCCAGCGCGGTCAGCGCCGCCAGGGCACCGCCGAAGGCGGCGAAGATGCCGAAGTGGTGGGTGTGCTTGGTGGGGGTCAGGGCGAGCACCGCGAAGCACATCGCGGTGATCGCGAGCAGCCGCCGGCTCGGGCCGAGCCCGGCACCGCGGATGCGGCCGCGCCGCAGCAGCACCACGGCGCAGGTGGCCAGGCAGAGGATCACCAGCAGCACCGGGAACCGTCGGGTCAGCGAACCGTCCGGGCTCTGGCTGAACAGCAGGCTGTAGCGGTTGAGCTCCTCGTACCAGCGGCCGTTCGGGCCGAAGGTGGTCTTGAGCTCCATCGCGTCCATGACCGACTGCCAGGTCTGGTCGTAGAACACCAGCGTCAGGATCACGAACCCGGAAGCGGAGATCGGCGCCAGCACCGGCACCCAGCCGAACTCCTGGGCCCGCTTGCGCACCAACCGGTACAGCGGCTTGATCGCGGCGATGTAGGGCAGCACCGCGACGAGGCCGTGCGGGTTGACGCCCACCGACAGGGCGGCGCCGACCAGGCCCAGCGCGGCGGGCATCAGCCGACCGGTCGACACGGCCCGCTCGACGGCGCACAGCGCCAGCAGCGAGAACAGCACCACGACCGGCTCGGCCCGGAGTCCGTTGTTGTAGGGCAGCCAGAACGCCAGGAACACCGCGGCGGCGGCCCAGCCAGCGGCGTTGCTGCGCCGCACCTGCTGGCCGAGTCTCGGCAGCACCTCACGGCTGATCAGCAACCAGCTGATGATGCCCATCAGCAGCGCCGGGAGCCGCACCCACGGCGTCGCCGTCGAGATCTGCACCCACAGCGCGTAGAACTCGTAGAACCAGCCGAACGGCGACTCGGGGTTGGCGAACCAGCGGTAGTAGTTGCTGACGTACCCGGCGCTCTCGGCCGACCGCACCATGCTCAGCACGTAACCGTCGTCCGACGTCATCGCGCCGATCAGCCACCACAAGCCCAGCGCGCCGAACACCGAGACGTCGCGGAGCGTCGGCTTCCACCAGCGCAGCGGGGCCAGCCGCGGCGCGCGACGGCCGGCGCGCGTGTCCAGCTTCCGCAGGCAGAGCACCGAACCGAGGAACGCGGCCACGGTGAGGGCGATCACCACGAGCTTGAGCGGCGTCGCGTAGCTGCTGAACCGGTTGTCGACGCGCGCCTCGAAGGACAGCCCGCGCACGTCGTCCGCGGTGTTGTCCAGCGACGAGTAGATGCCGGTCAGCTGCGGGCGCTGGTCGCCGAGAACGCGCGCCCACGCCTGCCCGTCGATGCTCGCGGTGGTGCCGTCGGCGTCCGCGCGCACGTCGATCGAGCACGCGCCGGCGGGCAGCTGCACCGTGCTGATCTGCCGCCCCTTGGAGAACAGCGCGGCCTGGCCCTCATCGACCTGCAGCGTCAGCCCGGTCAGCTTGCCGTAGTCCGAGGACGGCGGATTGGTGCTCAGCAGGATCGCCGGCCCCGCGGTGCGCGCGTCCAGGCTGCGAGCGGCGGCGCACGGCACCTTCGCGTCGAGCCACAGCGGCGAATAGGCGACCAACGGGGCGGACACCGATCTGGTGCCTTGAGCAGTTGGCCACCGTAATGTCACCACATCGTGATTGACAGGTAGGAAGGGCACGAGCAACGCCAGCACGGTGCCGACGAGCCCGAGCAGCGAGGCGTACAGCCGAAGTTTTTTCGCCGACCCTGGGTGCACGTGGAGACCATACGGGCGCTGATCGCCCGCACTTGTGCGCACCCCTCGCGCGTCCTCCGGACCGCATTTGCATGCCCGCGGCGCCGCGCGTTCTGCCTGGTCGTAGGGGGTGGGGCGCAATAGTGTCGGTTTTGCCGCGGCGGCGCGAGGCATTCGTTGTCGCTCAATCCGCCTCTGCGAGCGCCGCCGCTGTGCGAAACAGTTCGGAAACGAGTCCGCACAGCGACCCGAACACGATCAGGCGGACTGCGCCGGGCTTTCGGTCGTCGTCTGATCGGCGACCAGCACATCCACATCCCGGTCCCGCCCGGTCCGGTGCAGCACCAGTTCCGCGAGCAGGCCCACGGAGATCATCTGCACCGCGAAGATCTCCAGCAGGATGCCCAGCGTCAGCAGCGGGCGGGTGCCGATCGACTGCTCGGTGAACACCCACACGCCGGTCAGGTAGAGCAGGATCAGCGTGCCGATCGTCCCGGCCAGCAGCCCCAGCCCGCCGAAGAGGTGCGCCGGGCGCCGCCCGTAGCGGGTGAGCGCGACGACCGTGAGCAGGTCCAGCGCGCCGCGCACGTACCGTTCGAACCCGTAGTTGGACTTGCCGTGCACCCGCGGCCGGTGGTGCACGGCGAGCTCGCGCACCCGGTAGCCCAGCTGGTGCGCCAGCGCCGGGATGTAGCGGTGCAGCTCCCCGTACAGCGGCACGCGCCGGTAAACCTCGGTGCGGGCGGCCTTCAGCCCGCAGTTGTGGTCCGCGAGCTTCAGGCCGGTGATCAGCCCGGTGACCCAGTTGAACACCTTCGACGGCAGCCGCTTGCCCAGCGGGTCCTGCCGCTGCGCCTTGTGACCGCTGACCAGGTCGGCCCCGTCGTCGAGCTCGTCGAGCAGGCGCGGGATCTCGGCGGGGTCGTCCTGCAGGTCGGCGTCCAGCGTCACCAGCAGCCGCCCGCGGACCTCGGCGACGCCCGCGGCCAGCGCCGCGGCCTTGCCGAAGTTGCGCCGCAACCGGATGCCGCGGAACCGGGGATCCTGCCGGGCCTGCTCGGCGATCACCTGCCAGCTGTCGTCGGTGCTGCCGTCGTCGACGACCAGCAGCTCCCAGCTCCGGGGCTGCTGCTGCATCGCGTCGCGGATCTCGGCGAACAGCCGGGGCAGGTTCTCCCCTTCGTTCTTGGCCGGGGCCAGCAGCGAGACCTCGACTTCCGGTGCGGCTTCCGTCATGGCTTGACCTGCGGGCTTTCCGTGAGGGGCCGGATCCACCAGCCGTCGGGGAAGTGGAAGGCGACGCGCACCGGCCCGGGCTGCGCGGGGGCGACCGCCTCGAAGCCCAGGCCGATCTCGATGCCGGGCGTCTGGGCTTCCGCGTCCGAGCGCGGGATGTCGACCACACCGCCGCCGATGACCGTGCCGGTCTGGTCGAGCACGGCGACGCAGTCTGCCCGCTCGATCCCGGAGATCGCCCAGCCCTTGAGCATCCGGGCCCCGCCCTGGATCTGGTCGGTCTCCACGTTGAGCACCACGTCGCGGCCGTCCGGGCGCGGCTCGCGCAGCGCGCCGTCGCTGGGCGTCCGCCAGTCCGCGGTGCTGACCCGGTCGCCGATCTCCAGGCCGTCGGGGCAGCCGAGCGTGAACTCGCCGGAGAACGGGTAGTGCCCGAGCGCCTGCAGCCGCGGCAGCAGGCGGTCCGGCTCGGGGAACCGGTCCTCGAACGCGTCGGGGTGGCCGATGCGCGCGGCGATGGCGAGCAGGTTCTGGTTCGGCGCATCGGAGCGCACGCTCTGGGCCATGGGCGCGCCGAGCGCGACGGTGGCGAGCACCGTGCCCGCCACGGCGACCGTGCGGACCTTCGGCCAGCGAGGCCAGGCGACCACGATCACCAGCACCGCGATCCACAACGCGGCGGTCATGCTGTTGTACCGGCTCTGCAGCCCGGCGGCCTCGCCGAACGCGGCCCGCGAGCCGGAGATCATCACCGCGCAGCCGGCCGCGTAGACCGCCAGCCCCCACCACGGCGCGGCGCTGCGGAATTCCTCGCGGGTCTGCCGGACGTGCAGCACGAGTACGGCCAGGCCAGCCACGCCCGCGATCAGCGCGATCGACGGCTCGGTGCCGGTCCACACCATGCCGAGCATGCTCAGCCCGGCGAGCAGCGCCTGCGCCGGATCATCGGTCGGCGAAGCGCCGCCACCGCCCTGCGGGCCGCGCAGCACCAGCCACGAGGCCACCACGAGGAACCCGACCACCAGCGGCGTCGCGACCCAGCGACGGCGGTCCCCGCGCAGCCACGCCACCAGCGCCAGCGCCGGCCACACCGCGAACGAGGTGCCGTAGCTGATCGACGCCAGCAGCCCGAACACGATCGCGAGCACCCGGTGTTCGCGCTGCATCGCCAGCAGCGCGGCGAGCACCAGCATCAGCGCGAGGATCCAGGACGCCCCGCTCATCGAGCGCACGTAGTTGTGGATGCCGTGCGGGTTGAACACCAGCGTCGAGGCGGCCGCCACCAGCCCGGCCCGCTGCCACGGGTTCAGCGACTTCGGCAGCATCGCCCACACCAGCAGGACGCTGGCGACCCCGAACGCGATGATCACCAGCCCGAGCGGCTGGTTGAGGCCGTGCCCGAACCGGGCGCTGAGCCAGAACAGCAGGCTGGGCAGCACGAACGGGTGCTCGTTGCGGAACCCGAACAGCGCCTCCGGGCGCAACGTGCCGTCGTCGCCGGTGAGGTCGAGCAGGACCCACCAGTAGTCGTAGAAGTGCATCTGCGGGTAGCGCAGCACTTCCCGAAGCATCATCAGTGGCGGGACGATCGCCGACAGGCCGAGCAGCACGGGGCCGAACCGCCGCACCGGGCCTGGAATGGGGGCTTCGGGGGTGGCGCGCTCGCCCGGGTCGGTCTCCGATGCGATGTCAGTCACGCTTTGCTTCCCCAGTTCCGATCAATAGCGCCTCACCGTAGCAAGCGCAGGTCAGAGCCTGGCAGATCAGACGTCGACCGTGGCTGGATTTGACCACGCGGTTCCGCCGGTCGTACGCTGTCGCGGCTCGCTCGTCATCGGCCCTCGTGGCCGGTTCCTCCCGCGGTGCGCCCCCGGTCGATCGGGGTCCGGAAAGCGGTCTGTATGATGGGTGAGAACTTCTCGCCGCCGGACGGGCGGAGAGATAAAACGCCTGTTTCGAATGCGATCGCCCGTGCGGCTCGGCTGCCGAGACAGGAACCCACCGAGGCGCTGCACCGGCGGCGTGGTAGGAATCCTCGTCCCACGCGGTCGAGGTGGACGTCCGCCGCAGACCTGGTGAAGTAGCGAAACCGAGCAGCAGGAGACTTCCGACTCATGTACGCGATCGTCAAGACCGGCGGCAAGCAGTACAAGGTGGCTGTCGGGGACGTCGTCGAGGTCGAGAAGCTCGAGGGCGAGCTGGGCTCCGAGGTCAGTTTCCCGGCGCTTCTGGTCGTCGATGGCTCTGATGTCACGACCGACGCCGACGCGCTGGCCAAGGTGTCGGTGACCGGCAAGCTGGTCGAGCAGACCAAGGGCCCCAAGATCCGCATCCACAAGTTCAAGAACAAGACCGGCTACCACAAGCGCCAGGGTCACCGTCAGAAGCTGACCCGCGTTGAGGTCACCGGCATCACGAAGTGAGGACCTGAGTAGTCATGGCACACAAGAAGGGCGCATCCAGCTCTCGGAACGGCCGCGACTCTAACCCCAAGTACCTCGGGGTGAAGCGCTACGGCGGCCAGGTCGTCAAGGCCGGCGAGATCCTGATCCGTCAGCGGGGCACCAAGTTCCACCCCGGCCTGAACGTGGGACGGGGCAACGACGACACCCTGTTCGCGCTGTCCGCCGGTACCGTCGAGTTCGGACGTTACCGCGGCCGCAAGGCCGTCAGCGTGCTGCCGGCCGAGGCCTGATCCGGCTCTCGGCTGCGAAGTAGTTCCCGACGAGGGGCGGGTCCGGCTAGTCCGGCCCGCCCCTCGTCGTTTTCGTTGTGCGGGTGGTCACGCCTCCCGGCAGCGACGCGTCTCGCGCGGCACCATCGAAGTGGGTGACGTGCGCGTTCACGCGCGAGGCGCCCCAGACAGTTTTACGCCGGGCCGGGCTCGGCCGGAGTTTCCTGGAGGCATTCGTGTCGCGGTTCGTTGACCGCGTGACCATCCACGTCGCGGCAGGCGACGGCGGGCATGGCTGCGCCTCGGTGCACCGGGAGAAGTTCAAGCCGCTGGGCGGGCCGGACGGCGGCAACGGCGGCAAGGGCGGCGACGTCCAGCTCGTCGTGGATCCCAACGTGCACACCCTGCTCGACTTCCACTACCGCCCGAACGCCCGCGCGGCCAACGGCAAGCCGGGCCAGGGCAGCATGCGCAACGGTGCGCAGGGCGGCGACCTCGTCCTGTCGGTCCCGGACGGCACCGTGGTGATGACCGAGGACGGCGAGGTGCTGGCGGACCTCGTCGGCGTCGGCACCACCTTCGTCGCCGCCGCGGGCGGCCGCGGCGGGCTGGGCAACGCCGCGCTGGCGTCGAAGGCGCGCAAGGCGCCCGGCTTCGCGCTCCTCGGCGAGGCGGGGGAGCAGTTCGACCTGGTGCTGGAGCTGAAGTCGGTCGCCGACGTCGGCCTCGTCGGATTCCCGTCGGCGGGCAAGTCGTCGCTGATCTCGGTGCTGTCCGCGGCGCGGCCGAAGATCGCCGACTACCCGTTCACCACGCTGGTGCCCAACCTCGGCGTGGTCACCGCCGGCGAGACGGTGTTCACCGTGGCGGACGTGCCGGGTCTGATCCCGGGCGCCAGCGAGGGCCGCGGCCTGGGATTGGACTTCCTGCGCCACATCGAGCGCTGCGCGGTCCTGGTGCACGTGGTGGACTGCGCCACGCTCGAACCCGGCCGCGATCCGCTGTCCGATGTGGACGCGCTGGAGAACGAGCTGGCGCAGTACACCCCGGCGCTGAAGGCCGAGCAGGGCGGCCAGGACCTGGAGTCCCGCCCGCGGATGGTCGTGCTCAACAAGATGGACGTGCCGGAGGCCCGCGAACTGGCCGAGCTGGTCAAGGCGGACCTGGAGGCGCGCGGCTGGCCGGTGTTCGAGGTGTCCACCGCGTCCCGCGAAGGGCTGCGCGAGCTGAGCTTCGCGATGGCCGCCGAGGTCGAGCGCTACCGCGCGCAGCTGCCGCCGCCGGAGCCGGCGCGAGTGGTGGTCCGGCCCGCGGCCGTCGACGCGGGCAACTTCACCGTCGAACCCGATCCCCAGTTCGAGGACGCGTTCGTGGTGCGCGGCGAGAAGCCGGAGCGGTGGGTGCGGCAGACCGACTTCGGCAACACCGAGGCGATCGGCTTCCTCGCCGACCGGCTGGCGAAGCTCGGCGTCGAGGAGGCCCTGGCCAAGCGGGGCGCGAAGCCCGGCAGCCAGGTGACCATCGGCAACATGACCTTCGACTGGGAACCGTCCACGCCGGCCGGCGTGGCGGGCGTGCTCGGCCGACGGGGCACCGACCTGCGCATCGACCACGACGACCGGATCTCGGCGTCCGACCGCAAGGCGGCGAAGAAGGCGCGCCGCAGCGCGCTGGACGAGTTCGGCCAGTACATCGAGGAGGAGGACGGCCGGTGAGCGATCAGCTCTCGGCGACCAGGAAGGCGGTCGCCGCGGCGCAGCGCGTCGTGGTGAAGGTCGGGTCGTCGTCGCTGACCACCACGAAGGGCGGCCTGGACGCCGAGCGGCTGGCGACGTTGGTCGACACCGTGGCCCGGCGGGTCGCCGCCGGTGGCCAGGTGGTGCTGGTGTCGTCGGGAGCGATCGCGGCGGGCATCGCCCCGCTGGGGTTGAACCGCAGGCCGAAGGACCTCGCGACCCAGCAGGCTGCCGCGAGCGTCGGCCAGCAGGCCTTGGCGCACGCGTACGCGGAGTCCTTCTCGCGCTACGACCTGACGGTCGGGCAGGTGCTGCTCACTGCGGACGACGTGGTGCGCCGCGGTCACTACCGCAATGCGCAGCGCACCTTGGACCGGCTGCTCGGTCTCGGCGCGGTACCGGTGGTCAACGAGAACGACACGGTCGCGACGCACGAGATCCGCTTCGGCGACAACGACCGGCTGGCCGCGCTGGTGTCGCACCTGGTGGGTGCCGACGCGCTGGTCCTGCTGTCCGATGTGGACGCCCTGTACGACGGCGATCCGCGCCGCGGCGGCGCTTCGGCGATCCGGGAGGTCAACGGCGACGCGGACATGGCGGGCGTGCATGCCGGCCGCACCGGCGCGTCCGGGCTGGGCACCGGTGGCATGGCGTCGAAGGTGGAGGCGGCGAGGGTCGCCTGCTCCTCGGGGATTCCGGTGCTGCTGACCTCCGCCGCGCTGGCCGAGCGCGCGCTCGGCCCGGCCGATGTCGGCACCGCTTTCGCGGCGACCGGCAGCAGGCTCTCGGCGCGCCGCTTCTGGCTTGCGCACGCGGCCGGGGCCAACGGCCGGCTGTGGCTGGACGACGGTGCGGTGGCAGCGGTCGTCAAGCGCCGCCGTTCCCTGCTGGCGGCGGGCATCACGGCGGTGGAGGGCGCGTTCGACGGCGGCGACGTGGTCGAGCTGGTCAACCCGGCGGGCAAGGTCGTGGGCCGCGGCGTGGTCGCCTACGACGCGGCGGAACTGCCGGACCTGATCGGCCGCTCGACGCACGAGCTGCCGGCGGAACAACGCCGAGAGGTGGTCCACGCCGACGACCTCGTCCCGCTCCGCTGAGGACGATTTCCCCTGAGCGAAGGGCACCTCCGCGCGGAGGTGCCCTTCGTCGTCCGGGCCGAGGTCAGCGGAGCTCGGTGCCCTTGGTCTCGGGCAGCGTGCGGATCACGAAGAACGCGATCGCCGAGGCGATTGCGATGTACCAGAAGAACATCGTCGACAGCTCGTAGCGCGCCAGCGTCTGGATCACCAGCGGGGCGGTGCCGCCGAAGATCGCGACGGTGAGGTTGTACCAGGCGCCGATGCCCAGGCCGCGCAGCTCGGTCGGGAACAGCTCCGACATGATCGCCGGAGCGATCGAGGTCATCGCGGTGTACAACGCGATTCCCACGCAGAACACCACGAGCAGGCCGCCCAGCCCGGGACGGACCAATGTGGACAGCGGCACGATGAGGACCGCGGTCGCCGCCGACCACACCAGCAGCTGCGGCTTTCGCCCGATGCGGTCCGACAGCGCGCCCATCGGGTACTGCAGCGCGATGAACAGCGCAGTGGCGATCGACAGCGCGAGGAACACGTCGGTGGCGTCGGCGTGCCGGGTCTTCACCGCGAACGGCGTCAGCGCGCTGAAGAACGTGTAGTAGCAGAGCGTGGACAGCATGCTGAAGCCCACCAGCTGGCCGACCGCCTTGGGGTGGTGCTTGAGCGTCATCCACAGCGGATTCTTCAGCGCCTTGGCCTTGGCTCGGTTGTCCTCGAACTGCTCGGTCTCCTCGAGCGTGCGGCGCAGCCAGATGCCGAGCAGCCCGAGCACGCCACCGATCAGGAACGGGATCCGCCAGCCGAAGTCGGTGAGCTGCTCCTCGGTGAGCAGCGCCGTCAGCGTGTAGCCGAGCAGCGAGGCGACGAGCAGCGCGGAGCCGGTCGAGATGTAGAAGAACGCCGAGTAGCGGCCGCGCTTGGCGGCCGGGGCGATCTCCGCCAGGTAGGCCGATGCGTTGGACACCTCGCCGCCGAGCGAAAGGCCCTGCCCGATGCGCGCCAGGACCAGCAGGATCGCCGCGGCCCAGCCGATCGACTCGAACGTCGGCAGCAGGCCGATGATCAGCGAGCCACCGGCCATCAGCGAGATGGTCACCAGCATCGCCGTCTTGCGGCCCCGGAGGTCGGCGAACCGCCCGAGCAGCCAGCCGCCGAGCGGGCGGAAGAAGAACGCCAGCGCGAACGTGGCCAGCGTGTTGATCAGCGCGAGCTCACCGGGGAAGAACGCCGCGGCGAAGTAGACGCTGAAGGCGGTGTAGATGGTCCAGTCGTACCACTCGACCGCGTTGCCGATGCTGGCGGCGACCAGGGTTCGGATGGGTAGTCGGGAATCCTCGGCCGTCGCCGCTTCGTGCGCCATCGCATCCTCCGGTGTCATGGCAGGACGCCCGTGCGCCGGAGATGTGCTGTTGTTCTCCGGGCTTCGTACGGGTGACGACACAGTACGGTCTGGGTCGCCCGTACGGAAGATCCCAATTCACCCTGTGGGAGGACCTGGACTACAGGGCGCGATCGGAGTACCGGTCAGTTCGTGCGCGAACCGGTTGCACTCCGGGCACGTCGTCCACAGCCATGCGACGTCGGAGTTGTCCACGGTGATCTGCTTGCCGCACAGCGTTTCGATCTGCGCGTCCACCGGAAAACCGCCGTGGGGCCGGGGTTTCAGCGTGGCGTGGCGCTGCCCATCGCCGGGTTGCCAGCGAAACGGGTGAGGCATGCAAGATCACCGCCTGTTCCAACTCGACTGAGGCGTCCGCCGCTTGTCGCGTCCGGCAGCCGGTTCCGGGGGTACGACGTCGCCGGGATCGCGGTGCTGGACACCGAGGACGCGCCGGGCGGCTGCGAGGCTGGCCGGTGCCCTCCTGATCGGACGTCGTCGCACGTACCATTCTGGTGGTACTGAAACGGCTGGCCAATTACCTGAACAGGTAGTAGTTACCAGACCCGAATTCTGTTTCGCTATGTTTCATGACCCGTACCACTGGCGGCACGCCGAAGGCCCGCGCGCTCGGGGCTGAGCTGCGCGAAGCCCGGGAACTGGTCGGCAAGAGCCTCCGCGCGCTGGCACAGGAGCTCGACACCAATCACGTCAAGCTGATGCGGTACGAGACGGGCAAGTCCGTGCCGCCGCCGGAAGTGGTGGCCGCGTTCGTGACGGCGCTGGGGGTTTCGGCCACCGAACGTGATCGACTCGTCGAGATGGCGCGCGACGCCGACGTGCCGAACTGGCTCACCGCGGATCGCGCCGGCGTGCGGCAGGAGCTGACCGCGCTGATCGAGTTCGAGCGCACCGCCACCCGCATCACCAATGTGGCCACCGGGCTGGTGCCCGGGCTGCTGCAGACCTCCGACTACGCGCGCGCCGTGATGCGCGGCAGGCCGGTCGGCGAGGTGGAGAAACTGGTGCTGATGCGCGTCGGCCGCCGGGAGATCCTCTCCGCGCGCAACGGCCCGCACCTGACGGCGATCATCAGCGAACACGCGCTGCGGGAACCGATCGGTGGGTACGCCGTGATGGCCGACCAGCTCCGCAAGGTCGCGGAACTGGCGGAATGGTCCAACATCGAAGTCCGCGTCGTGGCGAGCGGTTCGACGTCCTGGCATCCCGGTCATGTCGGCCCGTTCGTGGTGTTCGAATTCCCGAAGGCGCAGCCGATCGTCCACTTGGAGCACTACCGATCCGCCGCCTTTCTGTACAACCCCGGACTAGCGCAGGAATACCTGGACGCGATCACTACCCTGCTCTCGTTCGCGATGGATCACGACGAATCGATCGGGTTCATCGCCAAGTGTGCGAACGAGATGGAGGCCATTGCGTGACTACGGCACAGCCGGTTGGTTGGCGGAAGTCGAGCCGGTCGGCGCAGGTGAGCGACTGCGTCGAGGTCGGCCGCTTCGGTGACGGCGCGGCCGTCCGGGATTCGAAGAACCGGGCTGCGGGGTACTTCGCGGTTTCGGGTGGTCAATGGAGATCGTTCGTCGCCGGCGTGCGCGCCGGCCGATTCGATTCCTGACGTCGACTCCTGCGGTGCCCTCGGCGTCGGTTCGAGGGCACCGAGCCGGTTTTCCGCATTTCATTCGCCTTCGCACCTTTTCATGACCTACTTCGGGTGAATTGCACCCGTTGGCCGAATTCGGTCGAATGCGTCGCCGCGTAGGGCAGACTGGTCCGGTGAACACCGCGCGCGAGCTCGCCGACGAGCTGATCGAGGTCCTGGCGGATGAGGATCCGCTGAACGAACTCCTGCAGGGGATACCGGGAATCGACCACCGGCTGGGCGATCTCGACGAGTCCGCGGAGTCCGCGATCCGGGAGCGCGCGCTGCGCATCGCCGCCGCGGCCCGCTCGCTCGATCCGCCGCCCGAGGACCGGATCACCCGCGGTGTGGTGGTGCAGCAGGCAGAGGCGGTCGCGACGCGGCTCGGCGCGCGGCTGGTCGAACACACCATGCACGACCTGCTGGTCTCGCCGATCGCCAAGCTGCTCGAACTCCTGCCCGCAGTGCGGCCGTCCGGGCCACAGCAGGAACAGGACTTCCTGACCAGGCTCGCCGCGATCCCCGATTTCCTTGCCAAAGCGGCGGATCGGCACCGCCACGGCGCGGCGGCGGGGCGGACGCCGGTCGCGCGCCGGGTCCGGGATGCGGTCGCGCACCTCGATACCTACCTGTCGGCCCTGGAAAGCGATCCGTTGCGGCAGGCGCCGTTGCGCTGCGCCGACGAGCGGGATCGGCTGCTCACCGACGCGGTCCGGCCGGCGTTCGCCGCGTACCGCAACGTCCTGCACACCGAGATCCGGCCGCACGGCCGTCCCGACGACCGGCCGGGGCTGTGCTGGCTGCCGGGCGGTGCGGAGACTTACGCGGCACTGGCCCGGATGCACACCACGGTCGACTGGACCCCGGAGGAGCTGCACCGCACCGGGCTCGCGGCGATCGAAGGACTTGCCGAGGAATACGCGGAAATCGGTTCGCGGGAATTCGGCCTGCGAACCGCCGCCGAGGTGCAGCAGCGGATGCGCACCGATCCGGCGTTGTGCTGGCAGAACGCCGCGGAGCTGCTCGGGGCGGCCCAGGCGGCGATCTCCCGTGCCGAAGAGGCGGCGCCGGAGTGGTTCGGGCGGCAGCCGGCGCAGCGGTGCCGGGTGGAAGCCGTCCCGGCGGACCGCGAGGCGAGTGCGACCGCGGCCGCGTACCTCCCGGCGCCGCTGGACGGCTCCAGGCCGGGGATCTACTACGCCAACACCTACCGAGCCGAGGAGCGCCCCCGGTTCCTGGCCGAGGCGACGGCGTTCCACGAAGCCGTTCCGGGACACCACTTCCAGATCACCCTCGCGCAGGAGCTGACCGGGGTGCCGCTGATCCGGCGGGCCGCGTGGATCAACGCGTTCATGGAGGGCTGGGGCCTGTACGCGGAGCGGTTCGCCGACGAGGCCGGCCTGTACTCGGACGACATCGCCCGGCTGGGCATGCTCGCGATGGATTCGATGCGCGCGGCGCGGCTGGTGGTGGACACCGGGCTGCACGCCTTCGGCTGGAGTCGTCGGCAGGTGGTGGACTTCTTGCGGACGAACACGGTGATGCCGGAGGTCGAGATCCAGTCGGAAACCGACCGGTACATCGAAAATCCGGGGCAGGCGCTGTCCTATCTGGTCGGCCGCCTGGAGATCCAGCGGCTGCGCGCCAAGGCCGAAGCGCAGCTGGGTCCGGCATTCGACCTCAGGGCGTTCCACGACGTGGTCATCGGCAACGGCCCGCTGCCGATGCCGGTCCTGGACGAGGTCATCGCCGGATGGGTGCGAGCGCAGGGCTGAAGCGCAGGACTGCTCGCCCGTGCGTACTTCGTGCTGCTATGGCAGCACGAAGTGCGCACGGGTCATGAGCAGCGGCTCAGCGTCCAGATCCGCTCACGAAGTGGTGGCGAGGGTGAAGGGCAGGACCGCCGGGGCGCCCGCCTGGCGGAGCAGGCGGCTGACGACGGTGACGGTCCAGCCGGTGTCGGCGTAGTCGTCCATCAGCAGCACCGGTCCATCCAGTGTGGACAGCTTGGCGGCGAGTTCCTCGGGGACCTTGAACTGCTGCCACAGCGAAGCCACCCGCTGCGCGCTGTTCGTGGCGCGCCGGGGCGTCGTGTTCGGGTTCGTCAGCACCTCGCCGAGCAGCGGCAGCCGGCCGATCGTGGCGATCCGCTCCGCCAGGCTGCGCACCAGCAGGGGGCGCGTCCGCGAACCGAGCGCGACCACGCCCACCGGGCGCTGAGCCCACTCCCACGCGGCCAGCACCTTGATCCCGGCCTGGAACAGGTCGTCCGGCAGTTCCTGGTCGGGCGCGCCGGTGGCGAGCAGTTCGCGCAGCCGGTTGCCCCAGCCGATGTCGGTGAGCCGCCCGATCGCCCGGCCCGTGGTGGCCTGCTCCCCGGCGGGCAGCTTGCCGGACGCCGGGACGCCCAGCGAGTCCATCCCGCTCGGCCACATCTTGCGCGGCGAAACCTCCACGCCGGGCCGCCGCAGGCGCTCCCCGGCCTGCTGCACGGCCTGGTCGTCGACGTCCCCGGAATAGCCGGAGCCGGTGCAGTTGTCGCAGCGGCCGCAGGGTTCGGCCGCCGGATCGTCCAGCTGCCGCCGGAGGAACTCCATGCGGCACGACGACGTGCCGAGGTAGTCGAGCATCGCCTGCTGCTCGGACTTCCGCTCCGCGGCGATGCGGGCGTAGCGCTCGGCGTCGTAGTGCCACGGCTCGCCGGTGGCCTCCCAGCCGCCCTTCACCCGGCGGACGGCCCCGTCGACGTCCAGCACCTTCAGCACCATCTCCAGCCGGGTGCGTCCCAGCTCGACGTGCGGCTCCAACGCGGCCGTCGACATGCGCTCGTGCTGCGCCAGCGCGTCGAGCACCGCGCGCACGGTCGGCTCCGGCGGGAACGCCAGCGACGCGAAGTAGCTCCAGATGTCGCGGTCCTCCGGCCCGGGCAGCAGCAGCACCTCGGCCCGCTGCACGCCGCGTCCCGCGCGGCCGATCTGCTGGTAGTAGGCGATCGGCGAGGACGGCGCGCCCAGGTGGACCACGAAACCGAGGTCGGGCTTGTCGAAACCCATGCCCAGCGCCGAGGTCGCGACCAGCGCCTTGACCCGGTTCGCCAGCAAGTCCGCCTCGGCCTGCTGCCGCTCGCCGGGATCGGTGCGGCCCGAGTAGGACGCCACCTCGTAGCCCTGATCACGCAGGTAGGCGGCGATCTCATCGGTCGCCGCCACGGTCAGCGTGTAGATGATGCCGGAGCCGGGCAGCTCCTTCAGGTGGCTCGCCAGCCACCCCAGCCGCGCTTCCGCCGAGGGCAACCGGACGACGCCCAGCCGCAGGCTCTCCCGGTCCAGCGTGCCGCGCAGCACCAGCGTTTCCTGCGGATCGGTGTACTCGCCGCCGACCCCGAGCTGGTCGGAGACGTCCTGCACGACGCGGTCGTTCGCGGTGGCGGTGGTCGCCAGCACCGGGACGCCCTCCGGCAGCTCCGTGAGCAGCGTCCGCAGCCGCCGGTAGTCCGGGCGGAAGTCGTGGCCCCAGTCGGAGATGCAGTGCGCCTCGTCCACCACCAGCAGGCCCGCGGTCTGCGTGAGCTCGGGCAGGATCGTGTCGCGGAAATCGGGGTTGTTCAGCCGCTCCGGGCTGACCAGCAGCACGTCCACCTCGCCGGAGGCGACCTGCTCCTCGATGTCGGCCCACTCGTCGGGGTTCGCGGAGTTGATCGTGGCGGCGTGCACCCCGGCGGCAGCGGCCGCGTCGACCTGGTTGCGCATCAGCGCGAGCAGCGGCGAAACGATCACCGTCGGACCCTCGCCGAGCTCGCGCAGAAGCGCGGTGGCGATGAAGTAGACGGCGGACTTCCCCCAGCCGGTGCGCTGCACCACCAGCGCGCGGCGGCGTTCCAGCACCAGGGCGCGGATGGCGCTCCACTGGTCCTCGCGCAGCGCGGCGTCGGGGCCGGCCAGCGCGCGGAGTCGGTCGTCGGCGAGTTCGCGCAGCGCGTTTTCGTCCACGCCCCGATTCCTACCGGATGCCCACGACGCCGCACGTCCGGGGTGAAATCCGGTGCCGGGACGAGGACCGAACGGACTAGTCTGGGCGGGTGACCACCACCGAGTCCACGATCACAGGCAAGGTGTCCGGCGACGAGCTGCGGGAGCAGGTCCGCGACGCGGCGCGGCGCGCCAAGCGGGCGGCGGCCGAGCTGGCGCAGGCCACCCGGGGCGACAAGGACGCGTTGCTGCACGCGATGGCCGACGCGCTGGTGCGGCGGGCGCCGGAGATCCTCGCCGCCAACGACAGGGACGTCGCCGCCGGCCGCGAGTCCGGGATGCCGGAGAGCCTGATCGACAGGCTGAGCCTGAGCACCGAGCGCGTCGAGGCGATGGCCGACGGGCTGCGCACGGTCGCCGGTCTGCCGGACCCGGTGGGCGAGGTGGTGCGCGGCAGCGTGCTGCCCAACGGGTTGCAGCTGCAGCAGGTCCGGGTGCCGCTCGGCGTGGTCGGGATCGTCTACGAGGGTCGTCCCAACGTCACCGTGGACGCCGCGGGCCTGACGCTGAAGTCGGGCAACGCGGTGCTGCTGAGGGGCTCGTCCTCGGCGGAGCACTCCAACACCGTGCTGGTGTCGATCCTCGCCGACGTGGTCCGCGAGCGCGGCCTGCCTGCCGACGCCGTGCAGCTCCTACCGTGCCACGACCGGGCGTCCGTGCAGCACTTGATCACCGCGCGCGGCCTGGTGGACGTGGTGATCCCGCGCGGCGGTGCCGGGCTGATCTCCGCCGTCGTGGAGAACGCCACGGTGCCCGCTATCGAGACCGGCGTCGGCAACTGCCACGTGTACGTCGACGCGACCGCGGACATCGACACCGCGCTGCGGATCCTGCTCAACTCCAAGGCCCGGCGCCCGAGCGTGTGCAACGCGGCGGAAACCGTGCTGGTGCACAAGGACATCGCCGAGGAGTTCCTGCCCCGGGCGCTCGCCGAGCTGCACGGCGCGGGCGTGACGGTGCACGGTGATGAGCGCGTCATCGCGGTCGGCGGCTCCAACGTGGTCGCGGCGACCGACGAGGACTGGGACACCGAGTTCTTGTCGCTGGACATCGCGGCGGCGGTGGTCGACTCGATGCCTCACGCCGTCGAGCACATCCGCGCCCACGGTTCCGGGCACACCGAGGCCATCGTGACCAGCGACGTCCGCGCGGCCCGGCAGTTCACCGTCCAGGTGGACGCCGCGGCGGTGATGGTCAACGCCTCCACCGCGTTCACCGACGGCGCCGAGTTCGGGATGGGTGCCGAGATCGGCATCTCCACCCAGAAGCTGCACGCCCGCGGGCCGATGGGCCTGCCGGAGCTGACGTCCACGAAGTGGCTGGCCTTCGGCGACGGGCACGTGCGGCCGGGCTCCGCCCCGTCGAGCACCAGTTCCTGCCCGGGGAGCTGACCTTGACCCAGGCGCCGCGCCGCAAACGTGACTCGGCCGCCACCAAGGACGCGCTGTTGCAGGCCGCGTCGGCGTTGTTCGCCGAGCGCGGCTTCAACGCGACCACGGTGCGCGACGTGGCGGCGCGGGCGGGGGTGAACCAGGCCCTGCTGTTCCGCTACTTCGGCTCCAAGCAGGAGCTTTTCGCGGCGGTGCTCAGCCACGACAGCGCCCGGCTGCTCGAAGCGCAGCCGCCGGAGGAGCTGCCGCTGCGGATCCTCGGCAACCTCTTGTCCGCGGACCAGCTCAGCGGTCCTGAGCATCCGATCGCGGCGATGCTGCGCTCCTACAGCGACGAGCGGGCCGCGCATGTGCTGCGCGAGGAGCTGGGCGCACGCTACGCGGCCCGGCTGGCGGAGCTCACGGACGCGCCGGACGCCGAGCTGCGCGCGGATCTGGTGCTGGCGTGGCTGTTCGGTATCGGCATGGTCCGCTCGGTGCTGGGCAAGTCCCCGTTGGCGGACGCCGATCCGGAGGCGGTCGCGCGCCACGTGGCGCGCGGGATTTCCGTTCTGCTGGAACGAACGGACCTTCCGGACGAAAAGTGATCAAGGCGTGCACCTGCGCTGGGGCCGGCGTACGGTGATGATGTAAGCGCCTGCTTACATCACGTCCACCAGGAGCTGTGCATGACCACCACGGAGCCGAGGACCTATCCCTTCAGCGCGGCCGACAAGCTGAACCTGGATCCCATCTACGCCCGCCTGCGCGAGCAGGAACCGCTGACCCGGGTCCAGCTGCCCTACGGCGAGACGGCTTGGCTCGCGACCCGATACGAAGACACCAAGATCGTGCTGGGCGACCCGCGCTTCAGCCGCGCCGCCGCGCTCGACCACGACGAGCCGAGGCTGCGGCCGAACAGCCCGCAAGGCGGACTGCTCAGCATGGACCCGCCGGACCACACCCGTCTCCGCAAGCTGGTGGCGAAGGCATTCACCGCGCGCCGCGTGGAACAGCTGAGGCCGCGGACCCAGGAGATCGCCGACGGGCTGGTGAACCGGATGATCGAACGAGGCGGACCCGCCGACCTCGTCGAGGAATTCGCGCTGCCGCTGCCGATCACCGTCATCTGCGAACTGCTCGGCGTGCCCTATGCCGACCGCGGGGACTTCCGGGTGTGGTCGGACGCGTTCCTGTCCACTACGAAGCTCACGCCGGAGCAGGTGACCGACTACATCGACAAGATGTTCGGCTACATCGCCGGGCTGATCGCCCAACGCCGCGAGGAACCCGCCGACGACCTGCTCAGCGCGTTGATCGCGGCCCGCGACGAGCAGGACAAGCTGTCCGAGGACGAGCTCGTCCGGCTGGCGGCGGGGATCCTGGTGGCCGGTCACGAGACCACCGCGACCCAGATCCCGAACTTCGTCTACGTGCTGCTGACGCACCCGGAGCAGCTCGCCGGGCTGCGCGAGAACCTCGACGCGGTGCCGCAGGCCGTCGAGGAGCTGATGCGCTACGTGCCGCTCGGTGTCGGCGCCGGCTTCCCGCGATACGCCACCGAGGACGTGGAGCTGGGCGGCGTGCTGGTGCGGGCCGGCGAGCCGGTCATGGTCAGCGCGTCGGCCGCGAACCGCGACGAGGGGGTGTTCAGCGATCCCGAGCAGCTCGACCTGACCCGCCGGGAGGCGACGCACCTCGGCTTCGGGCACGGCCCGCACCACTGCCTCGGCGCCCAGCTCGCGCGGCTGGAGTTGCAGGTCGCGCTGCGCACGCTGCTGACCCGGCTGCCGGGGCTGCGGTTCGCGACATCCGCGGCAGACGTCGAGTGGAAGAGCGGAATGCTCGTCCGGGGGCCCCAGCGGATGGTGCTGACGTGGCAAGGTGTCGAGTGATCTCCCTCATGACTGGAAGAGGTGGGCAATGAGCTGGACGATCGAGGTCGATGCGGACACCTGCATCGGTTCCGGCATGTGCGCCGGTGTCGCGCCTGATCACTTCGAGCTGGTGGACGGGTACGGCTGCGCCAGGAGCGCGGCGGTGGACCCGGCCGACCAGGTGGTCGACGCGGCGGAGTCCTGCCCCGTGGAGGCGATCCTGGTCAAGGACGCCGAGACCGGCGACGTAGTGGCCCCGGAAGAGTGACGTAGGACACATTCGTGCCCGCGTCATGGGTGCCCGGATCCGCGCGTCACACCGGTGCGCGCCTGAGAAATGGCAGCGCCGGCGACCCGAGGTGGGCCCCCAGCCGCCGAGGGTCGTGCAGGGCCGTGGGGCCCGGCTCAGGGGGGAGCGTGGGCCGGGCTCCACGGTCGGCGTGGCGTGAGGCCCGGTTCGCAGGGGAGTGCGAGCCGGGCCCCACAGCCGGGGTGATGTACGACGCACGCCCCGCCGACCACCGCGGAACGTCGACTTCCTAGGCTTGGCAGCTATGTCTCGTCGCAGGATCGGGGTCATGGGTGGCACCTTCGATCCCATTCATCACGGACACCTGGTCGCGGCCAGCGAGGTGCAGGCCCAGTTCGGCCTGGAACTGGTCGTCTTCGTGCCCACCGGCCAGCCTTGGCAGAAGAGCCACGAGGTGGTCAGCCCCGCCGAGGACCGCTACCTGATGACGGTGATCGCCACCGCGTCCAACCCGCGATTCCTGGTCAGCCGCGTCGACATCGACCGAAGCGGCCCGACCTACACCGCGGACACCCTCACGGATCTGCACGAGCAGTTCCCGGACGCGGAGCTGTACTTCATCACCGGTGCGGACGCGCTGGAGCAGATCCTGTCCTGGCACCGGGTCGAAGAGCTCTTCGACCTGGCGCACTTCATCGGCGTGACCCGGCCCGGCTACTCGCTCAACGGCGCCCACCTGCCCGCGGGGGCGGTGTCGCTGGTGGAGATCCCGGCGATGGCGATCTCGTCGACCGGCTGCCGGGACCGGGTCCGGGCGGGCCTGCCGGTCTGGTACCTGGTCCCGGACGGAATCGTGCAGTACATCACCAAGCGAGGCCTGTACCGGGACGACTCCGGAACCGAGTGGGGACCGGCGTCGCCGTCCTGACCGGCGGCGAGTCCTCGTTCCCGCGCCTGTTTGACCAGGTGGGACTTCTGGTGTTCCGGGAGTGACATGCTTCGGACGTGGATGTCCGGCTCGGTGGCCGTGGAGGCGGGTTCGGCCTGGTGCGGGGCGGGCTGGCTATCCTCTACCCGGCGTGGGTCGCACACCGGACCCACCCGAGAGGAGTGACGTGGCAGCCACCGAGAACGCCCGACGGCTGGCTCTGATCGCGGCGCAGGCCGCGGCGGACAAGAAGGCCACCGACGTGGTCTTGCTCGATGTCTCCGAGCAGCTGGTCATCACCGACTGCTTCCTGATCGCATCCGCGCCCAACGAGCGGCACGTCGAAGCGATCGTCGACGCGGTCGAGGAGAAGCTGCGCGCCGCCGGGTCCAAGCCGGTGCGCCGAGAAGGCGCGCGCGAGGGCCGGTGGGTCCTGCTGGACTTCGTCGACGTCGTGGTGCACGTCCAGCACTCCGACGAGCGCGCCTTCTACCAGCTGGAACGGCTGTGGAAGGACTGCCCGCGGATCGAGTTCGAGGACCAGAACGCGCCCGCCGAGGCGGACTCGCCGGACGCCGAATCGTGAGCCTCGACCAGCTGGTGCTCTGGCGGCACGGGGAGACTGACTACAACGCGACGGGCCGCATGCAGGGGCATCTCGACAGCTCGCTGACCGAGACCGGTCAGGAGCAGGCCCGGCGCGCGGCGCCGGCGATCGCCCGGTTCGCCCCGGACGCCGCGCTCAGCTCCGACCTGAACCGGGCCCGCACGACGGCGGCCGCGTTCGCCGAGGTCAGCGGGGCTTCGGTGCGGCTGGAAAAGCGGCTGCGCGAGACGCACCTCGGGGAGTGGCAGGGGCTCAGCGTCGCGGAGGTCGAGCAGGACTGGCCCGGGGCTTTGAGCACGTGGCGCGCGGACCCGACGTGGGCGCCGCCGGGCGGCGAGTCCCGCGTCGAGGTGGCCGAGCGCGCGCTGGAGGTCGTCGAGGAGCTCGACGGGCAGCCGCACGGCTCCGCGTTGCTGTGCGCGCACGGCGGGCTGATCACCGCGCTGACCGCCAAGCTGGTCGGCTTGCCGCTGGACCTGTGGCCGGGTCTGGGCGGCATCGGCAACTGCCGCTGGGTCGTGCTGAAGCGGCGCGGCGGCGACGACGGTCGCTGGCGGCTGGTCGCCTTCAACGCCGGGGTCGAGGGCTGATCGCGTTCTGCCCGTGACGTCGTAGGGTTGCGGCGTGCCCATTGCAGTCGTCACCGATTCGACGGCGTACCTGCCGGCGGGATACGCCGCGCAGTACGCGGTGCGGACCGTTCCGTTGCACGTCAGCGTGGATGGGGCCGCCGCGGTCGACGAGTCGGATTTCGGTCCCGGCGATCTCGCGCGCGCTTTCGACCGCAAGCACCGGGTCACCACTGCTGGTGCGACGCCGCAGGAACTGGCGCAGGCATATCAGGACGCGTTGGACGGCGGCGCCGACGGCGTGGTCGCGGTGCACCTGTCGCGGCAGCTGTCGGGCACCTGGGACGCGGCGCGGCTGGCCGCGCGCGAGGTCGACCCCGAGCGGGTCCGGGTCGTCGATTCCCGGTCCACCGCGATGGGGCTGGGTTTTTCGGTGCTCGCGGCCGCCGAGGCGGCGAAGTCGGGTGCTGTGCTGACCGAGGTGGAGCGCGTCGCGGCTTCGACCGCCGAGCGCACGACGACGTTGTTCTCCGTGCAGACCTTGGAATACCTGCGGCGTGGCGGGCGGATCGGGACCGCTGCGGCGGTGTTGGGCACCGCGTTGGCCATAAAGCCGCTGTTGCACGTGCACGACGGTCGCATCGACGCGTTGGAGAAGGTGCGCACGACCACCCGGGCGATGGCCCGGTTGCTGGAGATTTCGTTGCGCGCGGCGGATTCCCGGGCCGCGATCGCGGTGCACCACCTGGCCGCGCCGGAGCGCGCCGAGCGGCTCGCCGGTCAGATCCGGGCCGAGCTCGGTGATTCGGTGGATTGCGTCGTTTCGGAGGTGGGCGCGGTGATCGGCGCGCACATCGGGCCGGGCGCTGTGGGTGTCGTGGTGCTCCCGAACGGGTGGCGTTCGGACGCCTGAAAACCTTTCGGCTGGCGGATTCCACACCTTCGAGCTGAATCCGGCGCTGATTTGATCCACAGTGGTCTTATCCGCGAAAAATAAAGCTGCGGAACGACTTTCGTCTGCTCTACCGTCGACCGCATGTTTGACATCCGGAGTTTTCGTTCCAGTGCAGACGAATTCGAAGAACTAGATCCGCGAAGCAGGCTTCAGACCCTGCAGCGGCATGCGTCCCGTGATGATCCGGCGGAGCGCGCCGGTCCGAACTACTCGGCGCCGCCACCGGATACCGGATCCGGCTCGCCTTGGCGGCGGCTGGCCGAGAGGTGGCTACCCGAGCCCCTGCTGAGGTCCAGAGTGGACCCCGGCCGAATCGGCGTGCTCGCGCTCGCCCTGGTGTCCTTGGTGGTGCTGGTCTGCATCGTGGCCGTGACGTGGGCCGGTCAGCCCACGGCGGAACCCGCGCCGCCGCCGATCGTGGTGCCGCCGGCCCCGGTCACGACGGCGGCGCCGCCGGAGCTCGTGGTCAGCGTCGTCGGCCGGGTGACTCGCCCGGGCCTGGTCACCGTGCCGCCGGGTGCCCGGGTGGCCGACGCCGTCGCGTCGGCCGGTGGCCCGCTGCCGGACACGGATCTGACGGGTCTCAACCTGGCCCGCCGGCTGACCGACGGCGAGCAGCTCTACGTCGCCGTGCCGGGGGCGCCGCAGCCCGGACAACCCGGCGGCGACGGGAAGGTCGATCTGAACATCGCGACGGAGGACGAACTCGATGAACTACCAGGCATCGGCGAGGTCACCGCCAAGCGGATCGTGCAGTGGCGGGCCGAACACGGCCGCTTCGACTCGGTGGAGCAGCTGAAGGAGGTCGGTGGGATCGGCGAAACCCGGTTCGACCGGCTGCGGGAGGTGGTGCGGGTGTGATCGCGAGACTCGACCTGCGCCTGGTCCCGGCCGCGCTCGCGGTCTGGGCCGTGACGTTGACCGGATTGCTGGCGGGCTGGGTTCCGGCCGCGGTCGTGGCGCTGCTCGCCCTGCTGGCCGCGCCGCTGGCGTGGAAGGCGGTACGCGCCCGGCCGGTCGCCAGGGGTGCCCTCGTGGTCCTGCTGCTGGCGGGCGTTGCCGCCACCGGGATCGCGGTTCGCGTCCACACCGTTGAGCACCATCCGGTGCGGCTGGCCGCCGGACACGGCGAACGGGCGACGCTGCGAGTCACGTTGACGAGCGCGCCGACCCCGTTGCGCGGTGCGTCCTTCGGAGCCCGGCGAGCGGCGGACAGGTCGTTGGTCCGCGCCGAGTTGCAGGCAGGCGAGTTGGCCGGGCGTCGGGTGCGGGCAGGCGGCGCGGTGGTGCTGCTGGTCCCGACCGAGCAGTGGCGGAACCTCATTGCCGGACAACAGGTAACGGCGACCGGCAAGGTCTCCCCGCCGCGTGCCGGTGAGCTCGCGGTCGCGGCTTTCCAGGTGTTCGGCCCACCGGCCGACGTCGCGGCCGCGCCGGGTTGGCAGCGCGTCGCGGAGGACTTGCGGGACGGCCTGCGGCGGGTCTCGGCCGACGTGCTCGGCCCGGCCGCCGCGGGGCTGCTGCCGGGGCTGGTGGTCGGCGACACCGGTCGGCTGCCGCCGGAGGTGGAGCAGAACTTCGAGACCGCCGGGCTGTCTCACCTGACGGCGGTTTCGGGTGCCAACCTGGCGATCGTGTGCGGCGCGGTGCTGGTGCTGCTGCACCTGGTCGGCGCGGGGCCGGTCATGTCGGCCGTGGGTGCGGGCGCGGCGCTCGTCGGGTTCGTCGTCCTGGCCGGACCGGAACCGAGCGTGTTGCGCGCGGCGGTGATGGGCGCGATCACGTTGCTCGCATTGGTGCTGGGCAGGCAGCGGTCGGCGTTGCCGGCGCTGTCCGCGAGCGTGATCGGCTTGCTGCTGCTCCTGCCCGACCTGGCGACCAGTGCGGGGTTCGCGCTGTCGGTCGCGGCGACCGCCGGGCTGGTGCTGCTGGCGCCGGTGTGGTCATCGGCGCTGCGGGCGAGGGGAGTGCCGATCGGGTTGGCGGAAGCGATCGCCGTGCCGCTGGCGGCGCACGTCGTCACGGCTCCGCTGATCGCGGCGCTCTCCGGCGAGGTCAGCCTGGTGGCGGTGCCGGCGAACATGCTGGCCGGGCCCGTCGTCGCACCGGCGACGGTGTTCGGCGTCCTGGCCACCGTGGTGGCGCCGGTATCGGCCTGGTCGGCCGGCGTGTTCGGCCGGCTGGCGGCGCCGGAGCTGGAGTGGATCATCCTGGTCGCCGAGCGGGCGGCGGCGGTTCCCGGCGCGGCGTTCGACTGGCCTTCGGGCGCCGTCGGCGGGACCGCGCTCGCGGTGATCGCGGCGGTCGGGCTGATCGCCTTGCGCGGCAAGCGGATTCGCCTGGTTGTCGCGGTGGGGCTGCTGCTCTTGGTGCTGGTCGTGGTGCCGGTGCGCACCGTGCTGCCCGGCTGGCCGGTGCCGGGCTGGAGCATGGTCGCCTGCGATGTCGGCCAGGGCGACGGGCTGGTGCTGGCCACCGGTCGCCCGGACGAGGCGGTGGTGGTCGACGCCGGGCCGGATCCGCAACGGGCCGCGGAATGCCTGCGGCGGCTCGGGATCCGCCGGATCCCGCTGGCGGTGCTCACCCACCTGCACGCCGATCACGTGAGCGGGCTCGCCGCGCTGATGGGGAAGATCCCCGTCGACGCGGTCGCGATCGGACCGCTGCGGCAGCCGGCGTGGGCGATGGACGACGTCGAGAGGGATGCCCGCGCGCACCGGGTTCCGGTCGTGCCGCTGTTGTCCGGGCAGCGCGCGGTCTGGCCGGGGCTCGTCCTGGACGTGCTCGGCCCGGACCCGGTGCTGGCCCGCACACAGTCGGCCGACGACGCCAACGACGCGTCGATCGTGCTGCTGGCGACCACCCCGGCCGGCCGGGTTCTGCTCACCGGCGACGTCGAACTGCCCGGGCAGGGGCGGCTGGTGTCCTCCGGTGCGGATCTCCGGGCCGATGTGCTCAAGGTCCCGCACCACGGATCCCGTTACACCACACCGCGTTTCCTGCAAGCAGTGCGCCCGAGGCTGGCCGTGATCAGCGTCGGCGCCGGCAACACCTACGGGCACCCCAGCCCGTTCATCGTCGACAACCTCACCCGTGCGGGCACGAAAGTGCTGCGCACCGACCAGGAAGGAGATATCGCGATCCTGCCCGGCCCGCATGGCCCCCGCTACGCAGCCCGGGGCGACCCGCTGCGCGCAGGCGAGTCGTAGGACGAGGCGACCCGAGCGTCCGCAGTCGTCCCTTGTGGACGAAAGCGCGGCGCCACCGCCGTGCGGTGACGCCACGCCCTCGAACCAGGTCGTCAGGTCGGCTCAGAGGCCGAGCGCCTGGTTGACCGCTTCGGTGGTCGGCGCGACGGTGGCCTTCGGGCCGATCTGGTCCTGCACCGCGTCCAGGGTCTTCAGGCCGTCACCGGTGATCAGCAGCACGGTCTCGGCGTCGGGGTCGATCTTGCCCGCCTCGATGAGCTTCTTCGCCGTGGCCACGGTGACCCCACCGGCCGTCTCGGCGAAGATGCCCTCGGTGCGCGCCAGCAGCCGGATGCCGTCGCGGACCTCGTCGTCGGTGACGTCCTCGATGGCGCCGCCGGTCTTGCGCACGATGTCGAGCACGTAGGGGCCGTCGGCGGGAGCGCCGATGGCCAGCGACCGGGCGATGGTGTCCGGCCGCACCGGCTGGACCACGTCGTGGCCGTTCTTGTACGCCGTCGACACCGGGGAGCAGCCGGTGGCCTGCGCACCGAAGATCCGCACCGGGCTCGGCTCCACCAGGCCGACCTGGCCGAGCTCGTTGAATCCCTTGTAGACCTTGGTCAGCTGCGAGCCGGAGGCGATCGGCACCACGATCTGCTCGGGGATGCGCCAGCCGAGCTGCTCGGCGACCTCGAAGGCCAGGGTCTTCGAGCCTTCGGAGTAGTAGGGCCGGACGTTGACGTTGACGAACGCCCAGTCCTCGTGCTCGGCGGCGAGCTCGGTGGCCAGCCGGTTCACGTCGTCGTAGTTGCCGTCGACGGCCAGCAGCGAACCGTCGTAGACCGCGCTCATCAGGATCTTGGCGCGCTCCAGGGTCTTGGGCACCAGCACCACCGAGTCCCAGCCGGCGCGGGCCGCGGCTGCGGCCACCGCGTTGGCGAGGTTGCCGGTGGAGGGGCAGGCCAGCACCTTGAAGCCGAATTCGCGGGCGGCGGCCAGCGCCACCGCGACGACGCGGTCCTTGAAGGAGTGGGTCGGGTTGCCGGTGTCGTCCTTGATCCAGATCCGCTTGACGCCCAACGCCTTCGCGAGGTTGTCGGCCCGGATCAGCCGGGTACAGCCCGGGTCGGTGTTCGGGTGCTCCTCGACGTTGGAGGGAACCGGGAGCAGCTGCTTGTAGCGCCAGATGGAACGCGGGCCGGCCTCGATGTCCTCGCGGCGGATCCGGCCGAAGTCGTACGCGACCTCGAGCGGGGAGAAGTCTTCCAAGGAGACGAATTCCGGGGCCAGCGGCTGCCGGTGGCCCTCTTCCTTGGACACCAGTTCGACGGCATTGCCCAGGTCGTAGGTCTTCTTCGCCGAATTCTGGGCATGGGCAGCAGCGGTCATCGCGAGGTCCTCTCCTCATCTGTCCCGCGGACGGGTCGGAATTGGCACCGCTTTCGTCAGAGACCTCGCGGGTGAAATCACGATTCGCTGACGAACGGTTGCCGGGGCTTCATCGGGCCGTTCCCTCTGCCCCTCTGGATGAGCTATTCGGTTGTGCTGGCAACGCTAGTGGACCGCGCCGGGTTCTGGCCAGCACGATCCAGATGGCGGGACAGTCGCGGGTGCGTGCGACGATGCGTGCATGAGCGCACCGGCCGTGGTCCCCGATCCGCTGCATCTGGTTATCGGCGACGAAGAACTGCTGGTGGAACGCGCGCTGTGGGCGGCCGTCGGAGCGGCCCGCGCCGTGGACCCGGAGGCCGAGCTGCGCCGGGTGAAGGTGAGTGAACTCACTCCTCCGGAGCTGGCGGAGCTGCTCAGCCCTTCGTTGTTCGCCGAGGGCCGGGTGCTGGCCGTGGAGTCCGCGCAGGACGCGGGCAAGGAGATCGCCGAAGCGCTGCTGACGTACGCCCGGCAGCCGGCGGACGGCGTCACGCTCGTCGTCGTGCACACCGGCGGCGGCCGGTCGAAGCACGCCAAGGAACTGCCCAATGCGCTGCGCAAACTCGGCGCGCGCGTCACCGAGTGCAACAAGATCACCAAGCCCGCGGAGCGGGAGGCGTTCGTCCGCGACGAGGTGCGCCGGGCCGGCGGGAAGACCGATGCGGCCGGTGTGGTCGCGCTGATCGAATCGGTCGGTTCGGACCTGCGCGAGCTGTCGGCCGCGGCGACGCAGCTGGTCGCCGACACCGGCGGCAAGGTCGACGAGACGGCGGTGCGCCGCTACCACCGCGGGCGCGCGGAGGTGACCGGGTTCGCGGTCGCGGAGAAGGCGGTGACCGGTGATCGGGCGGCGGCGCTGGAGGCCTTGCGGTGGGCCGTGCAGCTCGGCGTTCCGCACGTGCTGATCGCCGATGCCCTCGCCGATTCGGTGCGCACCATCGGCCGGGTCGCCGCAGCGGGCGGCCGGAACGATCCGTTCCGGCTGGCGGGCGAGCTCGGCATGCCCGCGTGGAAGGTGAAGAAGGCGCTGGCGCAGTCCCGCGGCTGGAACGCATCGAGCCTCGCGCAAGCGCTGCAGGCGGTCGCGGAGGTCAACGCCGGGGTCAAGGGCATGGCCGCCGACGCCACCTACGCCCTGGAGCGGACCGTCCTCCGGCTCGTGGAGCTCCGCAACCAGCGTTCGTGACCCGCGCTTTCCCGTGAATGCAAACGGCCCCCTCCCCGTGCGGGAAGGGGGCCGGAAGCTCGGCCTCAGCTCAGAGCTGGTTGGCGCGCTGCGCCAGCGCGGACTTCTTGTTCGCGGCCTGGTTCTTGTGGATGACGCCCTTGCTGGCGGCCTTGTCCAGCGCGCGGCTGGCGGCCTGCTGCAGCTCGATGGCCTTGTCCTTCTCGCCGGCGTCAGCGGCCTCGCGGAACTTGCGGATGGCGGTCTTGACCGCGGACTTCACGGCCTTGTTCCGCTGCCGGGCCAGCTCGTTGGTCTTGATCCGCTTCATCTGGGACTTGATGTTGGCCACTGTGGCGCCTCTTCTCAGTCTGTTGAATCGATCGTGCCGCGCTGTTGTCGGCGCTGCCCCCAGGGCAGATTTCCTCCACGGCGGAATGCCGCACGGCACGGTCGTCCATGTTAACAGCGGCCACCTGCGCCGATGGTGGCGGGCGGGACCGGGCGACGGCGGTCACATCGGCTCGGATCCCGCGCCTGCGGACCATAGGGTCACTCTTCGTGCTCGATGCGTTGAACTGGCCCGGATTCGCGGAACTTTCCCTGGCCGGGCTGTTGTTCCTCTGCTGCGCCGCGTTCCTGGCCGGGGCGGTCGACGCCATCGTGGGCGGTGGCGGCCTGATCCAGCTGCCCGCGATGCTGCTGCTCCTGCCCGGCGGCGAGGTGATCTACTCGCTGGCCACCAACAAGGTGGCGGCGATCGCCGGGACAGCGGCCGCCGCCCGGACGTATGCGAAGCGGACGCCGATCGACTGGCAGGCCGCGCTGTCGATGGCGATCGTCGCGCTGCTCGGGTCGCTGGGCGGAGCCGTCCTGGCCGATGCGCTTCCGTCGCAGGTCCTCAACGTCATCGTGCTGGTCGCGTTGGCGGTCGTCGGCATCTACACCTGGCGCAAGCCCGAGCTGGGTTCGTCCGATGCGCCGCGCTTCGAGCGGCGTGCGCAGCTGCTCGTGATGCTCGCCGGCGGCGCCCTGATCGGCTTCTGGGACGGCATCGCGGGGCCCGGTACCGGCTCGTTCCTGGTGTTCCTGCTCGTCGGCCTGGTCGGTTTCGCGTTCGTCACTGCATCGGCGACGGCGAAGGTCGTCAACGTCGCCACGAACATCGGCGCGCTCGCGTTCTTCATCCCGGCGGGCAAGGTGCTGTGGGGCTTGGCGCTGGTGATGGCCGCGAGCAACATGGCGGGCAGCGTCCTCGGCGCGATGGTCGCCGCGAAGCGCGGATCCGGTTTCGTGCGGCGGGTTTTCCTGACGGTGGTCGTCGGGCTCGTCATCAGCCTCGGCTGGAAGCTCGCCGCGGGCGTGTAGACGCGGGAATCGGACGGAGTAACATCAACGTCTGGTTGTGCCTAGGGTTCCGCTCCCGCTCCGCTGCAGGTCACCACAACTAGGAGCGCGGGGGACCGGTCCGAGCGGCACCGGCGATCGCGGAAGGAGTGCGGTCGCACATCTGACGGGACAAAAGCCTGGAGGAACCCGGATGCCGCGCGCCCGCGTGGCACGGAGAGGGTTCCCATGGGCCTGGCCGCCGTTCTCCTCGTCGTCACCGCCGCGTTCGCGCACGCGGGGTGGAACTTCTTCGCCAAGCGCGCCGGGTCGGCCGGTGCCGGGTTCGTGTGGCTGACTGCGACGTGCAGCGCCGTGCTGTACCTGCCGGTGGCGGCGGGATCGCTGCTCTGGACTGGGATGCCCGTGCTGGGCGACTGGCTGCTGGGCGTGCTGGTCAGTGCGGTCGTGCACCTGGCGTACTTCCTGCTGCTGCAGCGCGGCTACGCGGTCGGCGACATGTCGGTGGTGTACCCGCTGGCCCGCGGCACTGGCCCGATGCTGGCGATGATCATCGCGGTGGTGGTCCTGGGGGAGCGCCCGGGCTGGCTCGGGGTGCTCGGCGGGCTGCTGGTGGTCGCCGGGGTGTTCGTGATCGGCCTGTCCGACGGGGTACCGCGTTCCGGCGCGAGCCTGGCGGGCGTCGGTTTCGGCCTGCTGACCGGCTCGCTGATCGCGATCTACACGGTGTGGGACGCGCACGCGGTGACGGGCCTGGCGCTTTCTCCGCTGGTGTTCGACTGGACGAGCAACTTCGCCCGCTCGGTGATGCTCAGCCCGTACGCGGCGACCCGGCGGACCCAGATCGCGCGCACGTGGCGGGAGCACCGCCGCGAGATCCTGGCGGTGGCGTTGCTGTCGCCGCTGGCGTACATCCTCGTCCTGTTCGCGATGCAGCTCGCCCCGGTGAGCCTGGTGGCCCCGGCCCGGGAGCTGAGCATCGTCCTAGCGGGCCTGCTGGCCTGGCGGCTCCTGGGCGAAGCCCAGCCGACGCGCCGGATGACGGGTGCCGTGGTGGTCCTGGCCGGGGTGGTGCTCCTCGGCATCGCCTGATGGCCCCGGTTGCTCGGCGGCCGCCGGTCCGCACGGGTAGAAACGGGGCATGGAGGTCTTGAACAGCCGATTGATCCTCCGGCCGCGGGATTGGCAGCGGTCGTTGCGGTTCTACCGCGATGTGCTCGGGCTGGCCGTCTCGCGGGAGTTCCCCGGTGGCACGGTTTTCTTCCTGGGGCAGGGTTTTCTGGAGATCTCCGGCACGGGCGGGCCGGGGCCGAGCCCGGATCAGGTGCTCTGGTTGCAGGTGCGGGACGTGCGGGCGGAGTTCGAGCGGCTCCGGGGCCGTGGCGTGACGGTCCTGGCGGAGCCGGCGCGGCAGCCGTGGGGCCTCGACGAGGGCTGGGTGGCCGATCCGGACGGGATGCGCATCGTGCTGGTCGAAATCCCGGCCGATCACCCGATCCGGACCGACGTCCGCGACCCTGCCCCGGAGTGATCGCCGGCACTCGTCGGCGGCCCTAGTCCGGCCGGATGGCCCGGGTTTGGGCCTGGGCGGTGCCGTGGTCCGGTTGCCAGGCCCAGGTCTGAACGTCGGCGAAGCCCGCCGCCTGGACGTCGGAGTGGAGGCCGGCCCGGCCGCCGGGCAGCCAGCGCTCGTGGGTCGACAGCAGCAGGACGCCGCCGGGCCGGAGCACGCGGTGCAGCTCGGCGAGCGCTGTGGCGCGATCCGGCCACAGCTGGACGTTGTTCACGCTCAGCACCACGTCGAACGCGGCGTCCGGCTGCCCGGTCGCTTCGGCGGTGCCGTCCTCGACGGCGACGTTGGGCA
This sequence comes from Saccharopolyspora sp. NPDC003752, assembly GCF_053605825.1. Taxonomy (NCBI): domain Bacteria; kingdom Bacillati; phylum Actinomycetota; class Actinomycetes; order Pseudonocardiales; family Pseudonocardiaceae; genus Saccharopolyspora; species Saccharopolyspora sp. NPDC003752. Next base: position 399,888 of record NZ_JBSGJZ010000001.1, on the reverse strand, counting down.
GCTCCGCGCACCGGCGGCAGGATGCCTGCCGCATGGGTGCCGACGGTTCGACCGCGACCACCCGCGCCGCACGCTCGCCTGCCGCTCGCAGCCCCACGCCGGGCCCGGGCCCGATCACCAGGACATCTTCCGCGCCGGTCAGCTTGGCCAACCGCACCACCTGGTGCTCGGCCGCCGCGTTGCCGCGCGCCATCAGCGCGCCGCCCGCGGCACCCAGCAGACCGCGCGGGTGACCGAACGCACGATCCAGGGCGAAACCGGCGAAATGACCCATAGGACCAGCTCAGCAGCCCGGAGCCGGTGCTCGCATCGGGGATGACCCGGAGTTGGACGCCGAGTACCAGGCGTGTCATGGGACGATGGGGTGAACCCCGCACCAGTCGACATCCGCGAGGAACACTGAGTGAGCAGTTTCGCCGACACCACGTTCACGCCCCCGGAGCGAATCCGGAACTTCTGCATCATCGCGCACATCGACCACGGCAAGTCGACGCTGGCCGACCGCATGCTGCAGCTGACCGGTGTGCTGGAGGAGCGCGCGTACCGGGCGCAGTACCTCGACCGGATGGACATCGAGCGGGAGCGCGGCATCACGATCAAGGCGCAGAACGTGCGCCTGCCGTGGACCTCCGACGGCGTCGACCACGTGCTGCACATGATCGACACCCCCGGTCACGTCGACTTCACCTACGAGGTCAGCCGGTCGCTGGCGGCCTGCGAGGGCGCGGTGCTGCTGGTCGACGCCGCGCAGGGCATCGAGGCGCAGACGCTGGCTAACCTGTACCTCGCGATGGAGCACGACCTGCAGATCATCCCCGTGCTCAACAAGATCGACCTGCCGGCCGCCGAGCCCGACAAGTACGCCGCCGAGCTGGCGCACATCATCGGCTGCGAGCCGGAGGACGTGCTGCGGGTGTCGGCCAAGACCGGTGAGGGCGTCGGGTCGGTGCTCGACGAGGTGGTGCGGCAGATCCCGGCGCCCAAGGGCGTCTCCGACGCGCCGCCGCGCGCGATGATCTTCGACTCGGTCTACGACACCTACCGCGGCGTGGTGACCTACATCCGGGTGGTCGACGGCAAGATCACCCCGCGGCAGCGGATCCGGATGATGTCCACCGGCGCGACCCACGAGCTGCTGGAAGTCGGCATCATCTCGCCGGAGCCGAAGCCGTCGGGGGGCCTCGGCGTCGGCGAGGTCGGCTACCTGATCACCGGGGTGAAGGACGTCCGCCAGTCCAAGGTCGGTGACACGATCACCGCCGAGCGCAAGGGCGCGGAGGAGCCGCTCAGCGGCTACCGCGAGCCGAAGCCGATGGTGTACTCCGGGCTCTACCCGGTGGACGGCACGGACTACCCGCTGCTGCGCGAGGCGCTGGACAAGCTGCAGCTCAACGACGCCGCCCTGACCTACGAGCCGGAGACCTCCGGGGCGCTGGGCTTCGGTTTCCGCTGCGGTTTCCTCGGTCTGCTCCACCTGGAGATCACCCGGGACCGGCTGGAGCGCGAGTTCAACCTGAACCTGATCTCCACGGCGCCGAACGTGGTCTACCACGTGGAGATGGAGGACGGGTCGGAGTTGGTGGTGACCAACCCGTCCGACTGGCCCGAGGGCAAGATCAAGGACGTCCTGGAGCCGGTCGCCAAGTGCACGATCATCGCGCCGTCGGAGTTCGTGGGCACGATCATGGAGCTGTGCCAGAGCCGGCGCGGGCAGCTCTCCGGGATGGACTACCTGTCGGAGAGCCGGGTCGAGCTGCGCTACTCGCTGCCGCTCGCGGAGATCGTGTTCGACTTCTTCGACCAGCTGAAGTCGCGGACCCGCGGTTATGCCTCGATGGACTACGAGGAGTCGGGTATGCAGGCGTCGAACCTGGTGAAGGTCGACATCCTGCTGCAGGGCGAGCCGGTGGACGCGTTCAGCGCGATCGTGCACCGCGACGCCGCCTACGCCTACGGCACGAAGATGGCCTCGAAGCTGCGCGAGCTGATCCCGCGGCAGCAGTTCGAGGTGCCGATCCAGGCGGCGATCGGGTCGCGGATCATCGCCCGCGAGACGATCCGCGCGATCCGCAAGGACGTGCTCGCCAAGTGCTACGGCGGTGACATCAGCCGGAAGCGCAAGCTGCTGGAGAAGCAGAAGGAAGGCAAGAAGCGGATGAAGACCATCGGCCGCGTCGAGGTCCCGCAGGAAGCCTTCGTGGCGGCGCTGTCCACCGACGAGGCCAAGGACGACAAGGCCAAGGGCAAGAAGTAGCTCAGGGCACCGCCAGCGGGCGGAGCGGGGCGAGGCGGCGGTCCGTTCGACGTCGGTTCCGCGCCGCAGCGTTCCGGCGAAACCGCGGTCGGCCATCACCCGGGTGGTGATGGCCTTGTCGTACGGCACGTCGATGAGGTTGGCGAAGTGCAGCCGGGTCGCGGTCGGCCAGCACCCATGTGCCGCGACCGAGGGGTGGTCCCGCGTTGCGATCGCAGCGGTTCGGCCCGCGCTCGCCGGATGAGACAGCCATCTTCCACGTCTGACTGCCACTGATACCGGCTGACCAGGAATGCTGCCGGGATCTTGCGATCCGGGACACATCCGCAATGCTGGGGTTCAGGTGTTCGCCCACTAGCATGCGGTGTGGAAAGCCTTGTGGGGTTGGTGTTTTCCGATGCTCCGCGCCCGGTTCGCTGGTACGGCGTCGAAATCGTGGGAGGTAGGGCGTGCAGATGTCGCGTGATCGGTTGCCGATTCCGGATCCCGAGCCGCCGTCCGCGACCGCGTTCGACGTGCGCGATCAACGCCCGGCGTTCGCGCCGCGGCAGCCGCTGCGCCCACCGGAGGGCGCGCCGAACGTCGTGGTGGTGCTCATCGACGACATGGGTTTCGGCGCACCGAGCGCCTTCGGCGGGCCGTGCCAGATGCCGACCGCGGACCGGTTGGCCGACGGCGGCCTGCGTTACAGCCGGTTTCACGTCACCGCGATCTGCTCGCCGACCCGCCAGGCGCTGCTGACCGGCCGCAACCACCATTCGGTCGGGATGGGCGTCACGACCGAGATGGCCAGCGCCGCGCCCGGCTACTGCGGCATCCGGCCGTTGAGTGCCGCGACGATCGGTCAGGTCTTGCAGGGCAACGGCTACAACACGGCGGCCTTCGGCAAGTGGCACCAGACGCCTGCGCGAGACGTGAGCGCCGCCGGGCCGTTCGACCGGTGGCCGACCGGTGAGGGCTTCGAGAAGTTCTACGGTTTCCTGTGCGCGGAGATGAACCACTGGTATCCGGTGCTGTTCGACGGCACGAATCCGGTGGAGCCCTCGCGCGGGCCGGAGGACGGCTACCACCTGTCCGAGGACCTCGTCGATCAGGCCATCGATTGGGTGCGCAACCAGCGGGCCCTCAAACCGGACAACCCGTTCTTCGCCTACCTGCCGTTCGGTGCCACGCACGCGCCCTACCACGTGCCGAAGGAGTTCCGGGAGCGCTACCGGGGGAAGTTCGACCACGGCTGGGATGCGCAGCGCGAGATCACCCTGCGGCGGCAGAAGGAACTCGGTGTGGTGCCGCGGGACGCGGAGCTGGCGCCGTGGGCCGAGGGCGTGCCGCATTGGGACGAGCTGTCGGACTCCGAGCGGTGCGCGGCGGCTTCGCTGATGGAGCTCTACGCGGGTTTCGCGGAGCACACGGATGTCCAGGTCGGACGGTTCGTCGACGCCTTGCAGGAGTTGGGTGAGCTGGACAACACGCTTTTCGTCTACATCCTCGGGGACAACGGTGCCTCGGCCGAGGGCGGTCTGGGCGGGACTCTCAACGAGCACCGCTTCGCCAGCGGCATCCCGGACAGCGCCGAGTTCATCAATTCGCAGGATATGGCGCTGGGTGATGCGACCACGCACGCGCACTACCCGGTCGGCTGGGCGTTGGCGATGAACACGCCATACCAGTGGACGAAGCAGGTCGCATCGCACTTCGGCGGGATCCGGGACGGGATGATCGTGCACTGGCCGCTCGGGATCGCCGAGCGGGGCGGGATCCGGAACCAGTTCCACCACGTGATCGACGTCGTTCCCACCATCCTGGAGGCGGCGGGGCTGCCGCACCCGGTCGAGGTCAACGGCATTGCGCAGCAGCCCATCGAGGGCACCAGCATACTCTACAGCTTCAACGACGCGGATGCGCCGGGCCGGCATCGGGTGCAGTACTTCGAGATGGTCGGCAACCGCGGCATCTACCGCGACGGTTGGATGGCGGTGACCAGGCACGGCACCCCGTGGGTGATGGTGCAGGACGGTGCGCGCCGCTCGTTCGACGACGACCGGTGGGAGCTCTACGACACCAACGTGGACTGGACGCAGGCCCGCGACCTGGCGGCAGAGCATCCGGAGACGCTGCGGGAACTCCAGCAGTTGTTCCTGATCGAGGCGGCGAAGCACAACGTGCTGCCGCTGGACGATCGGATGACCGAGCGGGAGAACCCGTTGGAGGCCGGGCGGTTGGATCTGATGGGCGAGCGCCGCTCGATCACCTTCCACGCGGGAGCCGGGCGGTTGACGGAGGAGACGGCGCCGAACGTCAAGAACCGCTCGCACGAACTGACCGCCCTGGTCGAGGTTCCCGCCGACGGCGCGGAGGGCGTGCTGGTGGCGCAGGGCGGCAGGTTCGGGGGGTGGTCGTTCTACTTCCACGAGGGCAGGCCCTGCTACGCCTACAACTACTTCGGGCTGACGGTGCACCGGGTGCGGGCGCCGCGGTCGGTGCCCGCCGGGGAGCACGAGGTCCGGCTGCGGTTCGACTACGACGGTGGCGGTGTCGGCAACGGAGGTACGGCGGTGTTGTCGGTCGATGGTGACGAGGTCGCAGCCGGGCGGATCGATGCGACGATCCCGTACTACTTCGCATTCGACGAGACCTTCGACATCGGGGTAGACCGCGCCTCGCCGGTGACCGACGACTACGCGGCCGTCGACAACCGGTTCACCGGTCGACTGCACAGCCTGCGCGTCGACCTAGGCGTCGACCAGCACTCCGACCTCGTCGCCGAGCACGCGTTCCGAGCCGCGCACGAGTAGTCGATGTGGGCGCTGGTTGCGGCCGGTTGAGCATGGGAACCCCAACGCGCTCAACGGTGGCGCCGAAAGCGCTCGCGGTCATGCCGTCCGCAGGTCGTGTTCGTCCAGCCAGGACGCGACTGCGGTGGCGATCGCTTCGGGGTGGTCCTCCGGGGTGTGGTGACCGGCGACGAGTTCGCGGTGGGCGATGTCGAGGTTGGCGATGTTGGCGGCGCACCAGTCGATGAGCTGCGGGATCATCATCGTTCCTGGTCCGGGTTCGAAGGTGAGCATCAACTTGGGCACGTCCGCGCTGGTCGCCAGCCACTCGTCGTAGTCGCGGACCCTGGCGGTGACGTCGGCCGGCTCTCCGCCCAGCGGCATCGCACGCGTCCAGCGCAGCAGCGGCAGGCGGCTGTCGCGGGTGGCGTAGGGCTTGCGGTAGGCATCGAGGGTCTCGGCGTCGAGCGGGGTGGCGACGGTGCCCTGCAGCCCGTCGAAGAGGTCGCCGTCCAGAACCATCTCCTCGCCGACGCCCGGCGTTTTGAACGAGCGGAAGAGTTCGCGGCCCGCTGCCGGGAACTCCTGCCAGGACATCGGTTTCACGATCGTCTCGGTGAACGCGACGCCACGGACCCGGCCGGGATGTCGGGCGGCCCAGTCGAAGGCGAGTGCGCCGCCCCAATCGTGTCCGATGAGGACGACGGCGTCGAGGTCCAGCGCATCGAACCACGCGTCCAGGTAGCGGGCGTGGTCGTCGAAGGTGTAGTCGATGCCGGGCTTGCCCGAGTCGCCCATGCCGATCAGATCCGGCGCCAGCCGCCGGCCGGGATCGCCCACGGCCGGCAGGACTCGCCGCCACAGGTATGACGAGGTGGGGTTGCCGTGCAGGAAGACGATCGGCACGCCGGTGCCGGTCTCCCGGTAGAACATGGTCGAGTCGAGAACGCGTGCGACAGGCAAGGTGTTGTCTCCGTTGCGGTTCAGATCGTGTTGGTCGCGGTCACTCGAAGGCCGCGATGTTGTTCGCCGCCCACTCGGCGAACGTGCGGGCAGGCCGGCCGAGGATCCGCTCGACGTCGGGGCTGACCTGCTGCAGGGAACCCGGCGTGCCCAGGATGTCGAGGGTGCTGTCGACGACCGGTTCGGGCATGGAACGGATCATCTGGGCTTTGGCTTCCGCCCGGGTCTGCTCGACGAACCGCACCGGCTCGCCCAGCGCCTCGCCGATCGCCGCGGCCTGCTGCCGGGGAGTGATCGGCGCCGGCCCGGTCAGGGCGTATGAGTGGCCGGCGTGGCGGGCGTCGCGCAATGAGATGGCGGCGATCTCGGCGATGTCGCCCGGGTGGACGGCGGGCAGCCCGACATCGCCGAACGGTGCGGCGATCGCTCGCCGCGCGCGGACCGTTTCGGCCCATTGGAAGGAGTTGGAGGCGAAGTTCCCCGGCCGCAGCAAGGTCCATTCCAGGCCCGATCGCTTGACCGCGTCCTCGAACACCGGCGGGTGGTGCCCGGTGCTGACGCCCTGCGATGACAGCAGCACGACCCGCCGAACGCCGCCGGCCCGCGCTACGTCCAGGACGGTGTCGAGGCTGCCACCGGCTCCGGCGAAATCGCCGGAGGTCAGCAGGAAAAGGGCAGTGGCCCCATCGACGGCGGCTTTGAGTTCCGCCGGATCCGCCAGGTCGGCCTGCTGGTGCCGCACGCCCGCTGGCACGTCCTGGGCGGAGATCCGCCGGGACACCGCCGCCACTTCCTCGCCCGCCGCGACGAGGGACTGCACCAGCGGCCGCCCGACGTTCCCGGTCGCTCCGGTCACCACGATCATTTCGTGCTCCGTTTCCGAGTTCCTGCGTTGACTCGGCGAAGCTACTATCGGTGGGCTAGTAGGTACCTAGAAGAAAGTATTGGACGAGAGGGGGAAATGTGCGGGAGGACACACGTTGGCGCGGTGGCGGAGAGGTCGCTCCGGAGAACGCCTGCCCGATCGCGCCGGTGGTCGACATCGTCTTCAGCCGGTGGACCACGCCGATCCTGTGGGCGCTCCACGAGTACGGCCGCCAGCGGTTCGTTGAACTGCAACGCCGGATCACCTCGATCACTCCCAAGGTGCTGACCCAGCGGCTCCGCGCCCTGGAGCGGGACGGTCTCGTCGTGCGCAGCTACTACGCCGAGGTCCCGCCGCGGGTGGAGTACGAGATCAGCGACCTCGGGCGCAGCCTGGCGCCTCTTTTCGCCGCGCTCGCGGAATGGTCGGTCAACCTGGACGAGGTCGAGCGGGCCCGCCAGGACTACGACGCCAGGAAGCGAATCCGCGCGTGATCCGAAGGCCGGCTACGGCCTCGCGGGAACGGCGTCGCCGGTTGCCGCTTCGCTGAGCGGAACCGGCCTGAGCAGGGCGAGCCGGCTGGCGGTGCGTGCGACGTCGGTGCCGTCCGCGAGCGTTCCGGCGATGCTGTGATCGGCCAGCACGTGCGTGGTGATGTCCTTGTCGCACAACACGTCCACGACGTTGGCGAAGCGCTGGCGGGCGTCCGGTCCGCAGTCTGCGAGCCTGGGCACGCCGCTGATCACCCAGGTGTCGAACCGCTCGGCGGGAGCGAGGTAGTCCCGCGTCGAGGTGGGCGTCGCGCAGAGCTCGTGGAAGTCGAACCACACCAGCCGGTTCCGCACGGCCAGTGCGCGGAGGTTCCGGCCGTTGATGAGCAGCGTGCTCTGCTCCTCGCTGCCGGGCGGCGGGAATTCGCTCCCCGGCCATTGCCAGGTGCCTTCGGCGAAGCGCCCTTGCCGGTTGGTGGTCCGGTAGTCGGTGGGGCCCGCGAGCGTGATGACTTCCTGGTGCGCCTCGATGAGCTCGATGGCGGGCAGGAACAAGTGGTGGTGCAGCGGGTTGGGCAGCAGCCCGGCCGGCGGGTAGTTCGACGTCGTCACGAGCGTGACGCGGCGCGCGTGCAGGGCGTGCAGCAGGTGGGTGATCAGCCCCGCGTCGCCGGGATCGTGCACGTGGAACTCGTCGAAGCACACCAGTCGGCATCCGTCGAGCAGCTCGGCCACCGCCGAGTCCACCGCGCTCGATCCGCTCGACGCGCGGTGCCGGGCGGCGGTGCGGTGCAGCCGGTCGAAGAAGTCGTGGAAGTGCACGCGCAGTTTGCCGCGGACGGGTGCTTCGGCGAAGAACGTGTTCACCAGGAAGCTCTTGCCGCGCCCCACCGGCCCGTGCAGGTAGAGCCCGCGCGGCCGGTGGAAGTGCTTCCGCAGCTCAGCGCCGAGCGCGGCGAGCTTGTCGGCTACCGGTCGTTGCGCTTCGTCGAGTTCGAAGCCTTGCTGCGCGGCCGCCAGGTCGAAGCGCGCACGCAGTGTTCCGGCTCGGTCGGTCAACTTCCCTCCCCACGACTCTGCAAACGTAGAGGCTCTATGGATGTAGAGTACGGGTGGTGTCGGGGAGGTTGGGCGATGTGTGAGCAGGACCGCCGAACGCGCATCGCAGATGCGGCGATCGAGATCGTCGCGGAGCAGGGAGTTCGTGCGTTGACGCACCTCGCCGTCGATGCTCGGTTGGAGCTGCCGCGAGGATCGACGTCGTACTACATGCGGACGAGGCGGGCGCTGCTGGAGGCTGCGGTGGCGCGGCTGGCGGTGCGGGCGAGGGCGGATTTCGACGCGATCGCGGGCCCGCGCTCAGATCGGCCGCCGGATGTTCGCGGCGCGGCCGACGGAATCGCGGTCCAGCTGGACCGGATGCTCGGGCCCCGCCGAAGCGACACGATCGCCCGGTATGCGCTCGTGGCGGAGGTGGCTGCGGCTGCGGAGCTGCACGAGCCGCTCGCGCGGGCGGCGTTCTCCCGTCCGCTGGCCGTCGAGTTGCTGATCGCCTTGGGGGCATCCGATCCGGAGTTCGCCGCCGCCGGTCTGGTCAGCCTGTGCGAGGGGCTGGTGTTCGACCGCGTCATCGGCAGCCGGTCGCTGGATGCCCCGGAGCCCGGCAGTACGGCCAGCGTCGAGGAGCTTTCGCAGGTGGTGCAGGCATACCTGCGCGGCGTGCTCGGCGGTTGATGGTCGTCCACATTGGAGCTTCGCAGTGCTCGATCGCGGATCAGTTCCGATCGGCGGCGAGTCGGGCGCGGTCTTCAGTCCCACGCGGGGGAAAGGACGCGGCCGCCTTCGGGAATAGCGGGTTCGTCACCGGGCTCCTCGATCGCGTAGCCCTCGATGACGCCATCGGCTGGCAGAATTTCCGCGTGGCCGTGTCACGCGACTGACGACCGCGCGAGTGCTCGGGGCATGCAACGGTTTGTCGAATGCGGGGCGCTGCGGCACGGATTCCGAGGCCCTTCCGGTCAGGCGCCGGTGACGACCCGCATGAAGACGACGGGTTCGGCCTCCTCGTTGAGGTAGGCGTACTGCTGGTCGCTGGCGATGACGGCGCTCTGCCCGGGCCCCAGCGTTCGGGGTCCGGTTTCCAGCGCGAGGGTCAGGCGGCCGGCGAGGACGTGGTGGATCTCCTGCGCGCCGGGTCGGTCGGGCTCGGCGTCGTAGCGTTCCCCGGGAGCGAGGGTCCAGCGCCAGAGTTCGGCCCGCGGATCCTGCGTCGCGCCGAGCAGGAGCGCGGCACTACCTCCCGGGGCTTGCCACACCAGGGTTCCTTCGGTCTCCCCGCCCGCAACGTCGCCATCGGGCAGGGCCAGGGCGGCGAAGTCGGTGTCCAGGGCGCGTGCGACGCGGTCGACGGTAGCGAGGCTGGGGTTGGCCTGGCCCAGTTCGATCTGGGTGAGCATCCGTCGGCTGACCGTGCTGGCCCCGGCGAGCTGCTGCACGGTCCAGCCGCGCTGTTTGCGCAGCTCCCGGATGCGCCCGCCGATGCGCGTGACGAACTGGGGCGCGGCACTGCTGCTGGCGTCGGCCTCGCTGCTCACGATGAGCAGCATAGTGCACACGCGGCTTGCCCGAGCTTCAGATGAGCAATATGTTGCCCATTGAGCGAGTTGGCAACACGACGAAGGGGCGGCCCAGGTGAAGATCCGCGAGTTCGCAGTCGAGCAGTGGATGAACGAATACGAGGAGACCTGCCGCTACAACCTGGCCGAGACCTGCGTCCGCTCGCTCACCACCGGTGAGCTGCTGGACCTGTCCGGCCGGCGCGAGGAAGTGCTGGCCGAACTGGACGCCACCCCGCTCACCTACGGGCCGATCCCAGGCAGCCCGCGCCTGCGCCGCCTGGTCGCGGGCCTGTACGCGGCTCAGAGCCCGGAAAACGTCCTGATCACCCACGGGGCGATCGGCGCGAACGCGCTCGCGCACGCCACCCTCGTCGACCCGGGCGACCACGTCGTGGCCGTGGTCCCGACCTACCAGCAGCACTACTCCATCCCCGGCAGCTACGGCGCCCGCGTCGACCACCTCCCGCTGCGCGAGGAGAACGGATGGCTGCCCGATCTGGACGAGCTCGACAGCCTGGTCACCTCGGGTACCAAACTCATCGCCGTCAACAACCCCAACAACCCCACCGGCGCCCTCATCGACGAAACCGGCTTGGACCGCATCGCCAAGATCGCCGAGCGCGCCGGAGCGTGGGTGCTGTGCGACGAGGTCTACCGAGGCGTCGACCAAGACGGCAACGGGTTCACCACCTCGATCGCCGACCTGTACGAGCGCGGCATCTCCACCGGAAGCATGTCGAAGACCTTCTCCCTGGCGGGACTGCGCCTGGGCTGGATCGTCGGCCCCACCGGGCTGCTGCGAGCGGTCGCCACCCACCGGGACTACACCACGATCAGCGTCGGGCGCCTCGACGACCTCCTGGCCTGCGTCGCCCTGGAGAACAAGGAAGCGATCCTGGCCCGCTCCCGCCACATCACCCGCACCAATCTCGCCATCCTCGACGAGTGGGTCAGCGGCCGCGACGACGTCAGCTACGTCAAACCCGCCTCGGGCACCACCGCACTGCTGCGCTACCACGCGCCCATCGGCTCCTACGAGTTCTGCACCCGCCTGCTGGCGCACGCCGGCGTCATGTTCACGCCCGGTGCCGCGTTCGACATCGAGCACACCGCACGCATCGGCTTCGCCGACGACACCCAGACCCTGCGTTCCGGCCTGCACCTGGTCGGCCAGTACCTCGACCAACTCGCCCAGGAATGACCACGTCCACTCACGGCGAGGGCTGCCGGGGAACGAGGGCCCGGCATCCTTGATGCGCGCCGCGGTCGACCGGTCGCCGAGGTGTTCCAGCATGAGAGCGGCCGCGAGGATCTGCGAGGTCGGATTCGCCTTGTCCTGCCCGGCGATCGCGGGCGCTGCCGTGGATGGGTTCGAAGTAGGCGGCGTGGTCGCCGATGTTGCCGGACGGGCACATGCCGAGCCCGCCGACGGTCGCCGCACCGACGTCGCTGAGGATGTCGCCGAGGAAGTTCTCCATGACGAGCACGTCGAAGTGCCCGGGAGCGGCGACGAGGTCGTGCCCGGCGGCGTCGGCGTAGCGACAAGAAGTAGCGCTCCGTGCTGGTCTGATCACTGTCTGTCGGTGTCCTCTGGTTGACTTTCCGCCGACTGGAAAGGAGGGCACCATGTCGGTTATGGCAGAGACGACCGGTCCGCACGGCATCGTCCAGGGTCGCCCGTTCACGGTGTACGACCTGGAGGCGATGCCCGATGATGGCCACCGGTACGAGCTCCTCGACGGGATGCTCCTCGTGACGCCGGCGCCGGGATTCAGGCACCAGAAGGTCGCATACCGACTGCACCATGTGCTTGAGGATGCGGCTCCGGGTGAGTTCGAAGTCGTGGGTGCGCCGTTCGCGGTGCGGCCATCGGTGACCACGGAGCTGCAGCCGGATGTATTGGTGGCGCGGGATGAGGACTTGACCGAGGCCAACCTGCCCACGGCCCCTGTGCTGGCGGTCGAGGTGTTGTCGCCGAGCACGAAGCTGTACGACCTGAACTCGAAGAAGGCTGCCTACGAGCGGCTCGGCGTGCGCAGCTACTGGGTGATCGACCCGCTCGTTCCGCGCCTTACGGTTTTCGAGCTCGATGACGCCGGTGAGTACCAGTTGATTGCCAAGGCCAGCGGCCCAGAGGCGTTCGACGCGGAGCTGCCGTTCCGGGTCTGCATCGTGCCGTCGGAGCTGCTGGGCCGCCGTCGCTCGGTCTAGGCGTCTGCGGGTGCGTGCGATGTCCGGTGGGCGGCGATCTCGCGCGAAATCGCTGCCCATCAGCGGATGTCCCTCGGCGATCAGCCTTGGTGCGCCTCCACGAACGCGTACACGTCGGCCTCGTCCACGCCGGGGAAGGTGTCCGACGGCAGCGCGGCGAGCACGTGCGAGTGCGCCCGCGCCGACGGCCACACCATGCCTTCCCACCGGCTCGCGAGATCCGACGGCGGGCGCTGGCAGCATTCGCCGTTCGGGCACTTCGACTTGGAGTGGTTGTTGGTGTCCCGGCCCCGGAACCACCGCGACTCCGTGTAGGGGACACCGAGGGTGATCGCGAAGTCCCGCCCGCGGCTGGGGTCGACGTGCGCGACGCACCAGTGCGTGGCACCGGGCTTGTCGGTGTACTGGTAGTAGGTCGAGTAGCGGTCCGAGGAGGCGAACACCTGCCGGCCCGCCCAGTACCGGCACATCCGCTGTCCCTCGATGGCGCCGGTCGGGTCGCTGGGGAAGACCAGCCCGTCGTTCTCGTAAGCCTTGTAGATGATGCCGGTCTCGTCGTTGCGCACGAAGTGGCAGACGAGGTCGAGGTACTGGGTGGCGAGGTTGGTGAACCGGTGCGCGGCCATCTCGTAGGACACCGAGAACACGTCGCGCAGGTCTTCCACGGCGAGGTCGCGCTCGGCCTTCGCGTCCTGCAGGAACGGCACCGCCGTCTGCTCCGGGACCAGGACTGCGGCGGCGAAGTAGTTCGCCTCCACGCGCTGCCGCAGGAAGTCGGCGAAGTCGCGGGGCTGCCGGTGACCGAGGCTGAGGTGGCCCAGGGTCTGCAGCAGGATCGTCCGCGGGCTGTGCATGCCCAGCGATTCGCGGCGCAGGAAGATCCGCCGGTTCTTCAGGTCGGTCACCGAGCGCACCGAGCGGGGCAGGTCGGTGACGAACCGCAGCCCGTAGCCGAGGTGCGTGGCGATCGACTGGATCAGCCCCTCCGACAGCGGGCCGCCGTGGTAGCCGACCTTGTCGAGGATGCCGGCGGCGGTCTTCTCGATCTCGGGGAAGTAGTTGCCGTGCTCGCGCATCATGCCGCGCAGCTCGGCGTTGGCCTTGCGGGCTTCTTCGGGCGTGGCGACCTGCTTCGTCTCGCGGCGCTTGAGCTCTTCGTAGAGCGCGAGGACGTGTTCCAGCGCTTCGGTGGGGACGCGCTTGCCGACCTTCAGCGGCGGCACGCCGAGCCGCTGGTAGAGCGGGTCGAGCTGGGCCTTCTCCACGGCGATCTCCAGCTCGGCGCGCCGGTTCGGCGGCTTCTTCGACAGCAGCTCGTCGACAGAGGTGCCCAGCGCATCGGCCAGCGAGCGCAGCAGCGACAGCTTCGGCTCGCGGTGGCCGTTCTCCAGCAGCGACAGCTGCGACGGCGCGCGCCCGACCCGCTCGCCCAGCTCGACGAGGGTGAGCCCGGCCGCGCGCCGCAAGTGCCGCAGCCGCTGACCGAAGACCAGAAGGTCGTGTTCCGTTGAAAAATTGCGGTCTTCTTCAGTGGCGAACTCCGTCATGGCGTTGATGCTAGCAGAAAAAATTCAAAAATTACCCCGGAATTCTGGTCGTGTTTCGCTGGATCAGGGCCAAGACTGGGATCAACAAGCCGCAGGGCAATCCCGGAAGGGGAACATCATGAGCATCCGCGAGCAGGCGAAGCAGGCAACCGAAGAACTCCAGCGCGACTGGGACACCAACCCGCGTTGGAAGGGCATCGAGCGCACGCACTCGGCCGAAACGGTCATCCGCCTCCGCGGTTCCGTGCGAGAGGAGCACACCCTCGCCCGGCAGGGCAGCGAGCGGCTGTGGAAGCTGCTGAACGAGACCGACTACGTCAACTCGCTCGGCGCGCTGACCGGCAACCAGGCGGTCCAGCAGGTCCGCGCCGGTCTGCAGGCCATCTACCTGTCCGGCTGGCAGGTCGCCGCGGACGCCAACCTGGCCGGCGAGACCTACCCGGACCAGAGCCTGTACCCGGCCAACTCCGTCCCGTCGGTCGTGCGGCGGATCAACAACGCCCTCAAGCGCGCCGACCAGATCAACTGGTCCGAGGCCCTGGACCCGGAGGGCGCCGGCGGTGAGAGCGAGGACATCCACTGGCTGGCGCCGATCGTCGCCGACGCCGAGGCCGGTTTCGGTGGCGTGCTCAACGCCTACGAGCTGATGAAGGGCATGATCGCGGCCGGCGCCGCGGGCGTGCACTGGGAGGACCAGCTGGCCTCCGAGAAGAAGTGCGGCCACCTCGGCGGCAAGGTGCTCATCCCCACCGGCCAGCACGTCAAGACCCTCAACGCCGCGCGCCTGGCGGCCGACGTCGCCGGCGTCCCCAGCCTGGTCATCGCCCGCACCGACGCGCAGGCCGCGACGCTGCTGACCAGCGACATCGACGAGCGCGACCAGCAGTACGTCACCGGGGAGCGCACCCCGGAGGGCTTCTACAAGGTGCGCAACGGCATCGAGCCGTGCATCACCCGCGCCCTGGCCTACGCGCCGCACTCGGACCTGATCTGGATGGAGACCTCCACCCCGGACCTGGAGGTCGCCCGCCGGTTCGCCGAGGCCGTCAAGGACAAGTACCCGGAGCAGATGCTGGCCTACAACTGCTCGCCGTCGTTCAACTGGAGGAAGAACCTGGACGACAGCACCATCGCCAAGTTCCAGCGCGAACTCGGCCACATGGGCTACAAGTTCCAGTTCATCACGCTGGCCGGCTTCCACGCGCTGAACTACAGCATGTTCGACCTGGCCAAGGGCTACGCGGCGGACGGCATGACGTCCTATGTGGACCTGCAGGAGCGCGAGTTCGCCTCGGAGTCCCGCGGCTACACCGCGACCCGTCACCAGCGCGAGGCGGGCACCGGCTACTTCGACCTGATCAGCACCGCGGTGAGCCCGGACTCCTCGACCACCGCGCTGGCCGGTTCGACCGAGACCGCCCAGTTCCACTGATCCGGCTGACCAATTGAATCCGTGGTCGGCGCGCGGGCAGTGCGCCGACCACGCCCTAGACGCACCAGCGGCCCTGTGGCGGGGTGTCGGAAAATCGCGATGGTGCGAGTGGGCGGGAACCCAGGCGTCGGGTTCCCGCCCACTTTTTTCTTGCCCGATCCAGTGATCATCGGCGCCGGCTGTATCTGTTCGGACCCTTCGCTCCTCTTTATATGCGAGACCCCGAAACCTCGGGGCGCACGAGCGGAGGGAGCACGTGATGTCTATCGATCTTGGCGGGCGGCGGTTCACGGTCCAGGACCTGGAGGCTTTCCCGGAGGACGGTCGCCGGTACGAGCTCGTCGACGGCGAGCTGCTGGTGGGTCCGGCGCCGGGCTGGCCGCACCAGGCGGCGCTCGGGGCGCTGTTCGTCCAGCTGCACCGGGCTAGTCCGCCCGAATACCGGGTGCTGTCCGCGCCGTTCGCGGTGCGCCAGGACCTGTGGACCGAGTTGCGGCCGGACGTCCTGGTCGCGCGCTACGCCGACCTGACGATGCGGAACCTGCGGGCCGCACCGGTGCTGGCGGTGGAGGTCGCATCGCCGAGCAGCCGGTTGAACGACATCAGCCTGCGCAAGGCGGCCCACGCCAGGCTGGGCACCCAGCACTTCTGGCTGGTCGATCCGGATCTCGAGGTGCCGTCCGTGACTGCCTGGGAGCTGGTCGGCGGCAGCGACTACCAGCGGGTGGCGCGGGTGGTCGGCGACGAGCTGTTCGAGCCGGAACGACCATTCCCGGTCCGGTTCGCCCCGGTCGATCTGGTCGCCGGGTTGCGACCCTGACAGGCGGTCTTCGCAGGTCAGCGGGCCACCGGGCGCCACATGCCGTAAACGGTGAGGCCGCCGGCGACCGGGTATTCGTGGATCACGCGGAATCCGAACCGCTCGAAGCGGTCCACGGCGGCGTGCGCCGTGGCTTCCAGGTAGACCGGGGTGTCGTGGGCGTCGGCACGCGCCAGTCCGGATTTCAGCAGGGCGCTGCCGAGGCCGCGACCGCGGACGTCCGGTGTGGTGCCGATGGCGGCCAGGTGCCAGTGCGGTTCGTCGGGCCGGTGGCTGTCGGTGGCGTTGAACGTCTGGATCGCCCTTGCGGTCTCGGGAAGCCGCCAGCGGAACACCGACAGCAGTGCCGGGAGGTGCATGAGGCGTCGGCCGAGCGGCGCGGCTTGGCTGCCCGGCCGGTCCCACACCGCGACGGCGTGCGGATGCCCGTCCAGCTCGGCGATCTCGGTGCCGTGATCAAGATGATCTTGGGTCAGAAGAAGGGAGAACAGTGCGCGGAGCTTCGTTTCTCGCTGCGCTTCGAGCGGCAGCAGCGCTGCCATCCGGGGCTCGTCGCGGTATGACGCGCTGAGCAATCCGGCCAGCGCCGGGGTGTCTGCACTGCTGGCGGCGCGGAGCGCGAGGCCGTCGCGCGTGGTGGTTCGCATGGGGGGTGCCTTTCCGATCAGCTCCTCAACTCCGTTATGCCCAAAGGAAAGGAGAAATGCCGTTGAAAGAGTGCCGGATCACGCAATGTTGATCCCGCGGCCTCGGACGGCGGTCCGGCGCGGTCGGCGCTGTGGTGTGCGCGATGCTCTGATGCGCTCGTGGTGAGGGCGGGATTACCGTCGAAACATGATCGCAGAGCGACGAATTCCCCTGATCGCCGCGCCGATGGCGGGTGGCGTCTCCACGCCGGAACTGGCCGCGGCCGTGAGCGCCGAGGGCGGCCTCGGTTTCCTGGCTGCGGGGTACCTGTCGGCGGATTCGCTGACCGCTCAGATCGCGGCGTTGCGCGCGCTCACGTCGGAGCCGTTCGGGGTGAACCTCTTCGTCCCGGGCGAGCATCGGGATCTCGATCTCGCCGACTACCCGGCGCGGGTGGCGGCGGCAGCCGCGCGGCACGGGGCCGAAGCCGGCTCGCCGAGCTGGGACGACGACAACTACCCGGCCAAGGTGGAGGTGGTGATCGCCGAGCGCGTCCCTGTCGTGTCGTTCACCTTCGGATGCCCGAACGGTCCATTGTGGAACGTCTGCACGAGGCGGGTTCCGAGGTCGTGGTCACGGTCACGACGCCGCAAGAGGCGCGCGCTGCCGCGGACGTGGGAGTGGACCTGCTGTGCGTGCAGGGCATGGAGGCCGGCGGACATCGCGCGGTGTTCGACGACGATCCGGCGCTACCGGGCGGCGGGCAGCTGTTCGGCCTGCTGGCGGCGATCCGGCTGATCCAGGCCGAGGTCGACCTGCCGATCATCGCGGCGGGTGGTCTGGTGCACGGCGCGGATGTCGCGGCGGTGCTGGCCGCGGGAGCGGTGGCGGCGCAGCTGGGCACTGCGTTCCTGGTGTGCGACGAGGCGGGCACGCAGCCGACGCAGCGAGCCGAAATCGCGGCGGGACAACGGGAAACCGCGCTGACGCGCGCGTTCAGCGGCCGCCCGGCGCGGGGGCTGGTGAACCGATTCCTGGTCGACAACGGTGACGCCCCGGCGGCGTACCCGCAGCTGAACAACCTGACGAAGCTGATGCGAGGTGCCGCGGGCAAGGCCGGCGACGCGGAGCTGATGTCGCTGTGGGCGGGCCAAACCTACGCGCAAACGCGCCCGCTGCCCGCTGCGGAACTGGTGCGCCGCCTGACCGCGGAGGCCCGCCAGGCACTGCAGCAGGCCGGCGCCCGGCTGCAACCACGGCGTTGATCGCGCCCGGCAAACCGGGCGCGATCAACCGAACACTGCCGCGCGGCAGCAACGGGTGGGGTGGGGAGGGGGAGGGCCCAAGGAAGCCGCGCGCAAGTGGCTCGGCGACGTGAGCGGAGGAGTCGCCGCGCCGCTCGCCGGGCGGGCTGTCGGCTCCGGGCGCCGTGCCCAGGGTGGCGCCCGCCTGGCAGGGCCGTTTCCAGCGGATACTCGCTCGGTTGCCCCGGTGGCCGTCCGCGTAGGTTGGGGCCATGGGGATTGTGCAGTCGGTGAACCTCGCGGTGGTGCAGACCGGGGATTGGACCGGGCGCGTGGGGCGCAGCGGTATCGACAAGCGCCCGGCCGGTGGACCGGTGCGGTTCGAGCAAGCCGGTGTGCACGGCGACACGGTGTGCGACGTGAAGTACCACGGGGCCCAGTACCAGGCGGCCTACGCGTTCGACAGCGAGGAGCTCCGGTACTGGTCGCGGGAGCTGGGGCGCGAGCTGGTCCCCGGCAACGCCGGCGAGAACCTCACGCTGGTTGGGTGCGACAGCAGTTCCGCGGTGATCGGTGAGCGGTGGCGGATCGGTGGGGCCGTGCTGCGGGTGACGGGGCCGCGCACGCCGTGCCGGGTGTTCGCCGGGTTCTGGGACGTCAAGGGCCTGGTCAAGCGGTTCAGCGAGCACGGCCGGACCGGTGCGTACCTGGCAGTGGAGGAGCCGGGCGAGATCACGGCAGGCGATGCCGTCGAGGTGCTCTCGCGGCCGGAGCACGGGGTGCAGGTGTCCGAGGTGTTCGCCCTGAAGATGCAGGACCGCGGGGACCTGGCCGAACACGTCGCGGGTGGTCTCGCCGATCTGCCGGAGAAGTGGCGGGAGTCGATCGCCGCGAGGGTGCAGCGCTACCGCTCGGGGCGGCATTCGACGATGGCGTAGCCGTTGTCCAGCGGCGTGAAGTCCTCGACGGCGAGCCCGGCGGCCTCCGCGACCTGCTGGGTCCGGTCGAGATCGCGCATCCGGCCGCCGACGTAGATCATCATCCGCAGATCCATCTCGGTGAACAGCGCCATCCGCTCCCGGTCCGGCAGGAGTTCGATGATCAGCAATCGCCCGCCCGGGGCGATCGCCTGCTTGCAGTGCTCCAGGATCCGGGTGGCGTCCTCGTCGTCCCAGTCACCGAGGACGTCGCAGACCACCACGGCGTCGGCCTGGATGGGCAGCGGGTCGAAGAAGCTCGCGGTGACCACCTCCGAGCGGTCGCCGACGCCCTGTTCGCGCAGGTAGTCGGCGGCGCTGCGGGCCGGGCCCGTCAGGTCGACCAGGATGCCGCGCGCCTTCGGGTTGGCCCGGAGGATCTCGGCGAGCAGCACGCCCTTGCCGCCGCCGACGTCGGCGATCCGGCCGTAGGCGCTCCAGTCGTGCGCGACGGCGATCAGCGGGGCGATCCCGTAGGTCTTGGTCTCCATGAGAGCGTCGAACGAGTCCGACAGTTGCGGGTTGTGCGACAGGTCTTCCCAGAAGGACCGGCCGAAGGCGGCCGGATAGGCGGGGTGGCGGCCGCGGACTTGCTCGATGAGCTCGACGAACGCGAGGTCGGCGCGGCCGACGGCGCCGTCGAGGTCCAGCCAGGGCTGGGGGCCGTCGGCCAGGTCGCTGCGCAGCGCCTCCGAGGCGTCGTTGGGGCCGAAGACGTCGGGCTCGGGTTCGGTGAACACGCCGCGGTGCACCAGGAATCGCAGGACGCGCCCGAGCGGATCGGCCTCGGCCCGGCAGCGGTGCGCGATCTCGGCGAGGGGGAGCGGGCCGTCCTTGACCGCGTCGGGCACCCGGAGGGTGGCCGCCGTGCGGACTGCGAACGGCGTGGCCAGGTCGGCCATAGCCCAGACGTCCGGCGACTCGGGGGGCATGCGTTGCAGGGTAAGCCCGTCCGGCCTGCTCAGCGCGCCGCGAGCGGCCCGCCGAGGGCTGAACGCGCTTTCGACCGGGCCGGTTGTGCTTTGTGGACAGCTCGCCGACGCCCGATGGCGAAGGAGTTCCTCCGCCGCGAAGTCGTTGTTCCTGAAGCGAAAGCCGTTGTGCGGCGCGCTGTTCGGCCGCCGATCGGGCCGCGGGTCCTTCGGGCTGCGGCGGCAGCCTGAAGGACCCGCAGATCTGCTAGACCCCGAAGACGCCCTCGCTGATCGCGCTCGGCGCCCCGGGGCTGCCCTGCTTCACATCCCAGGTCCAGAACTCGACGACGTTGTGGTCCGGGTCGGCCACGTACGCCGAGCGTGCATTGCCCGGGCCGAACTCCACCTCGTCGACCTGCGCGCCGCGCGCGCGAACCCGCTCGACGACCGCGTCGTACTCGTCGTCGCTCACGGACAGGGCGTAGTGGACGTGCACGCCGCCCCGGGCGCGGGCTATGCCCAGAGCCGGCTTCCACAGGCCGATCCTGGTGCCGCCGGCCAGTACCCACACCGCTTCGCGGTTGCGCCAGTGCCCGCCTTCCCAGCGTTCGATGACCGGGAATCCGAGCACTTCGGTGTAGAAGCGCTCGGCGGCGTCGAGGTCCGCCACCTCCAGGACCAGTTCGTTCACACCGGACGTCATCGCCATCCTCCTATATAGGTAAATGCCGATTCTCTTTATATAGGAGATTGGCGATACAATGGCCGGGTGGGCGATGATGATCTGGCGCACACCGCCGGCCTGTTCCGGGCGATGGGGCACCCAATCCGACTCGGCGTGCTCGACCGGCTGCGCCGCGAGGGCGAGATCTGCGCCTGCGACTTCACCGAGTACTTCGGGGTGAGCCAGCCGACGATCTCCGGCCACCTGCGCACGTTGCGCGAGGCCGGGCTGGTGCGAACCCGCCGGGACGGCACCCAGATCTGCTACTCGCTCGACCCGGCGGCGCTGGAAGTGGTCCGGCAGATGTCCGCCCTGCTGGTTTCGGCCGCGTAGGGACGTGCGGGGCGTCGGGGCGGCCCGGTACGGTGGCGAAAAGCCCAGGAGGACGGTCCGCATGCACCTGGCCGAAGTGGCCGATCTGGCCCGCCGAGACGCCGCCGACGGAGTGCAGCAGCAGATCGTCGCGGCCGTCATCGATGCCGGTGGGCAGGTCCTGCTGGTGCGCCGCCGGGAGACGGATTCCCGAGGCGGAGAATGGGAATTCCCCGGCGGCAAGGTCGATCCCGGCGAAGACCTGAACACGGCGTTGCACCGCGAGGTGGACGAGGAGACGGGCCTCCGCATCGCCGAGATCACCGGCTACCTGGGCGCGTTCGACTACATCACGCGCAGCGGCACGTACAACCGCCAGCACACCTGGTCGGTCACCGTCGCCACGGCCGAAGGCGTGCGGCTGACCGAGCACGACGCGTACGCCTGGGTCTCGGAGGCTGACGAGATCCCGCTCAGCGCCGACCTCGAAGGCATCCTGGAGAGGTACTTCAAATCGTCCTGAGTGGACGACGGCAATGGCGCCCCGCTTCCTGCGGAGATCATCCATGCGGTAGGCCCGGCGTCGCGCTGGGCGGCTCGAAGCTGGGCTCGCCGACCGGGCGCGGGCCGTTCCGGGCGTGAGCGGCAGCCGGCTCGACCGGGCTGCGCTCGATCTTCGTCGGCATCGCCGGCGGTCGGCGTGGGAAGTCGTCCGCGTCCTCCTCCCGCTCGTCAGGTCTTCACCGCCGCCCGATCGGGCCTGTGACGCAGCGCACCCTGTTGCATTGGCCGCGTTTCTGGGAAAGATTGGAGTACCAAAGGTTTGGTTTCCTAGTAATTACCGACCGGTTCGGCGGAAGGTGCGTTGCGACATGACCAACGAGCTGGAGCACTTCATCGGCGGCAAGCGCGTGGCGGGGACGTCCGGGTCCTTCGGTGACGTGTTCGATCCCAACACCGGGCAGGTGCAGGCCAGGGTGCCGCTGGCCTCGGCGGAGGAGGTCGCGGCGGCGGTCGACAACGCCGCCGAGGCGCAGCCGGCGTGGGCCGCGATGAACCCGCAGAAGCGGGCGCGGGTGCTGATGCGGTTCCTCCAGCTGGTCAACGACGAGATGGACTCGCTGGCCCGGCTGCTCGCCTCCGAGCACGGCAAGACCGTCCCCGACGCCAAGGGCGACATCCAGCGCGGCCTGGAGGTCGTCGAGTTCGCCGTCGGCATCCCGCACCTGCTCAAGGGCGAGTACAGCGAGAGCGTCGGCACCGGCATCGACGTGTATTCGCTGCGGCAACCGCTGGGCGTGGTCGCCGGCATCACGCCGTTCAACTTCCCCGCGATGATCCCGCTGTGGAAGGCCGCGCCGGCCATCGCCTGCGGCAACGCCTTCGTCCTCAAGCCCTCCGAACGCGACCCCTCGGTGCCGCTGCGGCTGGCCGAGCTGTTCATCGAGGCCGGGCTGCCGCCGGGGATCTTCAACGTGGTCAACGGCGACAAGACCGCGGTGGACGCGATCCTGACCGAGCCGCGCATCGAGGCCGTCGGGTTCGTCGGCTCGTCGGCGATCGCCGAGTACATCTACTCGACCGCCGCGGCCCACGGGAAGCGCGCGCAGTGCTTCGGCGGCGCCAAGAACCACCTGATCGTGATGCCCGATGCCGACCTCGACCAGGCCGCAGACGCCCTGATCGGCGCCGGTTACGGCTCCGCCGGGGAGCGCTGCATGGCGATCTCGGTCGCCGTGCCGGTCGGCGAGGCCACCGCCGACGCGTTGATCGAGAAGCTCGTCGAGCGGGTGCACCGGCTGACGATCGGCACCAGCTTCGACGAGGCCGCCGACTTCGGCCCGCTGGTGACCAAGCAGGCCTGGCAGCGGGTCCGCGACCTGATCGGCGTCGGCGTCGAGGAAGGCGCGAAGCTGCTGGTCGACGGCCGGGACTTCACGCTCGCCGGGCACGAGGACGGCTTCTTCCTGGGCGCCTCGCTGTTCGACCACGTCACCCCGGACATGCGGATCTACCAGGAGGAGATCTTCGGGCCGGTGCTGTCGGTGGTCCGCGCCGCCGACTACGACGAGGCGGTCCGGCTGCCCAGCGAGAACGAGTACGGCAACGGCGTGGCGATCTTCACCCGCGACGGCGACGCGGCGCGCGAGTTCGTCTCCCGCGTCAACACCGGCATGGTCGGCGTCAACGTGCCGATCCCGGTGCCGATCGCCTACCACACCTTCGGCGGCTGGAAGCGGTCCGGATTCGGCGACCTCAACCAGCACGGGCCGGACTCGATCCGGTTCTACACCAAGACCAAGACGGTCACCTCGCGCTGGCCCTCCGGCCTCAAGGAAGGCGCCAGCTTCACCATTCCGACGATGCACTGAACCGGGCGGGTGCGGCGGCGATCTCGTGCGAAATCGCCGCCGCACCCGCGCCGGGAGGCGCGAAATCGATCAGGGGGAAGGGAGTGGACGTGTCCGTTGCAGCCGTGGCCGGCCCGGTGTCGCCGTTCGAGCTCACCGAGGACCAGCGCGCGATCCAGCAGACCGCGCGGGAGTTCGCCACCGAGCAACTCGCCCCGCACGCCATCGAATGGGACCAGGCCAAGCACTTCCCGGTCGAGGCGCTGCGCGCCGCCGGGCAGCTCGGCATCGGCGGGATCTACGTCGACGAGTCGGTCGGCGGCAGCGGCCTGAGCCGGTTCGACTCGGTGCTGATCTTCGAGGCGCTCGCCGCCGGCGACCCGTCGATCGCCGCCTACATCTCCATCCACAACATGTGCGCGGGCATGATCGACCGCTTCGGCAACGCCGAGCAGCGCGCCCGCTGGCTGCCGGGCCTGTGCTCGATGGAACGCCTGGCCAGCTACTGCCTCACCGAGCCCGGCGCGGGCTCGGACGCGGCGGCGCTGGAGACCCGCGCGGTCCGAGATGGCGACGACTACCTGCTGACCGGCGTCAAGCAGTTCATCTCCGGCGGCGGGACCTCGGACGTCTACGTGGTGATGGCCCGCACCGGCGAGCCCGGCGCGAAGGGCATCTCCACCTTCATCGTCGAGGGTGACGCCGAGGGCCTGTCCTTCGGCGCCAACGAGAAGAAGATGGGCTGGAACGCCCAGCCGACCCGGCAGGTGATCTTCGACGGCGTCCGGGTGCCCGCCGCCCAGCGGCTCGGCGACGAGGGCATCGGCTTCCGGATCGCCATGACCGGCCTGGACGGCGGCCGGCTCAGCATCGCCGCGTGCTCGCTCGGCGGCGCGCAGGCCGCGCTCGACAAGAGCCTCGCCTACGTGCGGGAACGCAGCGCCTTCGGCGCCAAGCTCAGCGAGTTCCAGGTGCTGCAGTTCAAGCTCGCCGACATGGCCACCGAGCTGGAGGCCGCCCGGCTGCTGCTGTGGCGGGCGGCGTGGGCGCTGGACGTCAAGGACCCGGCGGCCACCCGGTTGTGCGCCATGGCCAAGCGGCTGGCCACCGACGCGGGGTTCGCGGTGGCCAACGAGGCACTTCAGATCCACGGTGGTTACGGCTACCTTGCCGAGTACGGCCTGGAGAAGATCGTCCGCGACCTGCGGGTGCATCAGATCCTGGAAGGTACCAACGAAATCATGCGGCTGATCATCTCCAGGGGACTGCTGGCGGCCTGACCGCCGGCGGCCTCGGGTGGACAGCGCACCAGCACGGACTGGGAGGTTCGCAGTGCTCGACGCAAGTCCGGCGCCTCGCGAGCACCACCCCGACGTCGCGTGGTCCGCAATTTCCATTGAAATCGAACCTTCGATTTCAATGGAAATTGCGGCAGGAGGGTGTCGAGGCGGGTGCTGAGGGGCCGCTGGCGCACCGAAACGCAAGCCGGTCCGTGCACATGAAGACAGGAGTCGCACTATGACGGAGCCCGAGATCCTGGTTCGCGAACAGGGCTCGCTCGGCCGGATCACGCTCAACCGCCCCAAGGCGCTCAACTCGCTGACGCTGGGGATGGTCCGGGCGATGGCGCAGGCGGTGGAGCAGTGGCGCACCGCCGAGCACATCCGGGCGATCCTGATCGACGGGGCCGGTGAGCGCGGGCTGTGCGCGGGCGGCGACGTCCGCGCCCTGCACGACGCGGCGAAGGCCGGCGACGAGTCGCTGCCCGCCGCGTTCTGGACCGAGGAGTACCAGCTCAACTCGGCCCTGGCGGGTTATCCGAAGCCGGTCATCGGGATCATGGACGGCATCTGCATGGGCGGCGGCGTCGGCATCTCCGCGCACGGCTCGCACCGGGTGGTCACCGAGCGCTCCAAGGTCGGCATGCCCGAGGTCGGCATCGGCTTCATCCCCGACGTCGGCGGCACCTACCTGCTCTCCCGGGCCCCCGGCGAGCTCGGCACGCACCTGGCGCTGACCGGTGCGCCGGTCGGCGGCGCGGACGCGATCTACTGCGGAGTCGCCGACTACTACGTCAACAGCGCGAACCTGCCGGAACTCGTCGAGGCGTTGGCCACCGGCGAGGTGGACGAGGTGCTGCAGAAGTTCTCCGAATCCGCGCCCGAGGCCTCGCTGGCCGCGCAGCGGGAGTGGATCGACGCCGCGTACTCGGCGGACGGCGTCGAGGAGATCCTGCGGCGCCTGCGCGAGCGGCCGGAGGAAGCGGCCCGCGAGACCGCCGAGGTGATCGGGCAGAAGTCGCCGACCTCGCTCAAGGTCACCCTGAAGGCCCTGCGCAGCGACTACGGCTCGCTGGAGGAGGCCCTCGTCCAGGAGTACCGGCTGGCGATGGCGTGCGTGCGCATCGGCGACTTCGTCGAGGGCGTGCGCGCGACGCTGGTGGACAAGGACCGCAACCCGCAGTGGTCGCCCGCGCAGCTGTCCGATGTGGACGAATCTCGGGTGGAGAAGTTCTTCGAACCGGTCGCGGACGAGCCGGAGCTGTTCGGCTGATCCGCGGCGGCCTTGACGGAAGTTCCAGCGCAGAAGGGGAAAATGACAATGGCTGTCATCGGATTCATCGGGCTGGGCCACATGGGCGGCCCGATGTCGGCGAACCTCGTCAAGGCCGGCCACTCGGTGCAGGGGTTCGACCTGATCCCGGCGGCGCTGGAGGTCGCCGACCGGCACGGCGTGACCACCGTCGCGTCGGCAGCCGACGCCGCCGCCGGTGCCGACGCGGTGATCACCATGCTGCCCAGCGGCAAGCACGTGCTGGCCTGCTACGACGACGTGCTCGCCGCGGCGAAGCCCGGCACCCTGCTCATCGACTCCTCCACCGTCGACGTCGCGGATGCCCGCCAGGCGCACGAGCGGGCCGCCGAGGCGGGCTTCGGTTCGATCGACGCCCCGGTATCCGGCGGCACCGCCGGCGCCGAGGCGGGCACCCTGACGTTCATGGTGGGCGGCTCGGAGGAGGACTTCCACCGCGCCGAACCGCTGCTGGAACCGATGGCGCGCAAGGTCATCCACTGCGGCGGACCGGGCAACGGCCAGGTCACCAAGATGTGCAACAACCTCATCCTGGGCGCGTCCATGATCGCGGTGAGCGAGGCGTTCGTGCTGGGGGAGCGGCTGGGGCTGTCGCACCAGGCGCTCTACGACGTGGCGTCCATCTCCACCGGGCAGTGCTGGGCGCTGACCACCAACTGCCCGGTGCCGGACCTGGTGGAGACCAGCCGGGCCAACCACGACTACGAGCCCGGCTTCGCCGCGGCGCTGATGCTCAAGGACCTCAGGCTGGCGGCCTCGGCGGCGGAGCAGAGCGGCACCGATGCCGCGATCGGCCGCCTGGCCACCGAGCTCTACCAGCGGTTCAACGAGGAGGGCGGCGGCGACCTGGACTTCGGCGCGATCATCAAGTCCGTCCGGGAGCACTCCGAGCAGCGCTGACGACCCGATGCCGGTTTCGCGAGGAATTACTGTTTCACCTGGTGGTGGTCGGTTCCTCGCGAAATCGTGCTGCGCCACGGGAGACGCGCACGCGGGGTAGTTGCGGGCGGGACCCGGGGTGGCGCACGGCTTCATCGGACCGGGCGTACCCTGACGCTCTGTGTTGGAGTGGCTGGTCGAGTGGTACGACGGCGTCGAGCTGTGGCTCGTGCAGCTCGTCTACCCCCTGCAGGTGACCCTGGTGCTGGCGGTGCTGCTGCCGCTGTGCTGGGTGCTCGCCCGCGTGATCGACCGCGGCATCGACCGCCTCGGCGCGAAGCTGACGAGGGTTCGCGACGCGGAACCCCCGGTCGGCCGCCGGGACGGCGAGACCGGGCGGAAGGGGACGGCGGCGTGACGTCGCGCAAGCGCATCTCGGTGGCGTTGGTCGGGCTGATCGCCCTGGTCGTCATCGGCTGGTTCGTCCGGGACTACGTGGCCGTCGATCCCGGCGCGGCGACGCAGCAGCGGGCCGTGCCCGGTGTCGAGTCCGGCCTGCCGGTCAAGGCGCTGTCCACGCTGCCGCCGGAGGCCGGGCAGACCTGGCAGCTGATCATCAAGGGCGGCCCGTTCCCGTACCCGGGCAAGGACGGCTCGGTGTTCGGCAACCGCGAAGGCGTCCTGCCGGAGCAGAAGTCGGGTTACTACCACGAGTACACCGTGAAGACCCCGGGTTCCCAAGATCGCGGTGCCCGGCGGCTGGTCACCGGCAGCCATTCCGAGCTTTACTACACGAGCGATCATTACGAGTCATTTGTGGTTGTCGACGCCGCGGGTTGAGTGCGATGTTTGCGACGAAGTGGGCCAGCAGGGTGCGGAAGGAGCCGACGGTGAGCGAGGTGGAGCAGCCGTCCGCCGACATCACTGCGCGCGAAGCCGTGCAGGAAGCCGAGCAGCGGGGCGCGGTCGCGCACGTGCTGGACGGCTCCGATCTGATCAGCAAGCGGACCACCCTGGACGGGATCGCCGCGGTGCTGAACTTCCCGGAGTGGACGGGCCGCAACCTGGACGCCCTCTACGACTGCCTGACGGACCTGTCCTGGCTGCCGGAGGGCGAGCACGTGCTGGTCTGGTCGGGCTTCCAGGCGCTGGCGGAGCACGACCCGAAGGCGTTCGGCCGGATCAACGCGGTGCTCCGCGACGCCGCCGAGCACCCGATCTGCGGCCGCGAGTTCACGGCGGTGCTGACCAGGTCCTGATCGCCCATTCGTGATCAGATCCTGATCGCCCATTGGTGATCAGAAGCGCCTCGCAATACTGGCTCCCGTGCAGAACAGGAGGCAGTATGACTCTCGTGAACATGCGGGCGGACGAGCAGCACGTGCCGATGACCGTCGACGACTTGGAGCGGCTACCCGACGACGGGCGCCGCTACGAGCTGGTCGACGGGAGGCTTGACGTGTCTCCTGCGCCGGCGCGGAAGCATTCGCGCATCGAGAACAGGCTGGCGTACCTTCTCACCGATTCGGCTCCTGACGAGTATGAGGTCCTGCAGGGAGCCGGTATCAATTTCAACGCTGATCGAACCCACCACCGCATTCCGGACGTGCTGGTACGTCGCGATGAGGACGACGAGCCGCACCTCACGCGTCCCCCGCTCCTCGCCGTCGAGGTCGTTTCTCCGGAGAGCGTCCTCCGCGATCACCACACCAAGCGCCGCGAGTACGCCGAATTCGGCATCCAGGCGTACTGGATCATCACTCCGGAGGAAGAGAAGCCCGGGATCGTGGAACTTCGCCTGGAAGACGGCGAGTATCGCGAGGTGCAGCAGGTTCTCGGCGAGGACGTCTTCGCCACCGATTTCCCGTTCCCGGTCAAGCTCGTTCCGCACTGGCTGCTCGCCGGCGGGCCGTGGCGCGAGCGGATCGGCGGCGAAGGCGCCTGAGCGTCACTTCAGGGCGTCGGGCACCCAGGCGGGCTTGCGCTTCTCCGCGAAGGCCCGCATGCCCTCCTGGCCTTCCTCGCCCGCGAAGTGCTTCGCCGACAGCTCCAGCATCTGGGCGAACGCCTCGCCCATGCTCGACGGGCGCTGGCCGATGAGCATCTCCTTCGTGGCCGCCATCGCGCCCGGGGCGCCCAGGGCGAGCATGTCGGTGTAGCGCTTGACCTCCGCGTCCAGCTCGTCGGCGGCGACGGCGGAGTTGAGCAGGCCGATCTCGGCGGCGCGGCGGGCGTCGAAGGTCTCGCCGGTCAGGAACAGCTCGTGCGCCTGGCGGGCGTCGAGGCGCGGCAGCACGGTCACCGAGATCACCGCGGGCACGACACCGATGCGCACCTCGGAGAACGCGAAGGTCGCCGCGTCCACCGCGACCGCGATGTCGCAGGCCGCCACGATGCCGACGCCGCCCGCGCGGGCCGGGCCGGCGAGCTTGGCGACCACCGGCTTCGGGCTGGTCCAGATCTGCTCCAGGATCGCCGGGAACTCGTTGACGCCCTGCTTCTCGGAATCGGCCGAGCGCGACTCCTTGAGGTCCATCCCGGCGCAGAACACCTTGCCGGTGTGGTCCAGGACGATCACGCGCACCGCGTCGTCGGCGATCGCCGCGCTCAGGTGGTCCCGCAGTTCACGCCGCAGCTGCGCGGACAGCGCGTTGCGGTTGTGGGGCGAATCCAGCGTGATCGTGGCGATGCCGTCGGCCACGGCGAGGTGCACAAGCTCATCCATGACAGGCACGTTAACCGTCGTTAGCCGCGGCGGGCGAGTGAGCAACGTCGCACTTCGGGTCCACCGCCCGCGCGGCCATCAGGTCGAGGGATAGCGGTCGGCCCACTCGGGCGGCCGGGGGCCGAACTCCAGGACCGCGTCGTGGGCGAGGCGCTCGATCACCTCGTAGAGCTCCAGTTCCACCGTCCAGCGCTCCGGGATCCGCTCCGCGCCGGACGCCGCGCCGATCAGGCTGCCGCAGACCGCTCCCGTCGTGGCGCTGTTGCCCGAGTGGTTCACCGCTACCGGCAACGCCGCGTCGAAGTCCCCGTCGCAGGCCAGCGCCGCGTACAGCCCGATGCCCAGCGCTTCGGCCGCGGTCGAGCCGGCGCCCAGGGCGCGTTCGAGATCACCTGGCGGCACGCGGCCGCTGCGGGCCAGCCGGACCGCAGCGGAGATGCGGCGGCTGACGTCCTCGTGCCCGGTGTGCGGGGTGAGCTGCTCCAGCGCCGCATCGACCGCTGTGGCCAGCGGCTCGCCGTTCATCAGCCGCGACACCAGGAACGCCAGCGCGCCCGCGCTCAGCCAGGCCGCCGGGTGGCCGTGGGTGAGCGCCGCGGTTCGCATGCCGACGTGGAAGACCTCCGCCGGGTCGTTGCTCCACAGCGCCGCCGGCACCGCCCGCATGATCGCGCTGCTGCCCTGCGAGTCGCTGACCGGGTGGTCCGGGGAGCCCATCCGCTGCTGGCCCTTGGCGAACGCGATCAGCGTGCGCATCATGGTGCGGCCCGGGTTGCGGGTCTGGAACAGCGCCCGCTGGCGCACCAGCCAGCCGTCCGGCTCCGGGGTGCCGCCCAGGAACTCGCCTGCCGCGCGCGGCCAGCTCAGGTGCTGGGTGTGCAGCCACCGCTGGTAGGCGTGCTGGATGTGCCGGGCCGGGTCCTCGGCGCCGGTGGTGCGGCGCGCGACGTTGGCCCGGATCGTGCCCTCCAGCGAGAACAGCAGGAGCTGGGTGTCGCTGCCGAGCCGTCCCGACGGGTGGCCGGCCGGGATGTAGTCGGTGAGGCCGTCCGCGCCGTGCCGGGCCCGGATCTCGTCCCAGCTGTCCGCGGCGATGGGCATGCCGAGCGCCTCGCCGATCGCGCAGCCGAGCACCGCTCCGAGGAACCGGTCGCGGGACGCGGCCAGCCGGGGCACTGCGGTCAGCCCGGTGCGGTAGTCCGTTGTGGACGGTGCCTGGGGTTCGGCGGATTCGGTGGTCGGATAGCGGCGCTGCCACCGGTCGGACTCGTCCGGGTACGGGCCGAATTCCGTTGCCGCGTCCCCGGAAATCCGTTCGACGAGCTCGATGATCGGCAGTTCCTCCCGCCATCGCGGGGGAATCGCCGTCGGGCCGTGCAGAGCGCCGAGCAGCTGCCCGCACAGCGCGGCCGCGTCGGCGCTGTGCAGGCTCGCCGACTCGACGGCGCCGGCGAAGTCGTCCTCGCAGGCCGTGGCGACCCGGGCGGCGATCGCCAGCGCGTCCAGGCCGCTGCGCCCGGTGGACATCGCGTCGAGGTGGGTCCGGCCGGGGCGGAATCCGGCAGGGCTGAGCCGGCCGAGCCGCAGGGCCCGGGTCAGCGCCGTGCGTCCCGTCTGCCAGCCGGAAAGCCCTTGCCGCAGCGAGGTTTGCAGCGAGTTCCCGCGCAGCAGCCACAGCATCGCCACGCCGAGCACGCTGGCCGGGCTGTGGCCGTTGGGATGGCCGTGGGTGAGCGCGGCGAGATCGCCGCCGAGCGCGAACACCGTGCCGGGATCGCCCGACCACAGCGCGGCGAGCGCGCCGAGCGGCACGGCGGATGCCGTGTCCGAGGAGTTGATCGGCTGCTGCCGGGAGCCGGCGGCGTGCCCGGCGGCGACCCGGGCGAGCGCGGTGAGCATCGCCGGGTCGTCGCTGCCGGTGCCGCGCAGCGCGGGCTCGGTGACCAGCCAGCCGCCCGGCTGGGCGGTGTCGGCTCCGCAGTCGCGCCACGGCACGCCCCGGGTGTGCAGCCAGCGCTGGAGCCCGGCGAGGGCGGAACCGACCGGGTCACCGTCGCCCGTCGACCGCGCGTTGGTGTGCGCGCGGATCAAGCCCTCCAGGACGAAGAGCACGGCGGTGGTGCGCTCGCCGACCCGCCCGAGCGCGACGAACTCGCCGACCGCGCCGCCCAGCAGCATGCCGAGCAACCGGCCCGGCGCCTCGGGCAGCGCGCCGTCCCGATCGGCCAGGCCGGTGGCGGGTGCCGGCGGGGTCTCCGCGGCGAGCCGGTGTTGCAGGGCCGTCGCCCACAGCGGCCTGGTGGCGGGATGCCGCCGCCACTGCCGCCAGGTGTCCAGCAGCTGCTGCTCCACCGGGTCGCGGCGGCTGGCCGCGCGCGCCTCCCGCCACGCCGCCAGCAGCGCTCGTTCCGTCTCGTCGAGACCTATTTCGTCCACTATGGATTATCCGAGGTAGCGCCCGGCCCAGTCGGGCGCCGGCGCGTCGGTGAAGATCTCCGTCCTGGCGCGGTGTTCGTCGGCGACCAGCTGGGCGAGGACCTCCCGCAGCTCCAGCTCGCCGACCCAGTCCGCGGGGATCTCCGCGGCGCCCCGGGCGGCGCCGAGCAGGCTGCCGCAGATGGCTGCGGTGGCCGCGGTGTTCCCGGCGTGGGTGGCGGCCAGCGAGACCGCGTCGGAGATGGAGTTCGGATGCGACAGCGCCGCCGCGACCGCGATGGCCAGGGCCTCCGGCGCGTTCCAGCCCAGGCCCAGCTCGTCGAAGCTGGTGGGAGAGGCCGGTCCGCCGCCGGCGATCTGGACCGCCGCGCGCAAGCCCTGCGCGGTGTTCTCGGCGCCTTCCACCTGGTCCAGCTCGGCCAGCACCACGTGCACGGCGTCGACGAGCGTCTGGCCGCTGTTCAGCGCGCACACCAGGCCGGCCAGCGCGCCCGCGGGCAGGAAGCCGTCCGGGTGGCCATGGGTGATCACGGCGATCTCCGCGCCCAGCGAGATGGCGTGCGGCACGTCGGCGGCGTCGAAGCCGACCACCGCCCCGCGCACCGTGGCGGCCGCTGTCCGGGCCGCGTTCGGCGGGCTGGCCGGGGTGGGGACGTCGCGCCGGTCGGCGAAGCGGGCCAACGCCGTCAGCGTCGCCTCGTCCGGGAACCGTTGTGCACGAAGGGCTTCGGTCCCGACGAGCACACCGTCGACCTCCTCGTTCGACACCTGCGCGCCCTGCGTGTGCATCCAGTGCAGCAGGGCCAGGCGCACCATCGACGGCCGGTGCGCGGCGATCCCGCGCAGCGCCGAGCGGATGTGCGAGCTGATCAGCGCGTCCAGCACGAACGCGGTCTGCTGCGTGTACACCGTGGCCGAGCCGCGACGGCCGAAGAGCTCGGTGAGCTCCCGGACGCCTTCGGGGTTCTCGCGCAGGATCTTGCGCAGGTCGGTGAACATCCACGGCGCACCTAGGGCGTCGCCGACCGCGGAGCCCAGCACGCAGCCTTCGAGCCGCTCGCTCCGGCTGAGCTCCACCTGCGTTTCGGCGGCGGGCTCGACCTCGGCTTCGGGCTCCGCCGCGGCCTCGCCGATCAGCTGGGCGGCGCGTTCGGCGCCGAAGGCCTCGACGAGCAGTTTCTGCAGGCTCTGCGTGAGGTCGGCGGAACTCCCCTCGCCGTTGTCGCGGAACTTGCGCCACACGCTGAGCAGCTGCTGTTCCTCGTCCGACAGGCCGTCGTCGGCCTCGTCGTCGGCATCGACCGGCGCCTCCGCGACGGCGACTTCCGCAGCCGGGGCTTCGACGGCGGCGGCTTCGACGACCGGGGCTTGGGCAGCGGGCACATCGATGGCGGGAACTTCGGCCGCGGGCTCGGCGGCGGGAATTTCGGCCGCCAGGGGCTCGACGGCCGGGGCTTCCGGCACTTCCTGGACCGGCTCCTCCACGACCGGCTCGGGCGTGTCCGCTGCCGGCACGGGCTCTTCGACCGCTTCGGCGGGCTCCACGACCGCTGGCTCGGCGGCGGGCTCGACGTCGCCGATCGGGTAGCGCTCCAGCCACTCCGCGCCCGTCGGCGGGGTCGGGCCGAACTCCTGGATCGCGTCGCCGGCCACCGCCTCGATGACCTCGCGCAGCTCCAGCTTGTCCCGCCAGGTCTGCGGGATCGCGTCCGCCGTGTGCGCCGCGCCCATGATGTTCCCGCAGATCGCGGCGGTGGAGTCGCTGTCACCGGAGTGGTTGGCGGCCAGGATCACGGCATCGGCGAACGACTCCGGGTACGTCAGCGCCGCGCACACCGCGATCGCCAGGGCCTGCTCGCCGAACCAGCCCTCGCCGAGGGCCTCGTGGATCTGCTCCGGCGTCGGGGTGCCCGCGGTGGCCAGCTCGATGGCCCGGCGCAGCGCGGTGCTGGTCTCCTCGTGACCGTCCCACGTGGACAGTTCGGTGAGCGCGCGGTCCACCGCCTCGGGCAGCGACCGGCCCGCCAGCAGCTGCTGGACGATCACCGCGAGCGCCCCCGCGGGCAGGTAGCCGCTGGGGTGGCCGTGGGTCAGCACCGCGGTCATCGCGCCGACCTGGAACACCTCGGCCGCGTCGGCGGACCACAACCCGGCCGGGGCGGCCCGCATGACGCCGCCGCAGCCCTTCGAGTCGTTGAGGCGGTTGGCGAACGAGCCCTGCTTGTTGCCGTTGGCGTAGCCGTGCAACGCCTGTATGCAGGTGGTGCCGGGCGCGCGGCGGACGAACAGGCCCTTCTGCTTGATCAGCCAGCCGTCCGGCGGGTTCGCGGCCAGCGGCCCGCCGGCCTCCCGCCAGTCGAAGCCCTGGGTGTGCAGCCAGCGCTGGTAGGCGTGCTGCACCTGGGTGGTGGGCTCGTTCTCGCCGAAGAGCCGGCGGCGGATGCTGGCCCGGATGAGACCGTCCAGCGTGAACAGCGTCATCTGGGTCTCGTCGCTGATCGAGCCGCCGGGCCGGTGGGCGTCGACGAAGTCGGTCAGCCCCGCCACGCCGTACTTGCGGCGGATGTCCTGCAGCGAGTCGTCCTCGATCGGGTAGCCGAGCGCGTCGCCGGCGGCGCCGCCGAGCAGGAAGCCCAGGATGCGGTGCGGCCGGAGTTCGGCGGGGTCGACGACAGCTTCGACCGGTTCCTCCACCGCCTCGACAGCCTCGATCGCCGCGGCGACGTCGACGACCGCGGTGACCTCGGCCTCCGGCTGGTCGTCGGTTTCAATTGAAACCGCAGGCACCTCGGGTTCGGCGGGTGCGGTGTCCTCCGGCGGAGCCTCGGCCTCCGGTTGGTCCGCAGTTTCAATTGAAACTGCGGGGACGTCCGGTTCGGCTTCGGGTTCGGCCGGTGCTTCGTCGGCGGCCGGCGCCGGCGCCGCTTCCGCCGGCTTGGCGACCGGTTCCGAACCCACCAGCGGGAGGTCGGAGGTGAAGATCAGGTCGGAGATGTCCTTCGCGGCCGGGTACCGCGAGGCCCACGCGTCGCCGGTCGGCGGCGCCGCGCTGAACTCCAGCAGCGCGTCCTTGGCCAGCGTCTCGACGATCTCGCGCTGCTTGAGGTCGCGCAGCCACACCCCGGGCAAGGCGGTCGAACCGTAGCGGGCGCCGACGATGTTCCCGCAGATCGCGGCGGTGGAGTCGCTGTCGCCGGAGTGGTTGACGGCCACCATCAGCGCGGCGGCGACGGTGTCGGTGCTCAACGCCGCGCACACCGCGATGGCCAGCGCCTCGTGCCCGGCCCAGCCGCCGCCCAGCGTGTCCTTGAGCTCCTCCGGGCTCGGCTTGCCCTGCTTGGCGAGCTCCTCGGCGGCCTGCAACGCGCGGTCGGTGTCCTCGTGGCCGTGGTACTGCACGAGCAGTTCGCGGGCCTGCCGCACCGCCTCTTCCAGCGTCTCCTCGCGCAGCAACCGGTGCACCACGACGGCCAGCACGCCGGCGGGCAGGTAGCCGTTGGGCTGCGAGTAGGTCAGGGCCGCGGTCGCGGCGGCGAGCTCGAAGACCTGCTTGGGGTCGTCCGACCACAGCGCGACCGGGGCGGCCCGGACGACGCCGCCGCAGTCCTGCGAATCGTTGATCGGCCGCTCGAACGTGCCGGGCGCGCCGACCGAGGCGAACTCCCGCAGCGCGGTGATGCAGCTGCTGTTCGGCGAGCGCACGACGAACAGGTCGCGCTGGTCGATCAGCCAGCCGTTGGGCTTGGGGTGACTCATCGTGAACGGCCCGGCCGCGCGCATCCACGCGTAGCCCTGGGTGTGCAGCCAGCGCTGGTAGGCGAGCTGGATCGCCGACAGCGGGCTGTCCGCGCCGGTCGAGCGCGTCGCGATGTGCCCGCGGATCAGGCCTTCCAGCGTGAACAGCGTCATCTGGGTGTCGTCGGTGAACTCGCCCGGCTGCTCACCGGCGCGGTCGTACTCGGTGACGCCCATCGCGCCGAACCGGCTGCGGATCTGGTCCACCGGGTAGAACTCCACCGGCGCGCCGAGCGCGTCGCCGATCGCGCCGGCCAGCATCGAGCCGACGAACCGGCGGCCGTACTCGGTTTCGGCCGGATCCACCGCCGGCTTCGGGGCCTGCTCGACGGGCGGCGCCGGCGCCGCGGGCGGCTGCGGCGCGGCTCCCGGCGGCGTGACCACCGGAGTGCCGGTGGCGGGGGAGTGCACCGGCACGCCCGGCGCCTTCGGCGGCACGGCGGCCGCGGCCTTGGCCAGGTCCTCGGCGGGGAGCCGGGCCTTGACCGGGCTGGTCGGGTTCACCTGCACGTCGATGCCGGTGAGGGGGTGCGTCGCCAGCTGGCGGCCGGTCATCCGCTGCCAGGTCGTCCAGTTCGGCGGCAGGAAACCCTCGGAGGTGAACACCTGCAGCTGCCGGCGGCCGGACTCGTGCTCCATCGTGAACAGCCCGTTGCCCTGCGGCTGCGCGAACAGGATCAGCTCGGCGTCCAGCATCGCGGTCAGCAGCGCGTGCCCCTGGGCGTAGCCGGTGGTGGTCAGCTGCAGCGCCCGCTCGACGTCGTTGGTCGGCGCGGGCAGCCGCAGCGCGACCGGCGAGGGCCGGTAGTTCGGGTTGGGGGAGAAGTCGTCGGTGATCTCGCCCTGCTCATCGACCCGGTAGCCGCCGATGAAGCCCCACGGCGGCACCTCGGCGTTCGGATCGGTGAAGATCGGGTCGACCACGTACAGCCAGGTGTTCGGCTGCTTCATGGCCTGTTCTCGCATGGTCGGCGTGATGACCGGTCGATTCGGCTGCTGCGTGTTCATCTCGCGCTGTTGTCCCCGACTCCTCGTCCAGCCTTGCATTGATCGCCCCCACCCACCGGCGGTCACTCGATAGCGCGGGCCTGGCGGGTACGACGGACACAGGGAGCGGCCGGTTCCCCGTCCAGACGCTGGCAAGCAACTCTCTCATGACCACATGGGGTGAAGCTTAGTGTTCGGAAGAACAACTCAGAGTCAGGTGTTGATTTTCGCTCCCGCCGCTGGTCGCGTGGCCGGGCGGCTCACGCGGTGGTGTCGGTGAGCGCGGCCGCCATCAGGCATTGCAGGCAGGGCATGCCCGCCGGGCCGTCGAGCGCCTCGGCTTCGCCGGGGAGGATGCCGAAACCGCAGTAGGCGTAGAGCATCGGCGGCAGCGGGCCGTCGGCGGGCAGCGGGAAGAAGTGGCAGGACTTGTCCTGCTCGCTGCGGGCGAACTCGGCGCGGACCCGCGCCATGAAGTGCGGCTGCGGGTTCATCGGTCGCACCGCCAAGTCGGGTCCGGCAGCGACCTGGGCTGTCGGGGGTGTCCGGGTCGCTGCCGGTTTTCGTGTACCCAGCTGGATGACACGGCCACATCATGCCCCGCAGGTTGCCCCTGCCAACCCAGTTGTCGACTTTTGCTCAGATGCATGCCTTTTCGGTGCAGTCGAGCACGCCTTCGGAGTGGTCGAGCTCGTTCGTCGAGACGGTGATGTCGTGATCTTCGAAGTCCGCCACGAGTCTGAGGCGTCCTCCGAGGGCAGCGACGTAGCGCTCGACCGTGCCGACCTCGATCTGCGCCAGATCTCCTTGTTCGAGTTTGCTCACGCGGGGCTGGCCGACCTGCATCCGCGCGGCTACCTCCGACTGGGACAGCCCGGCCGCTTTGCGCAGCTGGGCGAGGCGGTCGCCCAGAATGTAAGCCTGGGTCAGGAGATCCTTTAATCTTGTCTACGAGTGGACGGCCGAGTTGCGGCCCCCCGCTGGGCGTTCGGGCTCTCGGCTCACAGGGCTGCGGGGAGTTGCAGGGGCGCGGCGCTGAGGGTTTCGGCGTAGCGGTGGAGGATCAGGTCCGCCACGCCCTCGTCGTCGGCCATCGGGGCCGCGATCAGCGGGTCGGTCGCGTGCTCGCGGGCCAGGCCGGTGATCCGGTCCGGGAGCAGGCCCGGGGCCAGGAACCACGAGGCGACCGCGAAGCGGCGCGCGCCGCGGGCGCGCAGGGCCTCGATCGCCGCCGGTACGTCCGGTTCGGCGGCCGCTGCGAAGGCCGGGACGACGCCCGCCCAGGCTGCCCTCGCCTGCCAGCGCTCGGCGACGTCCGCCACCAGACGGTTCGCCGCTGCGTGCGACGAGCCCGCGCCCGCCAGGACCACGCCCAGCTCCGGATCTTCCGGATCGGCGCCCTCGTCCACCAGCCGGCGCCACGCCGCCCCGTCCAGCCTCGGATCCGGCCCCAGCACGTCGGAAACGTGCACCTGGAACCGCGGATAGCGCCGTTGCACGTCGGCCACCGCCGCGGGCACGTCGACGCGGGCGTGGAACGCCCGGCCGAGCAGCAGCGGCACGACCACCGCGGCGGAGTGCCCGTCGCCGTGCACCGCGTTGAGCACGTCGCCGACCCGCGGCGCCGAGAGGTCCAGGAACGCCACGCGCAGGTCCAGGTCCGGGCGCGCCGCGCGCACCACGTCCAGCAGGGCGTGGATCGTCGCGGCCGAACGCGGATCCCGGCTACCGTGCGCGACGGCCACCAGTGGAGCGGTCATGAGCGGCTCATTCCGATGCGGCGGCCAGCGGTGCCAGCGGCACGCCGATCAGTCCGGCGGCCAGCGTGGTGCCGTCGGACTGGTCGATCACCAGGAACGAGCCGGTGCGCCGGCTCGCGGCGTAGTCGTCCACCGGCAGCGGCTCCGAGGTGCGCAGCTGAACGCGGCCGATCTCGTTGAGCTGCAACGAATCCGGACCGTCCACACTCGACAGCTGCTGCTCGTCGAAGCGGGCGGACAGCTCGGTGACGATGGCCTGCACCGTGCGGGTGCCGTGCTTGACCAGCACCTTGGCGCCCGGGTTCAGCGGCTTCTCCGCCAGCCAGCAGACCGTGGCGTCGAGCTCGTCGGTCACCCGCGGTGGCGCGTCCGCGGCGGCGATCAGGTCGCCGCGCGAGATGTCCACGTCGTCGGCCAGCAGCAGCGTGACGGAGTGCCCGGCGGCGGCGCGCGGCTTCGCGCCGTTCGGGGTGTCCACCTTGGACACCCGGGTGCGCAGCCCGGCCGGGAGCACGACCACCTCGTCGCCCTCGGCGACGACACCGGCCGCCACCTGGCCAGCGTAGCCGCGGTAGTCCGGGTGTTCGGCGGTGCGCGGCCGGATCACGTACTGCACCGGCATCCGGAACGGCGCATCGTGCGGGTCCGGCGCCACCGGCACGCTCTCCAGGTGCTCCAGCAGCGAAGGCCCGCTGTACCAGGGGGTGTTCGCGGAACGCTCGACCACGTTGTCGCCGAGCAGCGCGGACACCGGGATGGTCACCACGGTGTCGTCCCCGTAGCCCAGGGCCCGGGCGTGCTCGGTGAACTCGGCGGCGATGCGGGTGAACACCGCCTCGTCGAAGTCCACCATGTCGATCTTGTTGACCGCCAGCACCAGCTGCGGCACGCCCAGCAGCGCCAGCACCGCGGCGTGCCGCCGGGTCTGCTCGATGACGCCCTTCCGCGCGTCCACCAGCAGCACGGCCAGCTGCGCGGTCGACGCGCCGGTGACGGTGTTGCGGGTGTACTGCACGTGCCCCGGGGTGTCGGCGAGCACGAAAGTGCGCTTCGGCGTGGCGAAGTAGCGGTAGGCCACGTCGATCGTGATGCCCTGCTCGCGCTCCGCGCGCAGGCCGTCCACCAGCAGCGACAGGTCCGGGGTGGCCAGGCCGCGGTCGGCGCTGGCCCGGTGCACCGCGTCGAGCTGGTCGGCCAGCACCGACTTGGTGTCGTGCAGCAGCCGCCCGACCAGGGTGCTCTTGCCGTCGTCGACGGAGCCGGCGGTGGCCAACCGCAGCAGATCGCTGTGCACCGGCAGGGTCACCTCGGTGCCGCTGTCCGGTGCGGTGCGGGTGGTCGTCTCGGTCATTGAAGAACCCATTCCTGGCTTTGGAGTGCTCGGCTCGGAAAGCTGGAGTCGTGAGCGCAGATCAGCTGGTTCGTCTGCTCACAACATCGGACTGCTTTGACTTCGGTTCGATCTTTTTCTGTGAAGCGGCGAAGCCGCTTAGTCCGCTCTCGCAACTTGCACCGCCGCGGGTTCTCAGACTGCGTCCGCCCGAAGGGGCTCTCGGCGAGGACAGCCCCGATGCCGCGTATTGGTCATACGTGAGTCGGGGATCCCACAGCCGAGGCGGCGTCTGCAATTCCCGCAGGGGGGCCGCTACCCGCACCGCTACGCAAAGGGAGTCCACGGACGGCTCTTCTCAGAAGTAGCCCTCGCGCTTGCGGTCTTCCATCGCCGCTTCGGACAGGCGGTCGTCGGCTCGGGTCGCGCCGCGCTCGGTGAGGCGGCTGGCGGCGACCTCGGCGATCACGTCGTCGACCGTGTACGCCTCGGATTCCACCGCGCCGGTGCAGGAGCCGTCGCCGACGGTGCGGTAGCGCACCATCTTGGAAGCCGGGACCTCGCCCTCGCGCGGGCCGCCCCACGGCCCCGAGGTCAGCCACATGCCGTCGCGCAGGTACACCTCGCGGCGGTGCGCGTAGTAGATCTCCGGCAGCTCGATCTTCTCCCGCTGGATGTAGCGCCAGATGTCCAGCTCGGTCCAGTTCGACAGCGGGAACACCCGGACGTGCTCGCCCGGCCGGTGCTTGCCGTTGTACAGGTTCCACAGCTCGGGGCGCTGGCGGCGCGGGTCCCACTGCCCGAAGGCGTTGCGCAGGCTGAAGATGCGCTCCTTGGCGCGCGCCCGCTCCTCGTCGCGCCGCCCGCCGCCGAAGACCGCGTCGAACCGGTTCTCGCTGATGCCGTCCAGCAGCGGCGTGGTCTGCAGCGGGTTGCGGGTGCCGTCGGGCCGCTCCTGCAGCCGGCCGTCGTCGATGTAGTCCTGCACCGACGCCACCACCAGCCGCAGGTCGTGCCGCTCCGCCAGCTCGTCGCGGAACGCCAGCACCTCCGGGAAGTTGTGCCCGGTGTCGACGTGCAGCAGCGGGAACGGTACCGGAGCCGGCCAGAACGCCTTCAGCGCCAGGTGCACCAGCACCGTGGAGTCCTTGCCGCCGGAGAACAGGATCACCGGCCGGTCGAACTCCCCGGCCACCTCGCGGAAGATGTGGATCGCCTCGGACTCCAGCGCGTCCAGGTTGTCCACCTGCGGCGGCGCTTCGGCCGGATCGCTCGGCAACTCGACCTCGGTATCGGTTGCACTCATGTCCCCTCCCAGGGTTCTGGGGCTGCTTTGTCTTTGTCCTTGAAGCGGCGTAGCCGCTTAGCCCACCCTCGGCGCTGGCACCGCCGCGGGTTCTCAGCGTTCGCCTGG
Organism: Saccharopolyspora sp. NPDC003752; assembly: GCF_053605825.1. Classification (NCBI taxonomy): domain Bacteria; kingdom Bacillati; phylum Actinomycetota; class Actinomycetes; order Pseudonocardiales; family Pseudonocardiaceae; genus Saccharopolyspora; species Saccharopolyspora sp. NPDC003752. Next base: position 358,846 of record NZ_JBSGJZ010000001.1, on the reverse strand, counting down.
CGAGGACAGCCCGCACGCCGTGTATTGGCATACATAAGTCCGGGATCCCGCAGTTCAGGCGGACGCTGAGGTTCCGCTACTTGCACCGCTACGCGAAACGAGTCCGGAAACATGTGTTAGCCGTGCAGTCCGCACTCGGTCTTGCCGCTGCCCGCCCAGCGCCCGCTGCGCGGGTCGGCGCCCGGGGCGGGCTTGGCGGTGCAGGGCTGGCACCCGATCGACGGGTAGCCGGCCGCCACCAGCGGGTTGACCAGCACGCCGTGCTCGTCGATGTAGTGCTGCATGTCGTCGTCGGACCACGCCGCGAGCGGATTGATCTTGACCAGGCCGTTGCGCTCGTCCCAGGTCGCGATCGGCGTGTTCGCCCGCGTCGGGGCCTCCACCCGGCGTACGCCGGTCACCCACGCCTCGTAGCGGGCCAGGGTGTTGCGCAGCGGTACCACCTTGCGCAGGAAGCAGCAGCGGTTCGGGTCCCGCTCGAACAGCCGGGGCCCCTCGGCGGCATCCTGCTCGGCGACGGTCTGCTCGGCGACGGCGTTGACGATGCTGACGTCGTAGACCTGCGCCACGGCGTCGCGGGTGCCGATGGTCTCGGCGAAGTGGTAGCCGGTCTCCAGGAACAGCACGTCCACGCCCGGCTTGGCCTTGGCCGCCAGGTCGACCAGCACCGCGTCCTGCATGTTCGACGCGACGATCAGGCCGTCGCCGAAGGTGTCGGCGGCCCAGCGCAGCGCTTCCTCCGCACTGGCCTCGGCCAGCCGCGGCGCGGCCTCCTCGACCAGTGCGCGGAGCTCCTCGTCGCCGCGTCGCGCGCCGATTTTCGTGGTGGTGTCGGCAGTCATCGGTCTCCGTTTCCTCCAGCCGGGTCGCCGAGCGACAACCCCACGAGCCGAACGGTGAACACCCGCAGGCACGAGCCGCACTGCCACGCGCCCGCGGGCTCGGCCTCGGGCGTGAGGTCCTCGTCCCCGCAGTACGGGCAGTAGAACGGTGTCGCCCGGCTCACTTGAGGTCGTCCTCCTCGGCCCGCGCCACCCACTGAGCGAAGCGCTCGCCGGTGCCGCGCTGCGCCAGGTAGTTGCGGACGAGGCGTTCCACGTAGTCGCCGAGTTCCGCGGAGGTGACCTTGTGGCCGCGGATCTTGCGGCCGAACCCGGCGTCCTGGCCGAGGCCGCCGCCGAGGTGCACCTGGAAGCCCTCGACCTGGTTGCCGTTGCCGTCCGGCACCATCTGGCCCTTCAGGCCGATGTCGGCGACCTGGGTGCGGGCGCAGGCGTTCGGGCAGCCGTTGAGGTTGATCGTCACCGGGTCGGTCACGTCGCCCTGGATGTCGGCCAGCCGCTGCTCCAGCTCGTCGACCAGCGCGATCGCCCGCTCCTTGGTCTCGACGATGGCCAGCTTGCAGAACTCGATGCCGGTGCAGGCCAGCACGTTCCGCCGCCACGGCGACGGGTCGGCCTGCAGGCCCAGCGCGCCCAGATCCGCGACCAGACCGTCCACTTCGGACTGCGGCACGTCGAGGACGAGCAGGTTCTGCTCGACGGTGGTGCGGACGCGCCGCGAACCGACCCGCTCGGCGGCCTTGGCGACCTCCACCAGCGTGGAGCCGCTGACCCGGCCCGCCGCGGACTTCGCGCCGACGTAGAAGTTGCCGTCCACCTGCGGGTGCACGCCGACGTGGTCGCGGTGCCCGGTCGGCGTCTCCGGCGCGGGCCCGTCGACCAGCTCGCGGCCCAGGTACTCGTCCTCCAGCACCTGCCGGAACTTCTCCGGGCCCCAGTCGGCGAGCAGGAACTTCAGCCGGGCGCGGTGCCGCAGCCGCCGGTAGCCGTAGTCGCGGAAGATCTGCACCACGGCCTGCCACACCTCGGCGACCTCGCCCAGCGGCACCCAGGCCCCCAGCCGCACGGCCAGCTTCGGGTTCGTGGACAGGCCGCCGCCGACCCACAGGTCGAAGCCGGGCCCGTGCTCCGGGTGCACGACGCCGACCAGCGAGATGTCGTTGATCTCCGGCACGGTGTCCCAGCGCGGCGAGCCGCTGATCGCGCTCTTGAACTTCCGCGGCAGGTTCGACAGCGACTTGTCGCCGATGAACCGCTCGGCGATCTCGTCGATCGCCGGGGTGGCGTCGATGATCTCGTCCGCGGCGATGCCCGCCACCGGCGAGCCCAGCACGACGCGGGGGCAGTCGCCGCAGGCCTCGGTGGTGGACAGCCCGACGCCCTCCAGCCTCTGCCAGATCGTCGGCATGTCCTCCACGCGCACCCAGTGCAGCTGGATGTTCTGCCGGTCGGTGATGTCGGCGGTGTCGCGCGCGTAGGTCTGCGAGATCTCACCGATGGTGCGCAGCTGCTCGGTGGTCAGCGCGCCGCCGTCGATGCGGACCCGCAGCATGAAGTAGCGGTCGTCGAGCTCCTCGGGCTCGATCGTGCCGGTACGCGCGCCGGGAATGCCCGGTGCGCGCTGGGTGTACAGCCCCCACCAGCGGAAACGGCCACGCAGATCGGCCGGGTCGATCGAGTCGAAGCCGCCGTGGGCGTAGATCGTCTCGATGCGCTGCCGGACGTTCAGCGGGTTGTCGTCCTTCTTGGAGCGCTCGTTGGCGTTGAGCGGCTCGCGGTAACCGAGCGCCCACTGGCCCTCGCCGCGCGTCTTGCGCTTGCGGGCGGGGCGAGCAGGGGCTTCCGTCGGGGGGACCATGTCCGACCTCCGGGATTCGGGCGCGGCAGCGCCGCGTGGAATTCCCGTCGTCGGTGACGGTTCTCACTGCTCGGCGCTCCCGGCGCCGACTGGACAAAGCAGAACGCGGCAGCGGGAATCAACCCATGGCGCGGCACAGCGCGCTGGACACGCGCCGCAGGTCCACGTAGCGGCGTGTGACCAGCAAGAGCCTCGGCAAGGTCGCACCCATGGGTCGCAGCGTGCCACGCGCTCACCGGGCGGTCCATCCCCATCCGCATGGTGAGACAGTGGTGGAGTGCCTGCTCAACTGCCTGTCGGCGAACCCGCCCCGGCCGACGGAACGCTCCCGCCCGAGGCCCTGACCGGACTGGGTTCGCGGCCGTTCGGGGTGTACGTGCACGTGCCGTTCTGCGCCACCCGCTGCGGCTACTGCGACTTCAACACCTACACCGCCGACGAGCTGGGCTCAGCAGCGGGTTTCGGCAGCTGGCTGGACGGTCTGCGCGCGGAGCTGGAGCTGGGCGCGGGGGTGCTCGCGGCGGGCGGTCAGGCGGTGCCCGCGGCGGAGACGGTGTTCGTCGGCGGCGGCACGCCATCCTTGCTCGGCGCGCAGCGGCTGGGCGAGGTGCTGACCGCGATCCGCGAGTCGTTCGGGCTCGCCGATGAGGCGGAAGTCACCACGGAATCCAACCCGGAATCGACGTCGCCGGAGTTCTTCGCCGGAATCCGCGAGGCCGGCTACAACCGGGTGTCGCTGGGCATGCAGTCCGCCGCCGAGCACGTGCTGCGGGTGCTGGAGCGGCGGCACACGCCGGGCCGCGCGGTCGCGGCGGTCGGCGAGGCGCGCGCGGCCGGCTTCGAGCACGTCAACCTGGACCTGATCTACGGCACGCCGGGGGAGACCGACGACGACCTGCGGGCCTCGCTGGACGCGGTGCTGTCCACCGGGGTCGACCACGTCTCGGCGTACGCGCTGATCGTGGAGGACGGCACCGCGATGGCCCGCAAGGTCCGCCGCGGCGAGCTGCCGATGCCCGACGACGACGTGCTCGCCGACCGCTACGAGCTGATCGACGGCGTGCTCGGCGAGGCGGGCCTGGGCTGGTACGAGGTGTCGAACTGGGCCCGCGACGACGTTGCGCGCTGCCGCCACAACCTCGGCTACTGGCAGGGCGGCGACTGGTGGGGCGCCGGGCCGGGCGCGCACAGCCACGTCGGCGGCGTCCGCTGGTGGAACGTCAAGCACCCGGCCCGCTACGCGGCGGTGCTGGCGGAGGGCGCCTCGCCGGCGGCGGGGCGGGAGCGCCTCGACGCCGAAGACCAGCGCATCGAGCGGATCATGCTGGAACTCCGCCTGGCGACGGGCCTTCCGGTGGAAGTGCTGGACGAGCATGGCGGGGTGGCGGCGAAGCAAGCGGCGGCGGACGGCCTCCTGGAGCGCGAAGAGCTGACGGCGGGCCGCTGCGTCCTGACGGACCGAGGCCGCCTCCTCGCGGACGGAGTGGTCCAACGCCTGCTCGCCTGAAGAAGCCCCGCCCACCCGGCCAGCCCAGCCCACCCACCAGCCCGACCAGCCCAACCGGCCAGACCAGCCCATCCACCCCGACCAGCCCGACCAGCCCACCAGCCGACCAGGCCATGCACCCGGCCAGCCCACCCACCCGGCCAGCCCACCCACCCGACCAGCCCACCCACCCGACCAGCCCACCGACTCGACCCGACCACCTAGTCACCCCGCCCGTCCTGGCCGTCCGACCAATGCTTCCACGTGGCGGAACCTGGTTTCCATTTCCGCAATTTCAATGGAAATCGGACCTTCGATTTCCATTGAAATTGCGGCAGAACGGGTCAGCGGAGGGCGTCGAGGTCGAAGACCCGGGCGTGCAGGACCGTGCGCTGGTGGAGGGCCGATCGCAGCGCTCGGTGCAGGCCGTCTTCCAGGAAGAGCTCGCCGTGCCAGCGGACTACGTGCGGGAACAGGTCGCCGAAGAACGTCGAGTCCGGGCTCAGCAGCCGGTCCAGGTGCAGCACCTTCGTCGTGGTGACCAGCTCTTCCATCCGCACCGGGCGCGGCGGCACGTTCGCCCAGTCCCGCAGCGACAGCCCGTGGTCGGGGTACGGCTGCCCCTCCCGGACGTCCTTGAAGATCACGCCACCTCCTGGCGAACGGCCGAGTCCGGCGCCCACCGAGGTTGGTCCACCTGCGGGTACCCCCGCCGCGGCGGGAGTGCTCCGCCCGGTCCGGCGGATCGGACCGGCGCCCGTCGTCGTGGCCGCAGGCTACCGCCGCGCGCCCGCGGCTCTCGGCTCCGGTGCACGAACACCGTAAACTCGATGGTGGTACCCGGGCGCCGCCCGGGCGCTGAGCATGAGCGCTGGGTATGAGCGCTGAGCGCGTGCGCTGCGGTCTTCGGGCCGCTGCCGAGGTGCGGAGGAGGTGGCGTGTGAACGCGGATGAACGCCGGTTCGAGGTGCTGAGGGCGATCGTGGCCGACTACGTGTCGACCAAGGAACCGGTCGGTTCGAAGTCCCTCGTCGACCGCCACAACCTCGGTGTGTCCAGCGCCACGGTCCGCAACGACATGGCCGTGCTCGAGGAGGACGGCTTCATCGTCCAGCCGCACACCAGTGCCGGCCGGGTGCCCACCGACAAGGGCTACCGGCTGTTCGTGGACCGGCTGCACGAGGTCAAGCCGCTGACGGAGGCCGAGCGCCGGGCCATCCACAAGTTCCTCGAAGGCGCGCTGGACCTCGACGACGTGATGCGCCGCAGCGTGCGGCTGCTGGCCCAGCTCACCCAGCAGGTCGCCGTGGTGCAGTACCCCACGCTGACCCGGTCGACCGTCCGGCACGTCGAGGTCGTCACCATCACCCCGGCGCGGCTGATGCTGGTGCTGATCACCAACACCGGGCGCGTCGACCAGCGGATGGTCGACCTCGGCGACGTGATCACCGACGACGACGTGGCCCGGCTGCGCAACGTGCTCAACGCCTCGATGGCCGAGAAGCGGCTCGCCGACGCCTCCGCCGCGGTGGCCGAGCTGCCCGACCAGGCGCCGCCGGAGCTGCGCGACGCGCTGATCCGGGTGTGCAGCGTGCTCATCGAATCGCTGGTAGAGCACCCCGAGGAGCGGATGCTGCTCGGCGGCACGCCCAACCTGACCCGCAACGTCGCCGACTTCCCCAACTCGCTGCGCCAGGTCCTGGAGGCGCTCGAAGAGCAGGTCGTGGTGCTCAAGCTGCTCGCCGCGGCCCGCGACTCGGGGACCGTGCGGGTCAGCATCGGGATGGAGAACGAGGCCAAGGAGATGCAGACGACCTCGGTGATTTCGACCGGATACGGTTCGGATGGCATGGTGCTGGGAGGCCTGGGGGTGGTCGGTCCGACGCGGATGGACTACCCGGGGACCATGGCGGCCGTGCGGGCCGTCGCCGCTTACGTGGGTGAGATCCTGGTCGGTCGGTGACTGTTCACCGACGTCTGACCGGCGAGAACTCGTTGATCGAGCAGAGGAAGTACTGAGAAGGTGGCCAGGGACTACTACGCGACCCTCGGGGTGGCCAGGGACGCGACACCCGAGCAGATCAAGCGGGCGTACCGCAAGCTCGCGCGGGAACTGCACCCGGACGTCAACCCCGACGAGGCCGCGCAGGAGCGGTTCCGGGAGGTGACGACCGCCTACGAGGTGCTTTCCGACCCCAAGAAGCGGCAGGTGGTCGACCTCGGCGGGGATCCGCTGGGCAACGGCGGCGGTGCCGGCGGCGGCATGGGAGATCCCTTCGCCGGGTTCGGCGGGCTGGGCGACATCATGGACGCCTTCTTCGGCGGCGGCGCCGGTGGCGGCGGCCGCGGGCCGCGCAGCAGGGTCCAGCCCGGCTCGGACGCGCTGCTGCGGCTGGAGCTGACGCTGGAGGAGTGCGCCAGCGGCGTGAACCGCGACATCACCGTGGACACGGCGGTGCTCTGCGACTCCTGCGACGGCGGCGGCTCGCGCGTCGGCAGCGCCCCGTCGACCTGCGACACCTGTGGTGGCCGCGGCGAGGTGCAGTCCGTGCAGCGGTCGTTCCTGGGGCAGGTCATGACGTCCAGGCCGTGCCCGGTGTGCCGCGGTTTCGGCGAGGTCATCACCGACCCGTGCCAGCAGTGCGGCGGCGACGGACGGGTCCGCGCGCGGCGCACCATCACCGTCAAGATCCCGGCCGGGGTCGGCGACGGGATGCGGGTGCGGCTGGCCGGCGAGGGCGAGGTCGGGCCCGGCGGCGGGCCGGCCGGTGACCTGTTCGTCGAGGTCGAGGAGCTGCCGCACGAGCGGTTCACCCGCGACGGCGCGGACCTGCACTGCACCGTCGAGCTGCCGATGACGGCGGCCGCGCTGGGCACCGTGCTCACCCTGGAGACGCTCGACGGCGGCCAGGAGGAGCTCACGGTCGAGCCGGGCACGCAGCCCGGCACCGAGCACGTGCTCGCCGGCCGGGGCCTGCCCAAGCTGCGGTCCAACGGCAAGGTCAGCGGGCACGGCGACCTGCACGTGCACCTCGACGTCGTGGTGCCGACGCGGCTCGACGACGCGCAGTCCGAGCTGCTGCGCCAGCTCGCCACGCTGCGCGGCGAGGAGCAGCCGGAGCCGACGGTGACCGCCAACGGCAACGGCAGCCGGCACGGGCTGTTCTCCCGCTTCCGCTCGTTCGGCCACCGCTGACCGAGTGGTTTCGCACACGGTTCGCCGCGAAGACGAGAGCTGAGGCCGGAAGTGTCGGAATCCTCGCTGCCGGTGTTCTCCGTCGACCGGCTGCCCGCCGTCGGCGCGACCACGCTGGACGGCCCGGAGGGCAAGCACGCGGCCACCGTGCGCCGCCTGCGAGTCGGTGAGCAGCTGCTGCTCTCGGACGGGCAGGGCGGCATGGCGCGCTGCGAAGTGCTTGCCGCGGCGAAGGACTCGCTGCAGCTCGCGGTGTCCGAGACCTGGCAGGTTCCGCAGCCGGGTCTGCGGGTCCGGCTGGCGCAGGCGCTGGTCAAGGGTGACCGCGGGGAACTAGCGGTGGAGCTGGCCACCGAGGCGGGCGTGGACGCGGTGGTGCCGTGGCGCGCTGCCCGGTGCGTGGCGAAGTGGGACGACGGCCCGCGCGGCGCGAAGGCGCTGGCGCGGTGGCGCAGCACGGCCGCGCAGGCGGCCAAGCAGGCGCGGCGGGCGTGGACGCCGCCGGTCGACGAGCCGGTGAGCACCAAGCAGCTCGCGGAGCTGGTGCGCGGGGCCGACGCGGCGTTGGTGCTGCACGAGTCGGCTACCGCGCCGCTGGCGTCCATTGAGCTGCCCGAAACCGGCGAACTCGTCCTGATCGTCGGTCCGGAAGGCGGCGTGACCGGCGACGAGCTCGCGGCCCTGGCCGACGCCGGCGCGCACGTCGTCCGCCTCGGCCCGACGGTCCTGCGCGCCTCCACGGCCGCGGCGGTCGCCCTCGGCGCCCTCGGCGCCCGCACCGACCGCTGGTCCTGATTGCGCGGGGTGCAATTTCGCGAGAATTCCACGCTCATTCGGGTGAAGATCAATTTCCCGCGAAATTGTCATCCCGCGCGATCGGCGGTCACGTACCGCTAAGAAGATCAAAAACTTTGGGCTATCCGTAGCGCGAACGGCTGACGCAGCGATACGCTTCGTGTGCGAAAGATCGCGGTGAGGTTTTGCCGCGACCGGTGCCGCACGGGGCATCGGACCCCAGCACTCGCCGGACACCTCCCCCCTCGGTCCGGCGAGAGCTGCGCCGCAAACGGGACAACCCCCAGACCCGGTTGCGGCGCAGCGTGCCGGGGATGTGACCGGAACCGGCCCCGCGATGATCGAACCGCGCCGGACCGCTCGGCTAATCTTCCGGGCATGAGCGACATGGACTCCCTTTTCCTGCGGATCATCGCGCGCGAAATCCCGGCGGACGTCGTTCGCGAGAACGACCGCGTCATCGCCATCCGCGACATCAACCCGCAGGCCGCCACGCACGTGCTCGTCGTGCCGAAGAAGCGCTACCGCAACGCCGCCGAGCTCGCCGTCGCCGACCCGGAGCTGCTGGCCGAGCTGATCACCGTCGCCCGCGACATCGCCGAGCAGGAGGGCATCGCGGAATCCGGCTACCGGCTGCTGTTCAACACCAACGCCGACGCGGGCCAGACGATCTTCCACGTGCACCTGCACCTCCTCGGCGGCGAACCGCTCGGCGGGCTCACCGGCGGGCCGCTCAGGGGCTGATCCCCGCCGCGTCGAGGTGGCGGTGACGGCGGCAATCTGATTGCCGGGTGGACTACCATCGACGCCAGGGAGAACTGACCGAACGACCCGCGCGAACGCGCAGAAAGCAGGCCCGAAAACACGTGGCCGGTATTGCAGCGGGTGGAGCCGCCGCCCAGTCCGGAGAGCACCCCCAGACCGCAGCCCAAGAGGCGACAGCGCAGTCGAAGGTGACCGTTCCCGACAACGTCGTGCTGACGCTGGTCGGATCCAGGGACGAGAACCTTCGGGTCGTGGAGGACCTGCTCACCGCCGATGTCCATGTCCGGGGCAACGAGGTGACGCTGTCCGGGGATCCCGCGGAGGTCGCGTTCGCCGAACGGGTGTTCGCCGAGCTGATCGCGCTGATCGCCAAGGGCAGCCAACTCACGCCGGACATCGTCCGCCGCAGCGTCGCGATGCTCTCGGCCGACCACGGCGAGTCGCCCGCCGACGTGCTCAGCCTGGACATCGTGTCCCGGCGCGGCCGGACGATCCGCCCCAAGACGCTCAACCAGAAGCGCTACGTCGACGCCATCGACCACCACACCGTGGTGTTCGGCATCGGCCCCGCCGGTACCGGCAAGACGTACCTGGCGATGGCCAAGGCCGTGCAGGCGCTGCAGGCGAAGCAGGTCAACCGGATCATCCTCACCCGCCCCGCCGTCGAGGCCGGCGAGCGGCTCGGGTTCCTGCCGGGCACCCTCTACGAGAAGATCGACCCGTACCTGCGGCCGCTGTACGACGCGCTGCACGACATGGTCGACCCGGAGTCGGTGCCGCGGCTGACGCAGGCCGGCACGATCGAGATCGCGCCGCTGGCCTACATGCGCGGCCGCACCCTCAACGACGCGTTCATCATCTTGGACGAGGCGCAGAACACCACGCCCGAGCAGATGAAGATGTTCCTGACCCGGCTGGGCTTCGGCTCCAAGATCGTGGTCACCGGGGACGTCACGCAGATCGACCTGCCCGGCGGCCAGCGCAGCGGGCTGAAGATCGTGCAGAACATCCTGGGCGATGTCGACGACGTGCACTTCGCGCTGCTGGACAGCCACGACGTGGTGCGGCACCGGCTGGTCACCGACATCGTCAACGCGTACGACCGCTGGCACGCCCTGGAAGACGCCGACGACCACGCCCGGTCGGGCCGGCGCAACGGGCAACGACGAGGACGAGCATGAGCATCGAGATCGCCAACGAATCCGGCGTCGCAGTGCCCGAGGCGACCATCGTCTCGGTCGCCCGGTTCGCCCTCGACAAGATGAGCGTCAGCCAGCTCGCCGAGCTGTCCATCGTGCTGGTGGAGCTCGACGTGATGGCCGACCTGCACGAGCGGTGGATGGACCTGCCCGGTCCCACCGACGTGATGTCGTTCCCGATGGACGAGTACGACTCGGCCCGCCGCCCGGACTCCGCGGGCTCCGGCCCGGCGCTGCTGGGCGACATCGTGCTCTGCCCGGCGTTCGCCAAGGACCAGGCCCGCAAGGCCGGGCACAGCCTGCTGGACGAGCTGCACCTGCTCACCGTGCACGGGGTGCTGCACCTGCTCGGCTACGACCACGCCGAGCCGGAGGAGGAGCGGGAGATGTTCGGCCTGCAGAACCGCATCCTCGCCGAGTACCGCGAGGCACGCGACGAGGCCGAGCGGGCCGAGGCGCAGCGCAGCGCGGACGCCCGGGTGCTGGGCGCCGTCGGGCTGGACGAGCCGGAGTCGCCGCAGGGCGGCCCGGCCAACGCCAACTAGGGGAGCCGGCGGTGGACTTGACCGGTTCCACTGCGTTCTTGATCATCGCGGTGCTGCTGGTGCTGGCGGCCGGGGTCTTCGCGGCCTCCGAATCCGCCATCACCGTGGCCTCCCGGGCCCGCGTCGACGAACTCGTCCGCGAGGGCCGCGGCGGCGCCAAGCAGTTCGCGCAGCTGCTCGCCGACCGGCCCCGCCACGTCAACCTGCTGCTGTTGCTGCGGCTGGCGTGCGAGATGGGCGCGACGGTGCTGGTCACCGTGGTGGCCCTGCGGCTGGCCGACTCCGAGGCGTGGGCGGTCGTGATCGCCGGGCTGATCATGCTGGTGGCGTCCTACGTGCTGGTCGGCGTCGGCCCGCGCACCCTCGGCCGGCAGCACCCGTACGGCATCGGGCTCAAGGTGGCCGCGCCGGTGCGGGTGCTGGCCAGGTTGCTCAACCCGCTGACCAGGCTGCTGATCCTGATCGGCAACATGATCACCCCCGGCAAGGGCTTCCGCGAGGGCCCGTTCTCCACCGAGGTGGAGCTGCGCGAGCTGGTCGACCTCGCCGGCGAACGCGGCGTGGTGGCCGCGGGCGAGCGGGAGATGATCCACTCGGTCTTCGAGCTCGGCGACACCCTCGCCCGCGAGGTGATGGTGCCGCGCACCGAGATCATCTGGATCGAGCAGACCAAGTCCGCCCGGCAGGCGGTGGCGCTGTGCCTGCGCTCCGGTTTCTCCCGCGTCCCGGTGATCGGCGAGAGCATCGACGACATCGTCGGCGTGGTGACCCTGAAGGACCTGACCAGCGCCGTGCTCGCCGGCCGCGACCAGACCGGGTCGACGGTGGCGGAGCTGATGCGCCCGGCCAGCTTCGTGCCGGACACCAAGCGGCTCGACGAGCTGCTCGGCGAGATGCAGCTCTCCCGCAGCCACCTGGCCATCGCCGTCGACGAGTACGGCGGCACCGCGGGTCTGCTGACCATCGAGGACATCATCGAGGAGATCGTCGGCGAGATCACCGACGAGTCGGACCTGGAGGAGCACCGCCCGATCGAACGGCTCGACGACGGCACCGTCCGGGTCAGCTCGCGGCTGCCCGTGGAGGACCTCGGCGAGCTGTTCGGCGTGGAGCTCGACGACTCCGACGTGGAGACCGTCGGCGGGCTGCTGGCGCAGCGGCTCGGCCGCGTGCCGCTGCCCGGCGCGGAGACCGAGATCGCCGGCCTGCGGCTGCGCGCCGAGGGCGGCAAGGACCACCGCGGGCGGATTCGCATCAACGCGCTGCTCGTCCGCCCGGTGAACGCAGATCAAGCACCGCTGCGCGGTGCCGACCAGGAGGGAAGCAACGCCCGTGGCTGAGCACGTCGAAGCGGTGGCCCCGCAGGAGATCGACCCGGAGGACGCCAAGATCGTCACGCTCGCGCGGTCGTCCCGAGCCCGCACCGGAGCGGCCGAGGGCGCGGCGGTGCGCGACACCGACGGCCGCACCTACGCGGCGTGCACGGTCGCCCTGCCGTCCCTGCGGCTGACCGCCCTGCAGGCGGCGGTGGCGGCAGCCGTCGCCAGCGGCGCGGAGGGCCTCGAAGCGGCCGCGGTCGTCACCGACGCCGACGCGGTCGACGCCGACTCGGTCGCGGCGGTCCACGACTTCACCCGCACTGCGCAGATCCTCCGCGCGGACGCCACCGGCACCGTCGCAGGCGTTCTCCAGGCGTAACCCGGCTTCCCCCGGAACCTCGCCACCCCGAGGCACTCGGACACCGGTCCAGGGCGTCGGGCCTCCGGCCCTGGTCCGCAGTTTCAATGGAAACTGCGGACCTCCGGCGTGTCGTGCCTCGACACGCCGGAGGCTGTGGACAACTTCCGCAATTTCAATGGAAATCGGACCTTCGATTTCCATTGAAATTGCGTCACCGGGTGCCTCGCGGGCCTCGGGATCCCCGAGGGTGGACGCCCTCTGTGCTGTGGCCGGGGCGGGCCGGTCACAATGGTGCGGTGACCAGCTCCGCAGATGTGCACCGCTCCGGATTCGCCTGCTTCGTCGGCCGGCCCAACGCCGGGAAGTCGACGCTGACGAACCGTCTGGTCGGCTCGAAGGTGGCGATCACCTCCAGCAAGCCGCAGACCACCCGGCACGCCATCCGCGGCATCGTGCACCGGCCCGACGCGCAGCTGATCATCGTCGACACCCCCGGCCTGCACCGGCCGCGCACCCTGCTCGGGCGGCGGCTCAACGACCTGGTCTACGAGACATGGTCCGAAGTGGACGTGGTCGGGTTCTGCGTGCCCGCCGACCAGAAGGTCGGCCCGGGAGACCGGTTCATCGCCGAGCAGCTGAAGAAGGTGGCCCGCCGCACCCCGGTGCTGGGCATCGTCACCAAGACCGACCTGGTCAGCAAGGAGCAGGTCGCGCAGCAGCTGCTGGACCTGCAGCAGGTGATGGACTTCGCCGACCTGGTGCCGGTTTCCGCGGTGGATTCCTTCCAGGTCGACGTGCTGGCCGATCTGCTGGTGGCGCAGATGCCGGAGGGCCCGCAGCTGTACCCGGACGGCGAGCTCACCGACGAACCGGAGACGACGCTCATCGCGGAGCTGATCCGGGAGGCGGCGCTGGAAGGCGTGCGCGACGAACTGCCGCACTCGCTGGCCGTCACCATCGAGGAGATGATCCCCCGCGAGGGCCGCAAGGACCTGATCGACGTGCACGCGGTGCTCTACGTCGAGCGCTCCAGCCAGAAGTCGATCGTCATCGGCCGCGGCGGGGAGCGCTTGCGCGCCGTCGGCACCCAGGCGCGCAAGCACATCCAGGCGCTGCTGGGCACCAAGATCTACCTGGATCTGCACGTCAAGGTCGCCAAGGACTGGCAGCGCGACCCGAAGCAACTGCGCAAGCTGGGGTTCTGATCACAACTTCGGCGCGGAATGCGTGGAACCGACCCTGACCTGAGTACGTCTCAGGTACGTTGCTGGCCGGACTCTTTGCGTACGGGCAAGGACACCTGGCTTTTTGTTCGACAATTAAAGGATCAATCGTGACTAATCCCTATGGCGGCCCGCCTTCGGGGCCCAACCCGCAGCAGCCGTACGGTCAGCAGCCGGGCGGATACGGTCCGCCGTCGGGGCCGATGCCCCAGCAGCCGTACGGCCAGCCCGACCCCTACGGACAGCAGAACCCCTACGGCCAGCCGAACCCCTACGGGCAGCAGCCCGGCGGCGCCCCGCCGAACAACAACATCGGCTGGGGCATCGGTTCGATCTTCCTGTGCTGGCCGTTCGCGATCCCGTCGCTGATCAAGGCCACCTCGGTGCAGAACCTGTGGGCCCAGGGCCAGTACCAGCAGGCCCAGGCCGCGGCGGACGACGCCAAGAAGTGGGGCAAGATCGGCATCATCGCCGGCGCCGCCTGGTGGGTCCTGATCATCCTGATCTACGTGATCTTCTTCGTGATCATCGCCGCCTCGGTGAGCTCCTCGTACTGATCTAGTCGTGCCGTTGCGGCCGGCGTGAGCGCCGGCCGCAACGACGCGCGCCAACTTCTCCGGGGGAACAATGACGGAACCGTCCGACTCGACCGGTGTCCCGCAGCAGCCGGCCGAGCAGCCGGCGGTTCAGCAGCCTGCTGACCAGCCGATCGCGCAGCAGCCTGCTGACCAGCCGGTACAGCAGCCGATCGCGCAGCAGCCCGTCGACCAGCCGGTCCAGCAGCAGTTCGACCAGCCGGTCCAGCAGCCGATGGCTCACCAACCGGCGGTTCAGCAGCCGGTCCACCACCCGGTGCCGATGGCGCCGAACCCCTACGCCGCGCAGTTCGGCGTCGCCCCCGTGCCGATGAACAACAACCTGGGCTGGGCCATCGCCGGAATCCTGGTGTGCTGGCCCTTCGGGATCCCGGCGCTGATCAAGGCGCTGCAGGTCAACTCGCTCTGGTACCAGGGCCTGCCCGACCAGGCGCAGATGTCCGCCAACGAGGCCAAGAAGTGGGGCAAGGTCGCCGTCATCGTCGGCGCCAGCCTGTTGGGCCTCTACATCTTGGCGCTCGTGGCCTACTTCGTGATCATGATCGCGGTGTTCGGCTTCGCCGCCGCGCAAGTGGACTGATGGTCGCCGCGCGCCTTCGAACGATGGCTTTCCCGGCCGCGACCGCGCTGCTCGGCTGCGCGGCGGCCGGGATCGTGCTCGCCGCCGATCCCACCTCCGACGCCGGATTCCCGCTGCCGCCCTGCCCGGTCAAGTGGCTGACCGGGCTCGACTGCCCCGGCTGCGGCGCGACTCGGATGTTCTACAGCCTGCTGCACGGCGACGTGCTGGCGGCGCTGCACTTCAACGCGGCGGCGGTCGCGTTCATCCCGTTCTTCCTGTGGACCTGGGGCGCCTGGGTGCTGGGCCGCTGGCGCGGCCGGCGGATCCCGACCTGGGAGCAGTGGCGCTGGTCCCCGCTGGTGGCGCTGGTCCTGATCGCCGTCTGGTCGGTGATCAGGAACCTGCCGTTCCCGCCCTTCGACGCGCTCTACGTCTAGTTGTCGAACGAGCTCTGGATGCCGGTGCCGAGGACTCCCGTGGCGGCCAGGATCATGAACGTGATGAACAGCGCCCAGAGGCCGGGCACGACCCATCCGACGATGATGCCCGTCAGCGCCATGCTGCGGTTGGTGTAGGCCGTCGGGTTCCGGTTGATCTCGCGCAGCGAGACGTGGCCCAGGATCGCGCCGACCGGTCCGATGAGGATGGCGCCGTAGCAGGTGAAGATCGCGGCCAGCGAGACGCACATCGAGGCGATCGCCATGCCGTTGTTCCGCGGCATCATCGGATAACCCGGCCCGTACGGCATCGGCGCCTGCTGGTAGGGGTTCTGGTCGTACGGGTAGGTCATGACGTCCTTTCGACGCGGAATGCCCGGTGATTCTTCCGCGCGGCTTCGATGCCGTCGCCCACGGGTGTGATGATGGGTGGGTGAGCCTCTACCGCGATACCGCAGTCGTCCTGCGGGTGCAGAAGCTGGGTGAGGCAGACCGGATCATAACCTTGCTGACCCGGCGCTACGGCAAAGTTCGGGCAGTTGCCAAGGGAGTGCGCCGCACGACGTCGCGGTTCGGCGCCAGGGTCGAGCCGTTCTGCCACGTCGACGTGCAGCTCTACACAGGACGCACGCTCGACGTGATCACCCAGGTGCAGACCGTGGACGCCTTCGGCGCTCACATCGTCGACGACTACCAGCGCTACACCGCGGCCTGCGCGGTGCTGGAGACCGTTGACCGGCTGGCCGCGGAGGAGGGCGAGCCGGTGCTGCGCCTCTACTTGTTGGCCATCGGCGCGCTGCGCGCGCTGTCGGGGCGGGAGCGCGACTCCTCGCAGGTGCTGGACGCCTTCCTGCTGCGGGCGATGTCCTTCGCGGGCTGGGCGCCGGCGCTCACCGAGTGCGCGCGCTGCGGCGAGGCGGGCCCGCATGCCGCCTTCAACGTGCAGGCGGGCGGCGCGGTGTGCGTCCAGTGCAGGCCCGCCGGTTCGGTGCGGCCATCGGTGCACACGTTGCCGTTGATGGAGTCGCTGCTGCACGGCGACTGGTCCTCCGCCGAGGCGACCGCGAATCCGGTCCGCCGGGAGGCCAGCGGCCTCATCGCGGCGCACCTGCAGTGGCACATGGAACGGCAGTTGCGGTCGTTGCCGCTGGTGGAGCGGACCGTGCCGGAGCTCATCCGGGAGCGGGCCGCCGATGCCGCGCTGGTAGCCGCCGCCGAGGACGGGCGCTGAGCCACTGATCGACCCGGGCGAGGACAATGAAACCCTCACGTCCAGCAGTCCTAAGGAGAATCCAGTTATGTTGCGACGCCGTGGGCGGGGCAAGGACGACCCGACCGTGCGGACGCCGGAACCGCACGCCTCCGGCGAGAAGCCGCCGGCGTTGCCGCCGGAGTTCGTGCCCAAGCACGTCGCCATCGTGATGGACGGCAACGGCCGCTGGGCCAACGAGCGCGGGCTGCCGCGCATCGAGGGGCACAAGCGCGGCGAGGCGGTCGTGCTGGAGCTGGCCCGCGGCGCGATCGAGCTCGGCGTCAAGTGGCTGTCGCTGTACGCCTTCTCCACCGAGAACTGGAAGCGCAGCCCCGACGAGGTCCGGTTCCTGATGGGCTTCAACCGCGACGTGATCCGGCGCCGCGTCGACGAGCTCGACGGGTTGGGCGTGCGGGTGCGCTGGGCGGGCCGGAAGCCGCGGCTGTGGCGCAGCGTGGTGAACGAACTGCAGGCCGCGGAGGTCCGCACGCAGAACAACGAGGTCATGAACCTGACCATGTGCGTCAACTACGGCGGCCGGGCCGAGATCGGCGACGCCGCGCGCGAGGTCGCGCGGCTGGTGGCGGCCGGGAAGATCAACCCGGACCGGGTGGACGAGCGCACCATCGCCCGCTACCTGTACCAGCCGGACATGCCGGACGTGGACCTGTTCATCCGGCCTTCCGGCGAGCAGCGGACCTCGAACTTCATGCTCTGGCAGTCGGCCTACGCCGAACTCGTCTTCCAGGACACCCTGTTCCCCGACGTGGATCGACGGCACCTGTGGCGCGCGTGCGAGCAGTACGCGCGCCGGGACCGGCGGTTCGGCGGGGCCATCGATCGGGCGGCGGCCGGTGCGTCTGCCGAAACCGCCCAGGAGGGCAATTGATGACCCAGGAGGCCGCAGCCACCGCGCGGTTGCTGACCGCGGCGAAGGAAGCGCTGGAGAACTACCACGACGTGCACGTCGACGACGACGGCGCGCTCACGTTCCGGCACGCCGATGTCCCGTGCGCGGTGCAGGCGATGCAGCTCGCGGACGGGCTGACGGTGCTGAGCCTGACCTGCGTGGTCGCCTGGGACCTGCCGCCGACCGACGAGCTCGCGCAGTCGGTCGCCGAGCGCGCGGGGCAGGGCCTGTTCGGCACGCTCGGGGTGGTCCGCACCGAGCGCGGCATGGACGTGACCTTGCGCTACGCGTTCCCGGCGGAGGGGATGGCGGCGGCGCCGCTGGGCACCCTGCTGATGCTGGTGGTGGCGACGGCGTCCCAGCTGCGCACCGAACTCCTCGCCGAGCCCGAGGGCACCACCAACTAGCGGCGCCGGACCGGGGGACCGCAATTTCAATGGAAATCGAAGGTCCGATTTCCATTGAAATTGCGGTCCGTCACGGGACCGGGGGACGCGTCGGTGTGTCGGTCCGGGCTTGCGGCCCGGTGGCCGATGCCCTGCTTGAGCAGGGGTGATGGGTTCGGGGCGAGTGGGCGCGGGCGTGGATTCACCCCCTAGTGCGAACGATTATCAGTTCGAACTGGCACGATGATCCGGTGACCGAGATCGCCGACCCGCCGCGCCCGCGGCGCCCCGTCATCACCTCGTTGGAGGTGCTCTGCGGCCTGCTGGTCGTGGCAGCGGTGTTCCAGGGGCAGCTGAGCGCCTTGCTGGACGTCCCCGCGCTGCGCACCGGCTCGACGGTGTTCGTCGCCGTCTGCGTCCAGGCCATGCCGTTCCTGGTGCTCGGCGTGCTGGTCAGCGGTCTGATCGCGGCGTTCGTCCCGCCGGGAGCGCTGCGCCGCTGGTTGCCCGCCAACCCCGCCGCCGCGGTGCCGGTGGCCGGTGTCGCCGGGGTGGCGCTGCCCGGCTGCGAGTGCGCCTCGGTGCCGGTGGCGCGGCGGCTGATGCAGCAGGGCGTCGCGCCGGCCGCGGCGCTCGCGTTCCTGCTGGCCGCGCCGGCGGTGAACCCGATCGTCCTGGTGTCCACCGTGGTCGCGTTCCCGGACGAGCCGCTGATGGTGCTGGCCAGGTTCCTCGGTTCGCTGCTGACGGCGTGCGTGATGGGCTGGCTCTGGGCCCGGCTGGGCAAGGCGGAATGGCTCGCCGAGCGCGCGCTGCACCGGGTCGAGGCGCACCACGGTTCCGGCAGCCGGTGGGTGGTCTTCGCCGAGTCGGCCCGGCACGACCTGGTCGAGGCGGGCGGATTCCTGGTGCTCGGCGGCCTGACGTCGGCGGTGTTCAACGTCGTCGTGCCCGCGTCCTGGCTGGAGTCGCTCGGCGGCCAGCTGGTGCTGGGCGTGCTGGTGATGGCGGTGCTCGCGGTGGTCCTCGCGCTGTGCAGCGAGGCCGACGCCTTCGTGGTCGCGTCGATGCCGGGCCTGCCGCTGATCCCGAAGCTGGTCTTCCTCGTCGTCGGCCCGGCCGTCGACCTCAAGCTGATCGCGCTGCAGTCCGGCGCCTTCGGCCGCCGCTTCGCCGCCCGGTTCGCGCCCGCCACGTTCGTGGTGGCGATCGGCTGCGCGGTCGGTGTCGGCGCCCTGCTGCTGGGAGGTTCGTGATGCGCCGGGAAACCCAGAACCTGCTGTTGCTGCTGCTGGGCGGCGCGCTGCTCAAGATCGCGCTGGGCGGCAGCTACCTCCGCTACGTCAAGCCCGCGCTGTTCCCGTGGCTGGTGATCGCCGGGGTGGTCATGATCGGGCTGTCGATCTTCGCGATCGTCCGCGACATCCGGGCCGGTGGGGCCGGGCAGCACGAGCACGGTTCGCGCAGCCCGTGGATGCTCCTGCTGCCGGTGTTCGCGATCTTCCTGATCGCGCCGCCGGCCCTCGGCTCGGACTCGGTGACCCGCGACCGGATGGCGGCGCCGGCGGCCCCGAGGGAATCCCTGTTCCCGGACCTGCCGCCCGAGCAGGCGCCGCTGCTGGGCGTGTCGGAGTTCGTCACCCGCGCCATCTGGGACGGAAGCGGCGCCCTCAACGGCCGGGCGGTGCGCCTGCAGGGCTTCGTCGTGCACCTGACGCCGGGGACGACGCAGCTCGCCAGGATGCGGATCAGCTGCTGCGCGGCGGACGCGGCGCCGGTGAAGGTCGAGCTCGCGGCCCCGCCGCAGGCGGCGGAGCTCCCGGCGGACACGTGGATCGAGGTGACCGGCAGGCTGCGGCCGGGCTCGGCCACCGAAGCCAACGACTACGTCCCGACGCTGGAGACGATCCTGATCCGCCCGATCCCGGCTCCGCAGGACACCTACGAGTACTGACCGGATCGCACGATCGGGTCAACCCCGCAGGCTGGGCGCCGCCTCCGAGGTTCCACTACCCGCACCGCTGCGCGGAACGAGTCTGGAAGGGCGTCAGAGGCCGCGGGCGGTGCAGTCGGGGCAGGTGCCGATGATCTCGACCGTGTGGCTGACGTCGGAGAAGCCGTGTTCCTGGCCGATCCGCTCGGCCCAGTTCTCCACCGGCGGGTCGGCCACCTCCACGGTCCGCCCGCAGTGCCGGCACACCAGGTGATGGTGGTGGTGGCTGGAGCAACGCCGGTAGACGGCCTCGCCGGTCGGCGTGCGCAGCACGTCGACCTCGCCCGCGTCGGCCAGGGTTTGCAGCGTGCGGTAGACCGTGGTCAGGCCGATGCCCTCGCCCTGCCGCCGCAGCTCCTCGTGCAGTTCCTGGGCGGAGCGGAAGTCGTCGACCTGGTCCAGCAGGTTCGAAACCGCCGCTCGCTGCTTGGTGGCCCGCAGTCCCGGTACGCCGACCGTGGGACCCTCGCCGGTGGTCACGCTGTCTCCGTCTCCTGTCGGGAGTTGGGTGCGATGGAACGTGGCGCCGAACCGCGCGACCGCACGCCGGAGATCTCCTCCGCGTGCGCTGCGGCATCCACCACGATGTGCGCCAGGTGTTCGTCCACGAGGCGGTAAACGACCTCGCGGCCGTGCCGCTCGCCGTGCACGACCCCGGCGGACTTCAGCACCCGGAGGTGCTGGCTGATCAGCGGCTGGGCGACGCCGAGCGCGTCGACCAGCTCGTGCACGCAGCGTTCCGACTCCCGCAGCTGCAGGACGATCGCGATGCGCACCGGGGCGGCCAGCGCCCGCAGCAGCTCGCCGGCCTCGACCAGGATCCGCTGGTCCCGCATCGGGACCGGGTGCGCGTCCCGATCCGGGGAGTGCACGTGGTCGTCGAGGCCGTCCAAGCCCGCGGTCGACCGGGTCGGCTCGGATTGCGGGCTGACGGCGGGCATCGCTTCCTTTCCGGCGAGGCCTCCACACGGCGTCGCCTGCCTGCGGTGGCGTCGGTCGGGCAGGCCACTCGAACGGTGACCTGCGCGCGGGGACGCTTCGCGCCCTCCATCCTACGGGTACGCCCGGCCTGACCTGTCACATCAATACCGCGCGCCCCGTCGGCGCCACCGCGTCGCCCGGGTGGCCAGCCCGGGCGAACGTCACCCGGTCCGGGATCGGTACGCTGGGAAACTCCAGCCCGACCAGCTGGTTCGATGCAGTCCAGCGATGATTCCGGAGTGAACGTGCCCGCCGACCAGATCGACACGATCGTCAATCTCTGCAAGCGCCGTGGTTTCGTCTACCCGTCCGGCGAGATCTACGGCGGTACGCGGTCGGCCTGGGACTACGGTCCGCTCGGCGTCGAGCTCAAGGACAACATCAAGCGCCAGTGGTGGAAGTCGATGGTGCAGGGCCGCGACGACGTCGTCGGCCTCGACTCGTCGGTGATCCTGCCCCGCCCGGTCTGGGAGGCGTCCGGCCACGTCACCGCCTTCCACGACCCGCTGGTGGAGTGCACCTCCTGCCACCACCGCTTCCGCGCCGACCAGCTCGCCGAGGAGTACTCCGAGCGCACCGGCAAGGAGATCGCCGAGGACGACCTCTCCGACGTCCCGTGCCCCAACTGCGGTACCCGCGGCCAGTACACCGAGCCGCGCGAGTTCAACATGATGCTCAAGACCTTCCTCGGCCCGGTGGAGAGCGAGGAGGGGATGCACTACCTGCGGCCGGAGACCGCGCAGGGCATCTTCGTCAACTTCGCCAACGTGATGACCACCGCGCGGAAGAAGCCGCCGTTCGGCATCGGCCAGATCGGCAAGTCGTTCCGCAACGAGATCACGCCCGGCAACTTCATCTTCCGGACCCGCGAGTTCGAGCAGATGGAGATGGAGTTCTTCGTCGAGCCCGGCGAGGACGAGCAGTGGCACCAGTACTGGATCGACCAGCGCATGAACTGGTACGCCGACCTGGGCATCAGCCGCGACAACCTGCGGGAGTTCGAGCACCCGAAGGAGAAGCTCTCGCACTACGCGAAGCGCACCGTCGACATCGAGTACCGGTTCCGCTTCGGCGGTCAGGAGTGGGGCGAGCTGGAGGGCATCGCCAACCGCACCGACTTCGACCTCACCACGCACTCGAACCACTCCGGCATCGACCTGTCGTACTTCGACCAGGCCAGCAACTCGCGGTACCGGCCGTACGTGATCGAGCCCGCCGCGGGCGTCGGCCGGCCGATGATGGCGTTCCTGATCGACGCCTACCACGAGGACGAGGCGCCGAACGCCAAGGGCGGCGTGGACAAGCGCGTGGTGCTGAAGCTGGACCGCCGACTGGCGCCGGTGAAGGTGGCCGTGCTGCCGCTGTCGCGCAACGCCGAGCTGTCGCCGAAGGCCCGCGACATCGCCGCGCAGTTGCGCCGCAACTGGAACGTCGACTTCGACGACGCCGGCGCGATCGGCCGCCGCTACCGCCGGCAGGACGAGGTCGGCACGCCGTTCTGCGTGACCATCGACTTCGACTCGCTGTCCGACCACGCCGTCACCGTCCGCGAGCGCGACACGATGTCGCAGGAGCGGGTGGCGATGGACAAGCTGGAGGAGTACCTGGCGGTTCGCCTCCTCGGCTGCTGATCCGGGCTCGGGCCGGTGGTGTTCTCGGACGCCACCGGCCCGTTTTTTTCGAAAGTGGTTGGGCCGGTTGGATTTCCCGCGCCCGGCCTGCCCCGGCGGACCCGAAGATCTGCGAGGATGCCAACGTGAGCCCCCATCGAGCCGCCCACCGGCGCCGGCCCGCAGGCCGGGTGTTCGGACGCGTCCTGGTCGGTGCCGTGCTGGTGGTGCTGCTGGTGATCGGCGGCACCGCGTTCCGGGTGTGGCAGGTGGCTCGCTCCGACGACCGGCGGCCGGTGGACATCGTGGTCGTGCTCGGCGCCGCCCAGTACCACGGCAAGCCCTCGGACGTGCTCGCCGCGCGGCTCGAACAGGCCCTGGAGCTCTACCAGGACGGCCTGACCCAGTACATCGTCACGGTCGGCGGCCGGCTGCCCGGCGACGCCTTCACCGAGGCGCAGGCCAGCAAGAAGTGGCTGACCGGGAACGGGGTACCCGCGGACAAGATCGTCGACGTCGACGTCGGCAGCGACACGCTGGGCAGCCTGCAGGCGGTCGCCGACATCTCCCAGCAGCGGGGCTGGACGAGCGCCCTCATCGTGAGCGACCCCTGGCACTCGCTGCGGGCGCGGACGATGGCCAGCGACTTCGGGCTCGACGCGTGGGCGTCCCCGGCCCGGTCCGGGCCCGTGGTGCAGACCCGCGAGGTCCAGTTCAAGTACATCGTCCGGGAAACCGGCGCGTTGCTGTACTACCGGCTCACGCACGCGCCGGCGGAGATCGCCGGCGACGGCCTGGGCTGATGACCCGGGTGGGTCGACGCCGCGGCACCGCCGCCGGAATGCGGTGGTCCGTCGGGTTCGCACCGTAATCTGAGCGGGATGAGCTCCGGAGACCCCACGGGCGCCATGCCCGGCTACGACGCGCACGACCTGCGGCGGCTGCTGCCCGAGCCGCCGAAGTCGGCCGTGCCCGCCGAGGCCCGTTCGGACGACCGAAACCCGTTCGCGCGGGACCGGGCGCGGGTCCTGCATTCGGCGGCGCTGCGCCGGCTGGCGGGGAAGACGCAGGTCGTGGGCCCGGAAGAGGGCGATGTGCCGCGCACCCGGCTGACGCACTCGCTGGAAGTGGCGCAGATCGGGCGGGGCATCGCCGCCGCGCTGGGCGCCGATCCGGACCTGGTGGACACCGCCGGCCTCGCGCACGACATCGGGCATCCGCCGTTCGGGCACAACGGCGAGCGGGCGCTGAACGACTTGGCCGATGGCTGCGGCGGCTTCGAGGGCAACGCGCAAACCCTCCGCATCCTCACCCGGTTGGAGCCGAAGCTGGCCGGCTCGGACGACGTCGGCCGCGGCCTGAACCTGACCCGCGCGTGCCTGGACGCGGCGACGAAATACCCGTGGCCGAAGCGCCCGGGCGAGGCCAAGTTCGGTGCCTACCCGGACGACCTGGCGGTGTTCGAGTGGCTGCGCGACGGCGCGCCAGAGGGTCGCCGGTGCCTGGAGGCCCAGGTGATGGACTGGTCCGACGACGTCGCCTACTCGGTGCACGACGTCGAGGACGGGGTGCTGTCGGGGCGGATCTCGCTGCGCTCGCTGACCAGCGGCGAGGAGCGCGCGGAGATCGTCCGGATGGCCGCGAAGCACTTCTGGGGCAACGGCTTGGGCGACACCGCGGGGCTGCTCGACCACGCGGCGGCGGAGCTGGTGCGGTGGCCGGTGGTGGACGCGGTGCTGGACTACGACGGCACGTTCCGCGCGCAGATCGCGCTGAAGCGGCTCACCAGCGAGCTGGTCGGGCGGTTCGTGGCCGCGGCGGTGACCGGGACGGTGGAGCGCTTCGGGCCCGGGCCGTTGACCCGCTACCGCGCGGAGCTGGTCGTGCCGGAGCCGGTGGTGGCGGAGGTCGCGGTGCTCAAGGCCGTCGCGCTGCGGTACGTGATGAGCGACCCGCAGCGGTTGCGCATGCAGGAGCGGCAGCGGGCGCTGCTGACCGAGCTGGTGTGGGCGCTGGCCGAGCGGGCCCCGGAGTCGCTGGATCCGGCGATGGCCCCGGCCTGGCACCGGGCGGGTGACGACCGGGCCCGGCTGCGGGTGGTGCTGGACCAGGTCTCGTCGCTGACGGACGCGCAGGCGATCTCCTGGCATCGAAAGCATGTACGGAACGTGTCCAAATAGATGTGACGTTAATCCGAAAGGGGAGAGTTGATCTGGGATTCGCCCCCAGAATTCTTACTCAGTGTGTTGCTCGGCGAGCCCCGAACGCCGACGGCACCGCCCCCGATCCCCGTCCGGCTGATCCGAGACCGTTCGGTGCAGCCCGCGGCCCGGCCCCGAAACCCGGGTCGCAAGGAGACCCCGATGCGCAACCGGCACTACATCCAGAAGCTCGTCGTCGGCGGCGAGCCGTACGTGAACACCGACAACCTGGCCGACTGGGTCCGGGATCTGCGGTGGCAGGACCCGGCGGCCCAGCGCGCGGCCCACTACATCGCCCAGGAACTCCGCCTGATGGGCCTGTCCGACATCGAGGAATCCGTCCGTTAGGGCGTAACGGGCGAGAACCCGCCAATCGCTCGCGCCCACCGTCGGCCGTTCGGCTGGCAGACTCGGGATCAGCCCCGAGCCAGCCGACGCGGAAACGGAGCCCAGCGGCCGTGAGCGAACACCTCGACTTCAGCCTGTCCCTGCACCGGCGGCTCGCTCCGCCGGCGAACACCCCGTTCTGCTGGTCGCCGTACTCGGTGGCCAGCGCGCTCGGCCTGGCCGCGACCGCGACCGGCGGTCAGACCAGGGACGAACTGGTGACCGCGCTGCGCGACGACCCGGCGGGGCTGCTGAAGCTGCTCGGCGGCGCCGCCGAGCTCTCCGGCGGCCCGTCCGCCGAGCCGCCCGTGCTGGCGGTGGCCAACACCCTGTGGGCGCACGCGGATCTCCCGATCCACCAGTCCTACCTGACCGCGCTGGAGGACTGGCCGGGTAGCGCGGTGCGCAACGCGCCCTTCCGGACCGCCCCGGAGGATGCCCGGAAGCTGATCAACGCCGACGTCGCGGAGACGACGCGAGATCTGATCCCCGAGCTGCTGAGCCCGGGTTCGGTGGTCGCGGACACGGTCGCTGCCCTGGTCAACGCCCTCTACCTGAAGGTTTCGTGGCGGGAGGCGTTCGATGAGAAGGCCACCGACCGGCGGCCGTTCCACGCCCCTGCGGGCGACCGCGACGTGCCGACCATGCGCGCCACCCGTCGCCTCGGCTACGCCGCCACCGAAGGCTGGCAGGTCGTAAGCCTGCCGGCGGCCGGTGGCGTCGAGGCCGTGGTGCTGCTGCCGGACGCCGACCTGGCGACGGCGGAGCCGGAACTCGACGCCAAGCAACTGCGCCGGCTCCTTTCGGCCGTCGAGCAGCAGCGGGTGGAGTTGTTCCTGCCGAAGTTCGACGTCACCGGCGACGCCGAGCTGACCAGGTCGCTCGGCGCGCTCGGTGTGCAGGAGCTCTTCACCCCCGACGCGGACTTCTCGCCGCTGACCGATCAGCCGTTGCGGGTTTCGACGGTCGTGCACCAGGCAGTGCTCGAAGTCGATGAGAGCGGCCTCGAAGGCGCCGCCGCGACGGCGGTGATGATGCGGCTGACCGCGATCGTCCGGGAACCGGACCCGATCCGGGTCGAGGTGGACCGGCCGTTCCTGTTCCTGGTGCGCCACCAGGCCACGGGCGCCCTCTACTTCCTGGCCCGCGTCACCGACCCGAGCTGATCCGGTCGTTTCCCCTGGTCACCCAGGCCGTGCGTGTTTTGGGGCGCTATAACGCCCCAAAACACGCACGGCTTGCTGGTCACCAGGGGACGCGGGTGAGCTTGTCCGGGTTGACGATGTCGAAGATCGCCGCCGGGCGGCCGTCCCGCACCGCCATGGTGAACACCCGCGGGGCGGCCGTCTCGGCGTCGTTGCCCATGAACATCACGCCGAGGTCGCCGTTCACCATCACCGGCCGGATGTTCTCGACCAGGCCGTCGCCGTACTTCTCCATGAGCCCCACGATGAACCGGGCGACCTTGTCGATGCCCACCACCGGGCGCCGCGCGGTGCGGGCCTTGCCGCCGCTGTCGCCGTAGACCGCCACCGCCGGGTGCAGCACCCGGGTGATCGCTTCGAGGTCCTTCGACGCCACCGCGGTGAGGAATTCCTCCAGCACCTGCTGCTGCTCGGGCAGCGGAACCCGCTCCGGCGGGTCGGCGTCGGCCATCGCCCGCCGCGCCCGCGACGCGTGCTGCCGCGCGGCCGCCACGCTGCACCCGACCACCTCGGCGATCTCGGCGAACGGCACGTCGAAGCCGTCGTGCAGCACGAACGCCAGCCGCTGGTCCGGCGGCAGCTCGTGCAGCACCCGCATCGCCGCCATCCGCAGGTCGTCCTGGGTCGCCACGATGTCGCCCGGGTCCGCGTCGAGCGAGGTCACCAGCGGTTCCGGCAGCCACGGCCCGACGTACTGCTCGCGCCGGACGGCGGCCGAGCGCATCCGGTCCAGGCACAGCCTGCTGACCACGGTGGTCAGCCAGCCGGTCAGGTCGCGGATCGTCTCGCGGTCGGTCGACGCCAGCCGCAGCCACGCGTCCTGGACCGCGTCCTCGGCGTCGGCGATCCGGCCCGTGAGCCGGTAGCCGATGCCGATCAGCCGGCTCCGGTGCTGGTCGAATTCCGTGGCCAGGTCGGTGTTCGTTGCGGGCACAGCCGAGATTCTGCCGCACCGGCAAGCCACCTCGAACGTGACGATCACAATGCCCCTAGACTGGGTGCGTGGCAGGCAGGATCCGGGAAAGCGACATCGCCGAAGTGCGCGATCGCAACCGGATCGACGATGTGGTCGGGGAATACGTCGCCCTGCGCAACGCCGGCGGCGGCGCGCAGAAGGGCCTGTGCCCGTTCCACGACGAGAAGACTCCGTCGTTCAACGTCCGGCCCAGCCACGGCACGTTCCACTGCTTCGGCTGCGGCGAGGGCGGCGACGTCATCGCCTTCTTGATGAAGATCGAGCACCTCGGCTTCGTCGAATCCGTCGAGCGGCTGGCCGACCGGGTGGGCCTGCAGCTGCAGTACGAAGGCGGCACGCCGGGCCCGAAGCGGGATCGCGGCACGCGCGCCCGGATGGTCGAGGCGCACCGCATCGCCGCCGAGTTCTACGCGGAACAGCTCCGCTCCCCGGAGGCGCTGAAGGCGCGGGAGTACCTGACGCAGCGCGGTTTCGACGAGGCGGCGGCCGCGCGCTTCGGTTGCGGATTCGCGCCGGCCGGCTGGGACAAGCTCACCAAGATCCTTCTGATGAAGGGCTTCGAGCTCGACGAGCTGATCAAGGGGGGCCTGTCCAAGGAGGGGCGCCGCGGCCCGATCGACCGGTTCCACCGGCGCCTGCTGTGGCCGCTGAAGGACCTCAGCGGCGACGTGGTCGGCTTCGGCGCGCGGCGGATCTTCGACGACGATCCGATCGAGGCCAAGTACGTCAACACCTCGGCCACCCCGATCTTCAACAAGTCGCAGGTGCTCTTCGGCATCGACCTGGCCAAGCGGGAGATCGCCAAGCGCCGCCAGGCGGTGGTGGTCGAGGGCTACACCGACGTGATGGCGATGCACCTGGCCGGCGTGCCGACGGCGGTGGCGTCCTGCGGCACGGCGTTCGGCGACGACCACATCTCGGTGCTGCGCCGGCTGATGATGGACGACGACGCGTTCCGCGGCGAGGTCATCTTCACCTTCGACGGCGACGAGGCCGGGCAGAAGGCCGCGTTGAAGGCCTTCGACGGCGAGCAGCAGTTCGCCAGCCAGACCTACGTGGCGATCACCCCGGACGGCATGGACCCGTGCGAGCTGCGGGAGGCCAAGGGCGACGCGGCGGTGCGCGACCTGGTCGCCCGCCGGCGGCCGCTGTTCGAGTTCGCCATCCGCAGCCTGCTCACCGAATACGACCTGGACTCCGTCGACGGCCGGGTCGCGGCGCTGAAGCGCACGGTCCCGCTGGTCGCGCAGATCAAGGACCCGGCCCGCCGCGACGGTTACGCCGCGAAGCTGGCCTGGTGGGCCGGCTGGAACGACGAGAACCAGGTGGTGCGCCGGGTGCGGCAGAGCTCCGGCGCCCCAGTGCGCCAGACGCGGCGCCGTCCGAGGCAGGACGAGGCGCAGCAGTCACTGGGCATGGACGTCGACCTCCCGAAGCGCCCGCCCCGGCACGACCCGCGGTTCCTGCAGCGGGAGGCGCTGAAGGCGGCGCTTCAGGTGCCCTCGTTGGCAGGCCCGCTGTACGACGCTCTGCCGGAGGAAGCGTTCACCGAGCCCGCGTACGCCGAGCTGCACCGGGCGTTGCTGGCCGCAGGCGGCACGGTGTCCGGGCTCTCCGGCGCGGCGTACGTGGACGCGGTGTCGCAGCAGTGCGAGAACGAGGCCACGCGCAGTCTGCTCACGCTGCTCTCGGTGGAGAAGCTGGAGAACCAGTCGGAGGAGGACCCGCGCTACGTCGCGGCCTTGATCGCCCGGTTGCAGGAGCGGCTGGTCAGCAGGCAGATCGCGGACATCAAGTCCAAGGTGCAGCGGATGTCGCCGCTGGAGGACGCCGAGGAGTACAACGCGCTGTTCGGCGACATGGTCGCGCTGGAGGGCTACCGCAAGGCGCTGCTGGACCAGGCCATGGGGACGCTGTGATCGCCTGGCTGCGGCAGCTCGTCGCGCGGCTGAGCGGCACGGCCGACGTGCCGGCGGACTTCCCCGGCACGCTCGACGCCGAGGAGCAGGTCCTCGCGGTGGCGAAGACGGCCGATGGCGCGCTGGTCGCCACGCACCTGGGGTTGTGGCTGCCGGAGGGTCGCCGCCTCGGCTGGCACCTGCTCAGCAAGGCGACCTGGAACAACGGCGTGCTCACCGTGATCGAGGCGGAGGAAGCCGGGGCGGCGGGCGACGCGGTGCTGCTGCGCGACCTGCCGGGTCGCCGGCTCGAACTGACGGGATCGAGCCGGTTGCCCGACGTCGTGCACGAGCGCGTCAACCAGTCCATCCGCTCCCGCCACCACCGGGACCTGCCCGGCGGGGGAGCGTGGTTCGTGCAGCGCAAGGTGCCCGGCCGGGACGGGATCCTGTTGCAGGTCCGGCCGGATCGGGGAGCGGACGAAGCGGCGGTGGCCGAGTTCGCCGCGACCGTCGCGGAGCGCTTGCAGCAGGCGAAAGGCCCTGAGCGGGACTGACTTTCCCTCGACACCGACCACACCTCGGATATACAGTACGGGCGTACTGTTTACGGAGGTGTGGACGTGTGGGATCCGCAGAAGTACCTGTCGTTCAGTGACCACCGCGACCGCCCGGCCCACGACCTGATGGCCAGGGTCGGCGCGTCCCAGGCGCGTCGGGTGGTGGATCTCGGCTGCGGTGCTGGAAACCTGACCTCGCTGCTGACCGACCGGTGGCCCGAAGCGGCGGTCGAGGCGACGGACGCATCGCCGGAGATGGTCGCGGCGGCCCAAGCCCGCGGCGTGGCCGCGAGGCAGGAGGACGTGCGGGACTGGAAACCGTTGCCGGACACGGATGTCGTGCTCTGCAACGCCGTCCTGCAATGGGTGCCGGAGCACGTGGAGCTGCTGCAGCGCTGGCTGCCCCAGCTGCCGGCCGGAGCCTGGTTCGCCTTCCAGGTGCCGGGCAACTTCGAATCACCGTCGCACGTGACGATCCGGGAGCTTGCCGCCGAGCCGCGCTGGCGTGACCAGGTGAGAGGCGTGTTGCGCCCGGACGCGGTGCTGCCGCCGACCGGCTATGCGGACGTGCTCTCCGACCTCGGCGCGGAGGTCGACGCCTGGGAGACGACCTACGTCCACGCGCTGACCGGAGCGGACCCGGTGCTGGAGTGGGTCACGGGCACGGCCCTGCGGCCGGTCCGGACGGCGCTCGACGACGCGGAGTGGGCGGAATTCCGGGCGGAGCTGGCGCCGCGCCTGGCGGCGGCGTACCCGAGGCGGGACGACGGCACGACCTGGTTCCCGTTCCGCCGCATCTTCGTCGTGGCGCACCGCCGCTGACCTGCGATTTCGGGAGAAGGATCAATAAGTGGGGGGTCCGGTGAAGGGCTCGGGAGGCATGGGCTAGAGTAGTCATGTCAGCGCGACAAGGGCTGACAACAACGAAACATTCCTCCGTAGCTCAATTGGCAGAGCATTCGGCTGTTAACCGAAGGGTTACTGGTTCGAGTCCAGTCGGAGGAGCAAAAGCCCAGGTCAACGACCTGGGCTTCTTCTTTTTGTATCCGATTTCAAGATCAACAGTCCAAAAACGCTCCATTTTCAACCGAGCTGCCGACGCAACTCCACAGGAGTGCGGAACGGTTCTAACTCAACGGCGCCCGCCCCATTGCGACTGGAGGGTGTAACTGCAACGATCACGCTTTACTCTCGGGTGCGCATCGCCCCTACGAGGGGTCGCAACGCGAGCTCGGCCAGCCAGGCGTCCGGGCTCGCGGCGTGCGCATCGCCCCTACGAGGGGTCGCAACAGATAGCTGCGATCGATGGTTTCGGCCGGGGTGGGCAGTGCGCATCGCCCCTACGAGGGGTCGCAACCACATACGTACCAGGCACCGGACGGAAGGACCCCCGGTGCGCATCGCCCCTACGAGGGGTCGCAACCAGCACGATGGGCCGGACCTCTGTGGACATGTGCAGTGCGCATCGCCCCTACGAGGGGTCGCAACGCTTCACCGGCCCGCGCCACGCCGGGGCGGTGATCCTGTGCGCATCGCCCCTACGAGGGGTCGCAACCCCAACACCTTCAGCTCGGACACGACGAGCGTGGTCTCGTGCGCATCGCCCCTACGAGGGGTCGCAACCTGTTGCTCACCGCGTTGCCCCCATGCCGTGATCGGGTGCGCATCGCCCCTACGAGGGGTCGCAACAGATCCCGGTACAGCGGGACGCCGACTAGGACGAGGTGCGCATCGCCCCTACGAGGGGTCGCAATCGGATGTCGGCCAGGCTGAACGCGGCGAGATGCTTGGCGTGCGCAT
The DNA here is from genome assembly GCF_053605825.1 of Saccharopolyspora sp. NPDC003752. Classification (NCBI taxonomy): domain Bacteria; kingdom Bacillati; phylum Actinomycetota; class Actinomycetes; order Pseudonocardiales; family Pseudonocardiaceae; genus Saccharopolyspora; species Saccharopolyspora sp. NPDC003752. The sequence continues at coordinate 327,503 of NZ_JBSGJZ010000001.1, read as the reverse complement.
CGCCCCTACGAGGGGTCGCAACTTGAGCACCACGGCGTCGCCGATGCCCAACACCGCGGTACGCATCGCCCCTACGAGGGGTTGTAACGGCTCGTGCCGGAAGTTCGTCCGGACCAGTGGACGGGGTGAGCGGCGACCGGCCGCGCCAGCGCGCTGGTGTTCTGACGTCCTCACGAGGACGCAGGCGTTGCAGAACGGCACGACTGCGGAAACCCGCGATCACCTCATGCCAGCTACACCACCTGCGGGCGCGGGATCCATGGCCGCTCGCCGACGAGCGGGAGCCGGTCGTTATCCAGCGGATCGGGGTGCGGACATTCACCCGAGTCTGGCAGGCCCCTGGAGCGGCAGTCGCTGGACGCTCGTCGCGATGGCGTGTACGGAGGGACTGCCGCCACGGCAGCCGGAGGGGAGCTTGGCGGCTTTCATCCCGTCGGGCACTGTGCGGGTGCGCACTTGAAGGTGGATCAACTGACAGGCTGGCTGTGGCGGAGTCTCTCCACGGTGGCTTCGCGACCGTCGTGGGAGTTTCAGCGGTCGGCCGGTTGTGTTGTGTGTCGGGCAGGTTCTCTGAAAACTGGTGGCGGCGTCCACCGAGATGTTCGCGTGCAGGCTGGGCTGAACGGGTGAATGTTGGCTTAGAGTGGTGTCGGCTGCAGGCTGCTGCGTGAGCGCGCGTGCGTTAGTTGGGCAGTGGCCTGGTATCGGCTGAGTCCCTGGTGAGGGGTAGCAACGTAGGGGTTATTTCGACTCGTCGTTGATCTAGCGTTGCCTTCATTGGCCCTAGTAGGGGCGTTTGTGAAGGGGCGGCATCCACATGGATGTCGCCCCCTTCTGCTATCCGGAGGAAGCGCGCGGCGGTGCTGCGTGGCCGAGTCCACAGAAGGCATCTCCGAGATGTTTAACTAAAGATCACTCCTACCGAGCATGTGGTAGGGATGGATTACACGTGATCGAGATTGAAGGGAGGTGTGGTGTGCGGTTGCAGGTGGAGGTGACGACTCGGGCTCGGGAGATTCCGTGGCGGGAGGTGTTGCGTCCTGGGCGAGGCATTGTTTATCGAGTCTTGTCGGAAACCGCGCCGGAGTTGGGGGCGTCGCTTCACGACCAAGGATGGGGCCGGTACGGGATGGTTCCGTTCGGTCATAGCGCTCCCCGGTTTCCTGCGGTTCGGGGACGACGCGGTGTGTATGCAGCTGGGGGCGCGGGGACGGTGGAGTTCTCCAGCCCGCTCACCGAGGTGGCGCATGCCCTGGCTGCGGGTCTGGCCGGCGAACGGATGCTGGACTGGGGTGGCGTGGCCCTGCAGGTCGGGCGGGTGGTTCCTGTGTTCCCGCCGCTGTTTTCTGGCGGCTCTGCCGTGTTGCGCGCGGTGACTCCGGTGGTGGTGAAGGGCCCGCCTGACCGGGACGACGACGGCAACCGGGTGCGGAGTCAGCGGTGGTTGCTGCCGGGAGAGCCGGAGTGGGACGTCTATTTCGTGCAGAACCTGCGGCGAAAGGCCGAAACACTGGGACTGGATCCGGCTGTGGAGTTGGAGTCGGTGACGCGGGTGGGACCGAAGCGGTCGTTTGCTGTCGGTGCGGGAGCGAAAGTCGGCGCCGAGGTCGATGTAGAGCTCTCGGGCCCTCCGCCCACGCTGCAGGCGTTGTGGTCGTGGGGGCTGGGTGTCGCGACCAGCGCGGGGTTCGGGGCGGTGCTGCCGTGAGCGGGACGAGCGCGGTCGGGGTGCCGGCGCGCCTGCCGGAGGACTTCGTTGACGAGCCGGTGGTGCTGACAGCACACCCCCTGCAGCGGTGTGGCGCGTTCGCGATGGCGGCGATGGCCCAAGTGACGCATCCGCGCGAGGTCGACGAGGCGCTGTTTCGCGGGGTGTGGCAGGAGATGACGGCCACGCTGGTGAAGATGGCCGGGATGCCCGATGCCAAGGAGCCGGGTGCCTTCTGGTTGTCGCTGAGCTACATGCTCTGGCCGAACAGCAAGATGAACACGACGAATCGTAAGAAGCTGTCTGTCGAAGAGCGTGCCGAGGCGACGAAGGCGTGGCGGACGCCGCCGGGTTCGGAGGAGTGGCCGCAGGCGCCGTGTGTGCTGTGCGCGCGCCGGGCGTGCGGCTTTTTCGGCAAGGTCGACGTGGTGCTGGCCGCGTCGGCGGAGTACCGCAACACCACGGTTCCCGGACACGATGGATTGGCGTTGTGCGTGGGCTGTTTGGCGAGTTTCTACGCGCTTCCGCATGGGTGCCTTGTGCATCGTGGACGGTTGTCCGTCGTACACAGCTGGGATGATGACTTCCTGGCTGCCAGTACATATCGGCAGGTTGAGTACACGCAGAAGCAGGCGTGGGGCCGGCCACCAGCGTTGCCGTCGGGTGGGTTCGAGCGTGAACAGCTTGTGCTGGAAGGGATCCGCCGGTACCGGCCTCGAGCGACGGTGACCTCGGATGTGTCGCTGCTGGTATTCACCAACTCCAACAAGGAGCAAGAGTTCACCGAGTACCAGCTCAGCCAGTCGATGACGCGGTGGGTGCGCACCGTCTCGTTGAGACCGCGCTGGTCCGCGGCGTACGCCGAGCTTGAGCGTGCCTGCACCACGCGCAAGGTCAGTGGGGCTGCGCGCTTGGCGCGGCTTCTGCTGACCGAACCGGCCAGGTTCCCGTACACCATCGCCGCTGCGGTACATGGGGCTGTGGATGGGGCGAAGCCACCGCGGGTGCCCGCTTCTGTCGGCGGCCTGTTCGACCTGTTGTCGAGTTATCTCACCGAGGTGATGAGGATGCCAGAGCAACATTTGCGTGAGATCGAGCAGTTGGGGGCCCGTGCGGCTGAGCTGATCCACGAGCAGTCGCTGTCGTTGAAGAAGTTCACGGTGGCCTACCGCCGGACAGGGGAGCTGCGGCGCTGGATCAACACGCAGTCGGTGGCGTGGTTGACCGCGGAATTCGCCAAGCAGCGTGAGCCGTTCATCGAGCCGCGGCAGATCAAGCTGCTCTTCGAGTACGGCGATCAGGCGTGGCTGTACCGGAACCTGTTCTTTACCGCTGTGATCGCCGAGCTGCATAAACGCGGGTACGCCACCGACGACGAAGACGCTGCCGACGCCCGCGACACCGTTGAGAACACCCCGACCGAGGATGGAGACAAGGAAGAATGACCTTCTTGGCAGGCATGCTGGCGATCGAGATCAAAGCCGGCGCACCGAACAACGGCCGTGGCGAGGACAACGTCGCGATGGTCAAGTCCACCCGTGTCGGTAACCAAACGTACCCGTATGTGTCGGCGCAGGCGTTGCGTCGGTGGTGGCGCGACAGTCTGCCTACGGACGAGTCCCGGTCGCCGGTGTACCGGTCGGGGAAGGGCACGAACCAGCAGGCCTACACGGCTGGTCGTGGGGACCGGTTCCTCGATGACGACCTGTTCGGCTACATGATCGCGGAGAAGAACGAGTCGTTTAACCGCGACACCGTGCTGGCGGTGGGGACCGCGGTGGCGGTGGCGCCCCGGGTGATCACCCGGGATTTCGGCACGATGAACCGGGGTTTCGAGATCGGTGCCAACCCGGTGCTTCACGAGCACCAGCACTACACCGCCGACGTGGCCAGCCCGATTCTGCTGGACCTGCCGCGGGTGGGGACGTTCGAATACGAAGGCCGCGGGAACCGCCCCGACCTGTCGGTAGCGGCGTTGGAGGAAGCGCGCGCCGAGGGGGCGGTCGAGGTGGAGTTCCGTGACACCAAGGCGATCCAGCTGCCTTTGGCTGAGCGGCGTCGGCGAGTCGCGGTACTGCTGCGTACCTTGGCGCAGCTGCGTGGGGGAGCGAAACAGTCTCTCCACTACGGAGAGCGGTCTCCGGCGCTGTTCGTGGTGGCTCCGATGAAGGGCGGCAACAACCCCTTCACCCGGGTCATCGCCGCCGAGGCGGGCTTGACGGTGGTGGACACCGGGGTGCTGCGGGAAGAGATCACGGCGTGGGCCGACGAGCTCGACGGCCCTGTCCTCCTCGGATGGGCACCGGGCTTCCTGCGGGAGAAGCGCGAGCTGGCGCGGGAGGAACTCGCCGACCTCATCACCGACGGCACCGTGCGTTTCGACCACCCGCGGGTCCTGCTGCGGGGCTTGGCGGACAAGATCGAGCAGGGCGAACACGACGTGTGGTTCGAGGATGCGGTATGAGTCGTGAGGCGTTGGAGGTCACCGTCACCGCGCCGGTGGCCTCCTTCCGTAATCCTCTGTACTTCGGGATGCAGGTAGGCCTGCCGTGTCCACCTCCGTCCACTGTCGGTGGGATGCTCGCCGCCGCGGCCGGCGGCTGGCACAAGGTCAAGCCCTCCACGCGGTTCGCGATGGCGTTTCACGCTCAGTCCTCGGGCACCGACCTGGAAACATTCCACCCGTTGGACAAACGGGGCCGGCGGACTGAGGCAACCCCGAAGGACCGGGACTACCTGTGGGGCGTGGAGCTCACGGTGTGGCTCGTGGAGGACTGCGACTTCTGGTACCGGGCGTTGCGGCGGCCGGTCTGGCCGTTGAAACTCGGCCGCAGCCAGGACCTCGCGGAAGCCCGCCCCCGCTACATCGATCTGCATGAAACGCCCGGCACACAGGGACACGCCGTGGTCTCAGGCGATCTTGGCGGCGACGGCACGATGCTGCGGCTTCCGACTGCGATCAGCCTCGACCGCTCCCGCACCAAGTGGGGCACCTACCGCTACGACCGCAACGGCAGCCGCGCTCACCTGCCCACCGGAATGTCTACAGAGGATGGTCGTGGAGTAGTGCTGCTGCCCGAGATTCACCCCAGCCTGGCGGAGGAAGTCGCGTGACCGGCCTTCGTGACGAGGAGTCGCCGGAGTTCCCTGATATATGGGCGAAAAGCCCGGACACCGATGATCCGGCCGGGGTGGGAGAGGCGCTGACGGTCCACAGCGACACCACACTGGGAGCGGCAGTGACGGTGGCGGATCGCGTGGGACGGTTGCGTGGTGTGCCGGACTGGTTCTGGCACGCCGTTGTCCTGGCGGCGTTGCTGCACGACTTCGGCAAGATCGATCCCGGATTCCAACTGCAGGTGCGGCATCCGGGAAGCAAGAAGTATGCGTGGCGGCAAAGGCATGAAGTGCTCTCCCTCGGTGCCGTGGGTTTGCTGCTGCCTGAGCCGTCGGAGCTTCGGCTGTGGGTGGCAGCCGCCGTGGCCACCCACCACCGGCCGCTGACGAACCATGACAAGCCCGAGCGGGAGATCCTGGAACCTCACGTGGCCGAGGAAGGAGAGCAGCTGGAGAGCCGGTTCACCGTCACCGACGACCGCGACGTGCTGCGAGCGGTACTGCGTTGGTTCGCAGCGCGCGCCGCTGCCCACGGGCTGCTCCACGAGGTGCCGGATCTTGCTGCGGTGACGTCTGAGGATGTGCTCGCCGCCGTCGGTGAGCTCCTGGCAGAGCTGAACACACGCTGGGGCCCGTATTCGTCTCCGACACCGGCAACTGCGCCACCAGGCCTGCCGCTGGTGTTGCTGCAGGGCGCGGTGACCCTGGCCGATCACGTCGCCTCCGCACACGGCGAACTGCTCACCGCACACCCCCTCGACGGGTTCACCGCCACCTTCCTACGCTCCCTCACCACTGGTGCCGACATCGTCGATGAGATGCGCGTTCTCCACCCCCACCAGCAGCACGCCCGTACAGCGAAACGGGCGCATCTGCTGCTGCGGGCTCCTACGGGAAGCGGCAAGACCGAAGCAGGAACAATGTGGGCGGAAGAAGCCGTCCGGCAGATTGCGCAGACGCGCGGCGGGCGGCCACGGCTGATGTATGTGCTGCCGTATCTCGCCTCGATCAACGCCATGGCCGACCGCTTTCGTGCCGTATGCCCAGGGGAGGTCGGTGTCCTGCATTCCAAAGCCGGGGTCTACCACCTCCACCGGCTCGGCGAGGACGTCGACGACGCACCGGCCAGGGCGCTGGAGGCGGTTGACGCCACGCGTCTGCACCGGCAGCTGATGCGCGTCACCACCCCGTACCAGCTCCTGCGCGCCGCATTCGCCGGCGTAACCGACTCCGCCACCCTGCTCGATTCCGCCAACAGCGTGTTTCTCTTCGACGAACTGCACGCCTACGAACCCCAGCGGCTGGGCATGATCCTGGCGATGATGAGACTGTGGTCCCACGACCTCGGCGGACGTATCGGGGTGCTCAGCGCGACCCTTCCGGACCGCTTCGCCGGGCTGCTGGAGGACACCCTGGGACACGGCACTGTCGAGGAAATCGACGGCTTCGCCACAACCACCGCCCCACCACGACACCGACTGAAGCTCGGCGACGAGCACCTCACCTCGCCGAACACCCTCGAGCGCATCGCCGACGACCTGGAGAGCGGCCACGCGGTGCTCGTGGTCGCCAACAACATCGCCGATGCCATCACGATCTACGAGCAGCTCCGGGATCTGGCCCCGGTACGGGACGAGAACGGCACCCGAGCGGCATGGTTGCTGCACGCACGGTTCGAAAACGGAGACCGCGCCCGCGTCGAAACCGAGATCACGGAATGGTTCGCCTCGACCGGCGCCGCACCCCGCCCAGGACTGCTGGTGGCCACGCAGGCCGCCGAAGTCTCCCTGGATGTCGACCTCACCGTCCTGCACACCTCAGGGGCGACACTCGAGGCGCTTCTCCAGCGGTTCGGACGCATCAACCGCCGCGGACTGCGCCCACCGGCATCGGTGTGGGTCTACGAACCCGACTACCGCACCGCCCGCGGAAACCAGATACGTGCCGACGGCGTCTACAACCTGGAACCGACCCAAAACACCTGGGAGTTGCTCTCCGCCCACGGCGACGGCACGGTCCTGGACGAGTCTGAAACCCAAGATTGGCTCAACAAGCTCTACACCAGCGCCTGGGGCGACATCTGGGAGAACAAGGTCCGGGAATTCCGGGACAAGTTCACCCAGGACTTCCTGACCTTCACTGAGCCCTTCACTGATCGCTCACGCCTGAAAGAGGACTTCTTCGAGCAGTTCGACGGGTTCGAAGCGATCCTCAGCGACCGCGTGGACGACTACCTTCAAGCACTGCGGGAAGGCAAGTCCCGCGAGGGCCGGCTGCTGGCCAGCCGCTTCCACATCCCACTGCCGGACCACTGCCGCCGCCACGCCGAGTTCAGCAAAGCCCTCGGCATCCACGTCATCGACGGCGTCTACGACCAGACAACGGGCCTGACCGAGATCCTCGGCACAACCGACTACCAGCCAGGAGAAATCCTGTGATCACCCGCGAGGACATCGGCGGAGTCCACATCAAGTACCTCTACCACTGCCCCCGGCAACTATGGCTGTACGCAAGAGGATTCCGCCCCGAACACCTCAACGAATCAGTCGAACTCGGCACCGCGCTCCACGACACCACCTACAGCCGGTTCAGCCCGGTCGACCTCGGCTCCGCACGCCTGGACCACTTCGACGGGCAAGCCTGGGTTCACGAAATCAAACACTCAGCACGACCCACCGCAGCCGACCGCGCCCAAGCACGCCACTACTGCCACCAACTCGACCGCATCGGCATCACCGTCGAAGGCGCGATCCTGCACTACCACGCCTCGCGCCGCACTCAACGCCTGCCGTACACACCAGAGGAACACACCCGAGCCGAAACCGACATCGACCGGGCCGTCGAAGTCATCACCGCCCCAACGTCACCTCCTAAATCTGAGCGCACCCGCTGCCACGGCTGCTCCTACCGCGACTACTGCTGGAACTCCTGACCATGCCCGCGACCGCACGCACCTACTGGCTGACCACGCCCTGCCGAATCCGCCGTCACGACAACAGCCTCCGCATCGAACGCGAGGGCCACGACCACACCTACGTCCCCATCACCGACGTCCGCGACATCATCGCTGCCGCCGACGTCGACCTCAACACGTCGATTATCAGCCTGCTCAACAAATACCGCATCAACATCCACTTCCTGTCCTACTACGGCGACTACGCCGGCTCCCTGCTCCCGGCCGACACCGCCACCTCCAGCCAGACCGTCCTTGGCCAAACACGCCTCGCGACCGACCACGGTGCGTCGCTACGCATCGCCGCCTCCATCGTCGATGCAGCCGCCTTCAACATCCGCTGGACCATCGACCGGCGCCTGCTCCACGAGCCCTACCAAACCCTCAAAACAACACTGAAAACCGCCACCAGCCGCGAACAACTCATGGCCGCCGAAGGCAACTTCCGCCGCAGCGCCTGGGAAACCCTCGACACCAAGCTCCCCGACTGGCTCCAACTCGCCGGACGCCACCGCCACCCCCCAGCCAACGCCGGAAACGCGTTGATCAGCTACGCCAACGGCCTGATCTACGCGCGCGTCCTCACCGCCCTGCGCCTGACACCCCTACACACCGGCGTCGCGTTCCTGCACAGCACCCTCGAACGCCACCGGCACTCACTCGCCCTCGACCTCGCCGAACTGTTCAAACCCCTCTTCGCGGAACGCGTCCTCCTGCGCCTCGCCGGACGCAACCAACTCAAACCACACCACTTCGACAGCGGCACCAAACACGCCATGCTCAGCGACGCCGGCCGCACACTCGTCATCACCACCATCCGCGACGACCTTGCCACCACCGTGAAACACCGCGAACTCGGCCGAAACGTCACCTACGACGAACTCATCTACCTCGACGCACTCGCCCTCACCCGACACTGCCTGGAAGGCAAGCCCTACAAGCCCTTCCGTGTCTGGTGGTGACGACGATGTACACGATCCTCGTCTACGACACCGCCGCAGAACGCAACGCCGCAGTCCTCCGAACCTGCCGAAAATACCTGCACCACATGCAAAACAGCGTCTTCGAAGGAGAACTCAGCCAAGCCCAGATCGTCTACCTCGAATCGGAACTCCGCCAGCACATCGACCCCGACTACGACCACATCCTCGTCTACACCTTCCCACCCGGCACCACACCCCAACGCCAAGCCTGGGGCAAACCCGACGACCGGCCGCACAACATCCTTTAAGCGCAACAGAAACTCACCCACGCCAACCGTCAAACCCCAGGAACGCCGCACCCACCCGATCCTTGAAAACATCAACAGCGCTGCGACCAGCAGATTTACCCTCGGGCCCGCATCGCCCCTACGAGGGGTAGCAACAGATCAGCGTCAAGTTCGGCCAGTCCAATGGCACGGCCCGCATCGCCCCTACGAGGGGTAGCAACTGCAGGCAGAGGTGTTGGGCTGGGACAGCCGCCAGCGGCCCGCATCGCCCCTACGAGGGGTAGCAACTTCACGGGCGACATACGCCGAGGGAACGTCATCACGCCCGCATCGCCCCTACGAGGGGTAGCAACTCGGTGCCCCCCACGACGGGATCGACGGTCAGGCCCGCCCGCATCGCCCCTACGAGGGGTAGCAACGTGGTGTAGCGGCCGGACATCGCGTCGGCGAAGTCGTGCCCGCATCGCCCCTACGAGGGGTGGCAACACGAATTCTTCGGCGTCGCCCCTACGAGGGATAGCAACGCGTCACGACTGCATAGCGCCTCCAGGCTTGGGGAAGCCCGCATCGCCCCTACGAGGGGTAGCAACGTCCGGAGTGCAAGCGCGGCGGGGTAGCCCGTAGGGCCCGCATCGCCCCTACGAGGGGGTAGCAACGCCACCGTGGTCCACCAGGCCATCGCGGGCAACGCCCGCATCGCCCCTACGAGGGATAGCAACAGGAGGTGTTGGGCGGTGGTGGTGGTCCAGCCGGTGGCCTGCATCGCCCCTGCGAGGGGTAGCGACTCAATGCGCCGGTTCTCCTCCTCTGTCCGCTTCCGGGCCCGCATCGCCCTGACGAGGGGTAGCAACAAGCCGAGGACTCCGGCATCGGCGCCCTGCGGCTGATCGCCCGCGTCGCCCCTACGAGGGCTAGCAACGCGAACAACATCAATACAGCCGTCAAAGCTTCCGCGGCGTACCCGGCCCGCATCGCACCTGCGAGGGGTAGCAACAGATATCCGGCGGGCATGACCTCACTGGTTGGCGGGCCCGCATCGGCCCCTGCGAGGGGTAGCAACGTCACGGAAGGGCCTGTCTACGCTCCGGAATTCACGCCCGCATCGCCCCTACGAGGGGTAGCAACAGCAGGCGCGAACTGCGGATGCGGGCCGCCAGCCATCGTGCCCGCATCCTGATGTAATGAGGGTAGCAACGCGAACGCGTCCGCTGGTGCGCCTGGGAGTGGCAGGCCCGCATCGCCCCTACGAGGGGTAGCAACTTGGGGGACCCACCACGACCGGCGCCCGGGCTTGCTCAAGACTCAGCATGCCGTCTTGCTGATTACATGCTCCAGTGCGGCTGCGGTTCGCTTGTTGGACACCTTGCGTTGCACGTAATGTTGTTCGGTGATGGTGCGGGTGTTGCCGAGTTGGTCGGCGATATCGCCGATCGGCAGGCCAGCGTCGTCGAGAACCGAGGCCACTGTCTTACGGAACGTGTGGCTGGTGATCCAGTCGTAGCCGCATTCTGTAAATGCTTCCTTGATTCGCTTGCTCATGTTGCTTGGGTCAAGCCAGCCGCCGTCCCAGGCTGGAAATAGAGGATTTTTGGGATCGGTACTCATGCGGCGCTGCCACATCGGCACTGACCACAGCGGTACTTGCAGCAGTAGTCCACCTTTGTTTCCTTTTCGGTTTCTTGCCCGAACGAGCCCCTGGCCGGTGACGCGGACGATGTGGTAGTCAATTGCGACGGTTGGGCCGCTCGGATCTGTTTCTTTCCCTGACAATGCCAGTAGCTCGCCGATGCGTACGCCGGTGGCGAGCATCGCTCGCACTACGTCGGGAAGATCTCGCCAGACTTTGGCTCTGCCCCCGAGGCTTCGGCCGAGGGTGTCTTTCGACTTGCGTTCGGCCAGCTGCTCCAGTTTTGCGAGGAGGTCTTCCCGCTCCTGGAGGGTAAGCGCTCGTACTTCCTTGGCTTCATCGTCGTCGCCTCGTGCCAGTCTCTTTGCGGACCGGACCGGATTGGAGTCAATTACCTTATGTCGGACGGCGTATCCGCAGATCGCGGAGAGCACGGCGCGCACGCCCTTCGCTGTCTCGTAGCTGTTTGTGCTTCGAGCTTTTTCGATGAGTCGTTCGCAGGACATCACTGTGAGTTCGCGGCGCATACGCAATTCTCCCAGTGCCGGGATGATCCAGTTGTGCGTGTGACTGCGATAAATTCTGGCACCGTTGGTGGAACGTGTTCCGATCTGGGCCTCATGTTCGATTTCCTCCAGCCACTTTTTTGCGACGAAGGTCAAGCGGCTGTCAGGCGAGAGTTCGTCTCGTCGGGCCTCATCGATGAGCTTCGATAGGGCCTCTTTGAGCTTGTTTTCTGTGGCCGTTTTGGTCTGTCCGATGCGTCGCACGCGTTTCTGGCTGCCATCGGGCAAGCGAAATCGTGTGCTCGCTTCCCACTTGTTGCCGGATAGCCTTTTGCATCTAATGTTGCCGAAGGTTGCGATTGGCAGCGGAGGTCGCCCCATCGTCGAGCCGCCTTTTGGGGTAGGTTGAAACGGTCGACGCGATATTACACTGACTTTTGTGTAGTGCGAAGAAATCTTTCGAGTTCAAAATCCGGCACTAGGTAGTAGCGGCCAGCTGTGACGGCACCGAGTTTGTTTGCGTGTATTAGGTCGAGTACCGTCTCGTACGGAATGCCGAGTTGCTGGGCGACCTCTTTAGGTTTCCATGCGCGTCGAGGTAGCTGGCCCGTCGGTTCCGAAGTTGGCTTTTTGTGTGTTTCCGGTGCTCCGGAGGTGATCATGCCGCCACGCCCATGGGTTCCGTGTGTGCCCAAGTGTGCGATCCCGGCATCGACGCCAACGAGTGCTTAGGTTCCGGCTGAAATGAATTCAGTTTTCCCGAACTCAAGGAGTTCGTCGGTTTGGTGAAGATGAGGACGTCTTCGTGGGCGATGAGGTGCAGGGGCAGTCCTGCGTCGCGTTGTTTGCGGATGAAGTCGCGTTGGAAGAAGCTGCCGCGGGCGACGAGGTCGTGGTCGGCGATGCGGGCCAGCAGTGCGACGCAGCGTTCGGTGGGGATGAGCCCGGCGTGGTGGCCGCAGGTCAGGATGTGGGCAGGCAGGTCGATGAGTTCGGCGTGCTCGCGCCAGGGACGCAGCGTGACCGCGACGTGTCCGCCGGGGCGGAGGAAGACGGCGGCGTGGGTGAGGATCCGGGTGAAGCCGGCGAGGAGTCGGGCGTGGCCGATATTGGCGAGGTTTCCCCGGTCGAGGGTGTTGCCGTAGCGGTGGTGATGTTTATGGACACCACCGGCACCGGTGGTGACCTGGCCGTGAGTGGAGGGCCCGTACGGAGGTGACGTCACGACCAGCGCGACCTGGCCGTGAAGCTCGGGCGGCAGCAGGGTAGTGAGCTGGCGGGCGTCGCCGTGCACGACACGGCCGACGGTGGTGGCGCCGTTGTGGTGGGCGAGGTCGAGGTTGGTTTGGGTGACCTTGACCCAGTGGGGTTCGTATTCGACGCCGATCGAACGGCGCCCGAGGCGGAGGGCTTCGACGAGGGTGGTGCCGATCCCGCACATGGGATCGAGGACGAGATCGCCGGGCTGGGTGTAGTGGGCGATGGCGTGGGCGGCCACGGCCGGCAGCATTTTGGCGGGATGCGCGGTGGACTCGGGGCTGTAGCGGCCCTTGCGTTGCGCTGCTGGAGAGGACTGGGCGGTCGCCCAGACCGACACCGCGGATGGTGCCTGACCGGTCGGGGTGGTGCTGGGCAGGCGATGCGACATGGGCGGGACGCGGTGGTAATCGGGGGTGTCGCGCACGGGGATGCCTTTCTCAACGCGGTTTCCAAGGTCGGCAGGGCGGGCGTGGGTCACCGGAGAGCTCCCGCGCCGTAGCCGTCGTGCGGTGGAGTTGGGCTGGGGTGCTCGTGTGGTTGGGCGAAGATCAGGACGTCGGCGTGAACACGGCGATGCGGCACCAGGTGCACGGGCGTCTGGGCGGACGAGGTACGGCGGTCGCCGGCGTCGATGCGGAGGCGTCCGTCCTGGATCGGCGTGAGCAGGGCGACGATGTGCTGGAGGTAGAGCAGGTCGGCGTTTTGTGCCGCGGAGACGACTGACCCGCTTGGGTCGACGAGCCGTCCGCCAGTGGTGTCGGTGTGGGTGAGCACAGCGAGGATTCCACCGGTGCGCAGCAGGCGGGCTGCACTTCGGGCGAGGTGATCACAACGGCGCGTCGTCCCGTCTTCCGGCGCCAGAGTCGCGATGACCAAGTCCGCCCGGCGCCCCTCGCCACCGAGGCGGTCATCGAGGAGCGGCGCGTGGCGAATGACCTCCCCATCGGGCAGGGCGGCGGGAGGATCGGCCCAGCCGTTCGCCGCGGTGCCGGTATTCACCTCGACGGTGTGGACGACGAGTGTGTTGCGGTCGAGATCGTCAAGGGCATCCCGCGCTGCTGCCGCGTCGCCGAGCCCAGAGCGGGGCCCCTCCATGCGGTCGCCGGTCTGTGCGGCCGTCTGGAGGTCGAGCAGGACGACCTCTGCGTGCCGTGTGGTGAAGGAGGTGACGATCTTTTCCAGAATGGGTGTGGGCCAGGGGGTGTCGGCCGCGATCGGGGACGGCACGCACGCCCACACGGTGGCGGGCGTGCTCGAACCGGCGCGGGTGCGTGGGCTGCGTCGCCGCGATGCCGGCGGCCGGGTAGTGCTGTCGGTGGCCGACTCGCGGCCACGTGGGTGCGCGGGCTGAGGCGAGCGCGGGGAGTGTGGCCGCCGAGGGTCGGGCGGTGGGGTTTGGTGGGGTGGGTTCATGGAAGGCCTCCGAGGTGCTGGTGACATCCCTGAACTCCGCAATACAAGCCTGCTGGGGACAGCGCCTGCAGGATTTCTCAAAAAACAAGCCATCGCCGTATTCCTCCCAGAGAAAACGGACGTCTAGCGTGGTAACGAATACGCACCGCGGTCTTACGGCAGGCGTGCAGCAATGGGCTAGCGTGCGGTGCGTTTCGCCGCAACCGTCCAAGCATGTTCGTGGTCTTCAACGTCGTGAGATGCCCGCACGGTCTCGGCGCCGGGGGATGGTCATCGCGCTGCTACACGGCTACTACCGCAGGGCGTTGTCCCAGCGTACCGGCTACTACCGGCATGCAGGCGTGATCAAGTCGCACACCGCTGTCTGATCGACTTCACGGTGCGACTCGGCCAGTGGCCTGGTCGGATAAGGAATCGGCGGAGATCGGCGGTAGTAGTGTCGTGTGAATTGGGTAGTAGCGCCGTAGAAATTCGGTAGCAGTGTCTGTGGCGTCCTTTGCTGTGTTGTTGTTTCGGCTCGCAGCAAGGAGTCACGACATGGCCAGAGGCAGAGAGCGTCAACTTCTCAAGGGTGACGGTTTCGGGCGTGACCGGATGCCGCTGGATACGGCGCGGACCGCGTTCGCGTGGTTGGTAACGGGGCCGCATCCGGTCTGCGTGGATGGGCGTTTGTTCGGCGGGTTGCCTGATCGTCTGCTGCCGTTGAACGAGGTGCGGGATCTGTTGCTGCGCCGTCGCTGCGGGCAGGGCACGCGGGATGCGGTGTGGGCGCATCTGGTGCTGCGCTCACGTACCGAGGGTGCGACGTGGACGGTCGGCTGTGTGGGTGTGGCGTTGCCGGGGTTGACCCGGATCGCCGCGCGCTTGTCGGCTCGGTTCGCCGGCGATGTCACCGACGTTCACGCTGCTGTGCTCGCCGGGTTTCTCGCCGAACTCCCTCGTATTGATCTGCGTCGGCCGCGGATCATGTTGCGGTTGCGGTGGGCGGCCTACCGGGCCGGGCACGCCACTGTTCGTGAGGCTCTGGATGCGCCGGTTCCGGCGGGGAGTGGTTTCCGGTCGGCGCCGCCGAGCCAGCCGTGGGGGCATCCGGACTTCGTGCTCGCCCGGGCCGTCGCCGACGCGGTGCTCACCGCGGAGGAAGCCGAGCTGATCGGCTCCACTCGGCTGGAAGGCCTGCCGCTGGCGGAGGCTGCCCAGCAACGCGGCGTCACCTACGAGGCCGTGAAGAAGACCCGGCGACGTGCCGAGCTTCGACTCCTGGCCTACCTGTGCGCAGAGAACGCCGACGGGGACGCCGGAGGGGACGTCGTCGTGCAGGTCGCGGACACCCTGGCCGTCACTTCGGCCGCACGAACCGCCGCAGAGCTGCCCGCTGGCATTTCCCGTCGTGGCGGCATGCCGGCGCAGAAATCCCGGGCACGAGTGTCCCGGCGGGGCAGCGATAGCGGAGTTCAGGGATGCGGGGGACAACCAGCCGCGTCCTCCGCGATCTCGTCGCCGGCTCCGTCGACGCAGGAGGCTCCCCGATGCGCCTGACCATCCCTTCACGCTCCCACCAGTTCCGGCCCAGCCCGCGCGCCCTACTGCACCGGCGCCTATGCCGTCGGCGTGCCCACTGGCCATCGGAGCACCGATGGCTTCTGGTCGGCGAGATCGTGGCTGTCGGGCTGCTGCTGCCTGGGTCGGCGGCATGGGCCGAGACCACACATGTGCTCGCTGTGGCGCCCACGTTGGAGGTTGTGCTCACCAACGCCCGGAACTGGATCATGGGCATTCTCGCGTTGGTGGCGACGGTGTTCCTAACCGTTGGCGGCTTGCGCTACTTGATGGCCGGCGGGAATCCCGGCGAAGTGGAAAAGGCCAAGCAGGCTTTCAAAAGCGCCGGCATCGGCTTCGGGCTCACCGCGTTGGCCCCGGTCGTGGTCGAGATCCTGCGGCAGATCCTGGGAATGTGATCGACCGTGTCGATCCCACCCCTGGCCATCGGGCGCATTGTCGTGGCGAATGCGGTGTTGTGGTCCGCGCTGATCGGCAGCCCCATCACCGCACACGCACAACCGTCAGCGGGTGAGCCCCCGAGCCCGAGCTCCACCGCGCCACCAACGGAATCACCTCCGCCAGTTCCTAGACCGCCGGCCGTAGAGACGCGACCGTGTGACGGGGAGTACTGCATTCCCGTAGCGCCGACGGCACCTGCTGTTCCCGCAGGGGAGAGTGAGGATCACGGCACGTGGCTGCAGCACTTTCTCACGGATTGGTTCTGGGACTTCTTTTCTGACCTCGCCACCTCCGCGCTCAACAGCGTGCTGGATTGGCTCGGCACCTCACTGTTGGTCACGCCCAGGCTGGATGAGATTCCCGTCGTCGGGCAGGTCTGGGGAAGCTCGCAACGCATCATGATTGCCTGTTCCGTGCTGGTGGTGATGATCGCCGGGCTGGTGGTGATGGCATACCAATCGGTGCAGACCCGCACTTCGCTGAAAGAAACCCTGCCCCGGCTGATTGTGGGATTCACCACCGCGAACTTGTCGCTGTTTTTCGGTGGGAAAGGAATCGAACTCGCCAACGCCCTCTCGGTGGCTGTGCTCGGTGGTGATCAGGCGGGCATCGATCAGACCGCGCAAGCATTCACTGACACGCTCCGGGGAAACCTGCCGATTGAAGAGGCGCAGTACAGCGACCTGTATGCCATTTTCACGGCACTGGTGCTCGTGGTCATGATCATTGTGGTGTTGCTGTCCTATGTTGTCCGGGTCGCGTTGACTGTCATTCTTCTGGTGGGTGCGCCGTTGGTGTTGATGTGTCATGCGCTGGCGCCGCTGGAATCGATCGCGTTCTGGTGGTGGAAAGTCTACGGCGGGCTGCTGGCCATTCAGATCTGTCAGTCGCTGGCGTTCATCGCCACTATCAAGATCTTCTACCTCCCCGGCGGAGTCACACTGTTCTAACACCCCCTCCGAATAAAGGGTGGTTGGGCATGTCGAGTTTTCTCGTCGCTATCGCGATGTGCTACATCCTGATCAAGATCCCATTTTGGGTCCTGAGTTCCGTTCGCGGCGGCGGCCGGTCCCGCGTCGGCTCGCTGATCAAAGGATTCCTCGCCTACAAAACCTTCGGGCTGATCCGGGGCGGCATGGCGAGCATGACCGGACACCAGCGTTCTCGCGGCGCTGCCTCGTCGTCTGCGCCGGATCCTTATGCGAACCCGCGTGCCGGCGCGGACGGGCAATACCTGTTGCCGCTCACCGGACTCACACGGGGCCGTCTGCGGCAGCCATTCCCGCACCGCACCGCAGCCGCCCCGAGGACACGCTCTCCGCGAACGCCCGGGGGACGGCAAGGGGCTCTGTTTTCTCTCGATGGCAAGCCGGTGGGTTCGGCATTGCCGCCGGAGTTGGGGCCGTCCGCGATGCGTCTGAATCCGCGCCCGGGTGAGCAGCACATGCTGCCGATCCACGCCCGCCACGATCCCGGCCGAGCCGTCCCCGATCCCTCGCCCAGTCCAGAGGCCGGACCGCAGCCCGGCGCGGGGCAGCTGCCGCTGTTCACCCGCTCGGGCCGACCGCGGCCGCAGGCTTTGCCATCGAAACCGGGCAACCCCGGCGCGATGCCCACCCGGATCCCGCCGGGCGGGCAGTACCCGCTGCCGCTGGTGGGACCGTTCACCACGCAATCCGTTCCCACACCACCCACCCCGCCTCCTGCCCAGCAGGACGCCCGGACGGTGCAGGTGCCGGGGCAGCGCCCGTTGTTCACACCCAACGGTGAGGTACACCCGCAGGCACGCGCCCGCCGGCCAAGCCGACCGGATCCGAAGCCCACGGCGCCCTCGGCCTACAAGGGCATTCGCCCCGACAAACACGGCCAGTACGCCCTGCCGCTGGACCTTCCGCGTCCCACCCGCAGCCGGCCCCGGCCCGCAACCACCGTCGCCGGCGCGAGCCCTGCGGGAGCGGACCCGGACCAGCCTGAACTTGCTCTCGACCTGCCCGCTTCACCGGCACCCGCGGAAGGTGATCCCACATGACCGAGCCCATCCGTATTCCGTCTGATGTGGACAGAGAAGACCGGATCCTGGCGAACCTGACCGCGCGGCAACTGGCCATCCTCGCCGTCACCGGCGTGGCGCTGTATCTCGGATGGCTGGCGACGCGAACCGTGGTGGCGCTCCCGGTCTTTGTGGCGCTGGCGCTGCCGATCGCAGCCCTCGTCCTCGCCCTGGTGCTCGGGCAGCGCGACGGCGTGTCACTGGACCGGCTCGCCGTGGCCGCCCTCCGCCAACGTATGGCCCCCGCCCGACGCGTCACCGCCCCGGAAGGCGTGCAGCCCGCCCCGAACTGGCTGACCGCCCGCGCGCACCACACCTCCGGCCCGGACCTGGACGCTTCCCGACTAGGGGAGGTGGAGCTGCCCACGACCGGCGTGCGTTCCGCGTCGGTCGCGGAGACCGGTGTGGTGGATCTTGGCGCTGACGGTCTGGCGGTCGTGGCCGTAGCCTCCACGGTCAACTTCGCGCTCCGCACTCCGGCCGAACAAAGCAGTCTGGTAGCCGGTTTCGGGCGCTACTTGCATTCCCTGACCGCCCCGATCCAGATCCTCGTCCGCGCCGAACGTCTCGATCTGACCGCGCAGATCGCCGATCTTCGCGACCGTGCCGGGGGATTGCCGCATCCCGCGCTGGAAGCCGCCGCGGCCGAACACGCCGACTACCTCAACTATCTTGCCGAGCACGCCGACCTGCTGCGCCGCCAGGTCCTGCTCGTCCTGCGTGAACCTCTGGAACACGCCACCACGAAACCGGCCTTTCCTCTCTGGCGGCGCCACAAGCGCACCACGCGGACCGTCCCTGCCGGGGAGGCGGCGCGGCGGGCCGCCGAGGCACGCCTGGTGCGACGGCTGACCGAAGCCGTGGACCTGCTGGCGCCGGCCGGGATCGTGGTGACGGCCCTGGATGCGGGGCAGGCGACCTGTGTGCTGGCCGCCGCCTGCAACCCCGACCGTGTCCTGCCGGCCCTCACTGGTGTGGCCGGTGCGGAGGACGTCATCTCTGTCCACCCGGAGACATCGCGGCACACCGATGCCGTCGCCGACGAGGACGAGTGGGGGCAAGCGGCATGAGGGCCCGCACGCAGCACCGCGCTCCGCGGGGCGCGGCAGGTTCCGAGGTGTTCGCTCCGGAGGCGTTGAGCATCGGGGCTCGGCATGTGGAGGTCGGCGGGGACTGGGTCTCATCCTTCGCGATCACCGGATACCCGCGCGAGGTCCACCCTGGGTGGCTGCAGCCCCTGCTGACCTACCCGGGCCGGCTGGATGTGTCGCTGCACGTCGAGCCGATCGACCCCACGACCGCCGCAACCCGCCTGCGAAACCAGTTGGCGAAACTGGAATCCGGCCGCCGGCACACCGCCGAACACGGCCGCCTCGCCGACCCGCAGGTGGACGCGGCCACCGAAGACGCCTACGAGCTCTCCGCCCGGATCGCCCGCGGCGAAGGCCGACTGTTCCGCCTCGGCCTCTACCTCACCGTCCACGCCACCACCGAAGAAGCGCTCACCAACGAGGTCGCCGCGGTCCGGGCATTGGCGGCGTCGCTGCTGCTGGACGCCAAGCCCGCCACCTACCGCAGCCTGCAAGGCTGGGTGTCCACCCTCCCCATGGGACTCGATCTACTGGGGATGCGCCGCACCTTCGACACCAGCGCCCTCGCCGCGGCATTCCCCTTCACCTCAGCCGACCTCCCCCCAGCCGACCCGACGTCGGTGTCCGCGCCGACCGGGGTGCTCTACGGGTTCAACGTGGGCAGCCAAGGACTGGTGCACTGGGATCGCTTCGACGCCGACAACCACAACAGCGTGATCCTCGGCCGCAGCGGCGCCGGAAAAAGCTACCTCGTCAAACTAGAGACACTGCGCTCGCTCTACCGCGGGATCGAGGTCGCCGTCATCGACCCCGAAGACGAATACCGGCGCCTCGCCGACGCCGTCGGCGGCACCTACCTCCACCTCGGCGCCGACAGGGTGCGCCTCAACCCTTTCGACCTCCCCATCACCACCGGGCCCGACGGCAGGCGCACCGCGCCGAAAGACGCGCTCGTGCGCCGCAGCCTGTTCCTGCACACCGTGATCAGCGTCCTGCTCGACGCGCCACTGAGCGCGGGGGAACGGGCCGTGCTGGACCAAGCGATCACCGCCACCTATCGCCGGGCCGGAATCACCGCTGACGCCCGCACCTGGACCCGCCCTGCACCCATCCTCCGCGACCTCCGCGACACCCTCACCACCCACGGTGACCCGGTTTCGGCAGAGCTGGCCGCGCGGCTGCACCCCTACGTCGACGGAGCGTTCAAAGACCTCCTCAACGGGCCCACCACAAACCGCCCCGAAGGGCACCTCGTGGTGTTCTCGCTACGGGACCTGCCCGACGAACTCAAACCGATCGGCACCCTGCTCACGCTGGACGCGGTGTGGCGACGGGTCGCCAACCCCGTGCTCCGCCGGCCACGGCTGGTCGTCGTCGACGAAGCCTGGCTGCTGATGCGCCAACCCGCGGGCGCGGAGTTCTTGTTCCGCATGGCCAAGGCATCCCGGAAACACTGGGCCGGGCTGACCGTGGCGACTCAGGACACCGCCGACGTCCTCGGCAGCGATCTCGGCAAAGCCGTCGTCGCCAACGCCGCCACCCAGATCCTGCTGCGGCAGGCACCGCAAGCTATCGACGAGATCACCCGCACCTTCGACCTCTCCGCGGGAGAACGCCACTTCCTGCTGGCGGCCGACCAAGGTCAAGGGCTGCTCGCCGCCGGAACCCAACGCGTGGCCTTCCACGCCGTCGCCTCACCCGCCGAACACGCGTTGGTCACCAGCAACCCGGCCGAACTCGCCGACACAGACTCCACTATGGACTCATCGAGTTTCGAGGTCGGTGACGCGACGGCGCCGCTGACAGGTGACGAGTTCGGCGCCGATGCCGGCAACATCCACCTTCCACTCTGACACCTGGACCAGCGTCGGGTGATTCGGACGTGCCACTTCGAGGAGGTGCGGCATGCGTGCCTTGCCGCCTGTACCGGCCAGCGTTGCCGGTGGATTGATCGACGATTATCTGCGGGACCCGTGGGGCGCCTTGCGCTTTGTCCTCGGCCACGTTCGCGAGTGGGCCGGCGCCGTCGCTCCCATCGCCGTGCCCAGCGTCGTGGTCGGGCTCGTGGGTGTGATGGTCCTGCGGCGCTGGTGGCGCGGTCGCTGCGTCCAGCGCCTGCTTGAGAACGCTCGCGTCGTGACCGTGCTGGCACCACCCACAGTCGATCCAGCCGGCGGAGTGGCGTTGTGGTCGCATCTCGTCGGAGTGCTGCGCCCACGGTGGAAACGCCTGTTTACTGGGCAGCCGCACGTGGCCTGCGAGTACGTGTTCTCCCACACCGGCGTAGAGATTCGGCTGTGGGTTCCCGGCGTCATTCCCCCGGGGTTGGTCGAGCGGGCGGTGGAGGCGGCCTGGCCTGGCGCGCACACTCGCACCCACCCCACCGAGCCGCCCCTGCCCACGGCCGAGACTGGCCAGCGCAGCGTCGTTGTCGGCGGCGAGCTTCGTCTCGCGCGACCCGATGCGCTGCCGATCCGGACCGATTTCGACGCCGACCCGATCCGGGCGCTGATCGGGGCGCCCGTCGGCCTGAATCGCGATGAGCATGCCTGCGTGCAGATCCTCGCTCGCCCCGTGACCGGACGCCGCCTCATACAAGCCCGTCGCACAGCCCGGCAAACCCACACCGGCAGCACCGCGGCGCACATCGCCGGCGGGATCCTGGACCTCGTCACACCCGGCGCCACCACCCGCGGCCGCAGCGTCCGGGACGTGACGAGTCGTGATCCGCAGGTGACGCTGGAGCACTCCGCTGCCAACCGCGCGATCGTGGCCAAACAACGCGGCAGCCAGTACGAGACCGTCATCCGCTACGCCGTCGCCACCCTCCTCCCCGGAGACGCCAGCACAAGCCAGGTCGACGCGACACAGGCCGCGGCGCGGGGTCGGGCACATGCCCTGGCAGCGTCCTTCGCGTCCTACACCGACCACAACTACTACACCCGCTGCCGCCTCCGGCACCCCGACTCCGCCATGGCCCAGCGGAGCCTGCGGCGAGGAGATCTGCTGTCGGTTCCGGAGCTCGCGGCCTTAGCGCACGTGCCGACGGATGAGTCGATTCCGGGGATTCAGCGTGCTGGGGCGAAAGCCATCGCACCTCCACCGGGGATCGTCACCCCCGGGGCGCAGGCCAAGCCGCTGGGCAGCACCGATACCGGCCAGTCCCGCCCCGTGGCGCTGCGCGTGGCTGATGCCCGGCACCACCTGCACGTCCTCGGCGCCACCGGCTCAGGGAAATCCACCCTGCTGGCCACCATGATCCTCGCTGACGCCGAAGCCGGACGCGGCCTCGTGGTGATCGACCCCAAAGGCGACCTGGTCACCGACGTCCTCTCCCGACTACCCCGCACCGCGGCCGACCGGGTGGTGCTCTTCGACGCCGACGCCCGCAGCCGCCCACCCTGCCTGAACCCCTTGGATGGTGGTGAAACCGACCTCACTGTCGACAACCTGGTGTCGGTGTTCCGCCGGGTGTACTCCGCGTTCTGGGGCCCGCGCACCGACGACGTCATGCGCGCCGCGTGCCTCACCCTGCGCGCCCAGGACGGCACCGCCACCCTCGCCGACCTGCCCACCCTGCTGGCCGAACCCGCCTTCCGCGCCCGGGCCACGGCCGCGGTCACCGACCCGGTCCTCAAAGGATTCTGGTCCTGGTACGAGGACCTCACCGACGCCTCTCGCAGCCAGGTCATCTCGCCGCTGATGAACAAACTCCGCGCGTTCCTGCTGCGGCCGTTCGTGCGCGACGCCATCGCTGCCGGCCCGTCCACCATCGACATGACACAGGTCCTCGACGGCGGAATCTGTTTGCTGCGGATCCCGAAAGGCACGCTCGGCGAGGAAACCACCCGGCTGATCGGATCACTGGTGGTGGCACGAACCTGGCAGACCACCACCGCCCGCGCCGCCATCCCGCAAGCCCAGCGGCGGGACGCGGGCATGGTCATCGACGAATGCCACAACTTCCTCAACCTGCCCTACCCCATGGAAGACATGCTCGCCGAAGCCCGCGGCTTCCGGCTCGCCATGACCCTGGCCCACCAGCACCTCGGCCAACTCCCACGCGAGCTGAAGGAAGGAATCTCCACCAACGCCCGCAGCAAGATCTTCTTCAACGCCAGCCCAGAAGACGCCCGCGAACTCGCCCGCCACACCACACCACGCCTGTCCGACCACGACCTCGCGCACCTGGACGTCTACCACGCCGCCGCGCGACTGGTCCTGCACGGCGCCGAAGCCGAACCCTTCACCCTGGTCACCCAACCCCTCCCGCCCCCGATCCCTGGACGTGCCCGAGAGATCCGCCGCATCGCCCGGCACACCCATCACCCACCGGCACCACAACCAGCCGACGCGGGCGAGCATCCGGCGCGCAGCTCGGATCCACGCCGCAACACCTGACCACCACATGAGCCTTCGAAGCGACTCTGCGCTCGTCGTGGCAAATATCAGCCTGCCCATGATCTCTGGTCTGGAGGTGCCTTTCCCGTGATCACCAAACCCACTCGGCAGCGCGCGCTGCACGGACTCAAACCCGCACGCTCGACCCCGCGCGTCGCCAACTCCGTTGAACATCAAGCCACGTTGGCCTGGCGGCTGACACCCCGCGACAAATGGATCATCCGGATGCTGCACGAACACCGCGTGCTCACCGCCACCCAGATCACCGCATGCGCGTTCCCATCATTCCGCTCCGGCCGCCAGCGCCTGCGCGAGCTGTTCCAATGGTCGGTCCTCGACCGCTTCCAACCCGCGATCGCTCTCGGCACCGCACCCATGCACTACGTCCTCGGCCCCGCTGGCGCCGCCGTCCTCGCCGGCGAACACGGCCTGGACGTCAAAGACCTCGGCTACCGCCGCGACCGGACCATGAGCATCGCCCACCACCAACGCCTGGCCCACACCGTCGGCATCAGCGAGTGGTTCACCACCCTCATCGCCCGCACCCACCACCACCCCGAGGAAACCCTGCACGCGTGGTGGTCGGAGGTCCGCTGCGCCCGCCACTTCGGCGACCTCGTCCGCCCCGACGCCTACGGCCGCTGGCACACCCCCACCGGCGAGGCCGAGTTCTTCCTCGAATTCGACCTCGGCACCGAGACCGTGCCCCGCGTCGCCCGCAAAATCCACGGCTACGCGCATCTCGCCAACGCGACAGCCATCACCACCCCCGTCCTGGTGTGGCTGCCCACCAGCCGCCGCGAAGTCACCGTCCGTCGCCAACTCCACCGCACCTGGCGCGACCTCGACCAACCCTGCCTTGTTCCTGTCGCCACCGCCGCAGCCGACCACCTCAACCCCGATACCAGCCATCCCAGCCCCGCCGAACCCGTCTGGGCACCGCTTACTGCCACCAGAGACGAGGCCCGGTACCCGCTGCACGACCTCGCCAGTGTGTGGAACCTCCCCGCTGCCAGCACGGTGACCGACCCTGCGGCCGGCACAGCTCCACCAGGAGTGCTGCCGCCGCCCGCGCCCATGCCCCCGCCATCCCAGCCTCGACAAGTGTCGAGGTGATCAGCCCTGTCTGCCCTCGTCAAGGCCGTGCTCTCCGTTGTGGCCGGACTTGTCCTGTTCATCGTGTTCATGGCTGCTGCGGTCGCCGGCGTCGTAACCACGGTCCTCGGCGGCACCCACAACACACGCTGCACACTCGCCGGGAACGAGACACCCGCCGTGCCCGGCTACACGCCTGACCAGCTCGTCAACGCCGCAACCATCATCGCCGTCGGCAAACAGCTCAACGTCCCCGAACGCGGATGGATCATCGCGCTGGTCACCGCCATCCAGGAATCCCGGCTGCGCAACCTCGACCACGGCGACCGCGACAGCCTGGGCCTATTCCAGCAACGCCCCTCCCAAGGCTGGGGCACACGAGAACAAATCCTGAACCCCACCTACAGCGCCACACAGTTCTACCGGCACCTGCTCGCCGTCCCCAACTGGACGGCGATGAACATCAACGACGCCGTACAAACAGTCCAGCGCTCCGGATTCCCACACGCCTACGCCCGCCACGAAACCGCAGCACGACAACTCGCCACCGCCCTCCACGGACACACCTGCACCGGAACACCAGCAGCAGGACAGTGGGCTGTGCCTGTGCACGGACAATGCACCTCACGCTTCGGGCCACGCGGCACCGGCTTCCACCGCGGACTGGACATCGCCGCACCACTCGGCACCCCGATCCTCGCCGCCGGCGGCGGCACCGTCATCGACTCAGGACCTGCCACCGGCTACGGGCTGTGGATCCGTATCCAGCACCCCGACGGCACGATCACCATCTACGGCCACAACAACCGCAACCACGCCCAACCAGGCCAAGAAGTCCAGATAGGACAACTCATCGCCGAGGTCGGAAACCGAGGCGAATCAACCGGACCACATCTGCACTTCCAGATCGAACAACATGAGCAGCCAACCGATCCGGTCGAATTCTTCCAGCGGAACGGAGCGCCGTCCCTCTGTAACCAATGACATGACACCGGACCAGATCAACACCGTGGCCAAGGGACGGCGATCGGCGGCCGCATGCTCGATAGGAGGAATGTCTACATAAGACGTTTATCCTGGCGCGGAACCAACTTGACAGAACCGGGGCGACGGAGCGTCCATGTCTGTGTAGCCCACTCGACCGGCAGCGCACCGGGGGCTGCACCGCCCCCGGGGGCATGACCCACCACCCATCCCACACAGGAGGGAACCGTCATGCCCAGCAAGAACGACAACGCCCGCACCCCGGGCAAGCAGCGCCCCCTAAAAGCCGTTCCCACAGCCGACACCGATAGCAACCCGGTGCCCGCGCGCACCGAATCCCAGGACAAGGTGTGGGCCGCACTCCACGGCAACCCGGGCGCCACCACCGCCGACATCGCCGAAGTTGCCGGAGTCGGCCGTTCCACAGCCGGAAAGATCCTGGCAACGTGGGCCAAAGACGGCAGTGTCACCCGCATCTCCGGCATCGGCGACGGCGGACGACGCAGCGCCGACTGCTGGACAATGACCCACACCGACCAGATCACGCCACTGCCTGGAGTAGCTTCCCCCACACACGACGACGCCCCGGCAGAACCGGCCGTCGCGGACGAGGCAGGCCAGTCGCAAAGCCTCGAGCTGAACGACGAATCTAAGGCAGAGGGACAGGAATCCCCGGAAGACGCACGAGAGGCCGGCGGCGTCGACGATGCTCCTAGGCCAATCATCAAGGCGCCCCGCCTGAGTAAGGGTGAATTGCGCGGCATGGTCGAGGACTACCTCACCGAACGCCCTGGCGAAGAA
This sequence comes from Saccharopolyspora sp. NPDC003752, assembly GCF_053605825.1. Taxonomy (NCBI): domain Bacteria; kingdom Bacillati; phylum Actinomycetota; class Actinomycetes; order Pseudonocardiales; family Pseudonocardiaceae; genus Saccharopolyspora; species Saccharopolyspora sp. NPDC003752. The sequence continues at coordinate 301,286 of NZ_JBSGJZ010000001.1, read as the reverse complement.
TTCAGCCCCAACGCCATCGGCACAGCACTCAACCGCTCCTCCGGGGCGGTCAACAACGCGCTCGAAAAGCTCGTCGCCGACGGCTACGCAGTGCAAACGCAGGACAAGCCCAAGCGCTTCGCCGCCAAACAAACCGACGCGCCCGCCAGCTAAACCACTCACCGACGGAAGAATCACGTAGCAGGGCCAGGCCCCCGGAAGGGGGCCTGTCCAGTTTTGGGTGTAACTGGGTTTGATGATCTGGGTTAGTTGCGTGCGGCGGACAGGCGTCCGTCGAAGGCGAGGTCGAAGGCGTTGAGGGCGGCTTTCCAGCGCATGGTCCAGCGTCCTCGGCCCCTGCCTGTGGGGTCCAGGCCCATCAGGGCGAGGTAGAGGCATTTGAGGGCGGCCTGTTCGGTGGGGAAATGCCCTCGGGCGTTGATCGCGCGGCGGAGCCGGGAGTTGATGCTCTCGATGGCGTTGGTGGTGCAGATGATCTTGCGGATCTCGACGTCGAACTGCAAGAACGGCACGAACTCGGCCCATGCGGCGGTCCACAACCGCACGATCGCGGGATACTTCTTCTCCCATTTCTCGCAGAACTCGGCGAAGCGGTCCAGTGCGGCCTGCTCGCTGGGGGCGGTGTAGACGGGCTTGAGGTCCTTGGCCAGCGCCGGCCAGTCCTTGCGTGAGGCGTACCGGAAGCTGTTGCGCAGCAAATGGACGACACAGGTCTGCACGATCGCTTTCTCCCACACCGTGGTCACCGCCTCGGGCAGGCCTTTCAGGCCGTCGCAGATGACCATCAGCACGTCGGAGGTGCCGCGGTTCTTGATCTCGGTGAGCACCCGCAGCCAGTACTTGGCGCCTTCGCCGTCGCCGTGCTCGCCGGCCCAGAGCCCGAGGATGTCGCGTTCCCCGCTCGCGGTGACACCCAGCGCGAGGTAGACGGGCCGGTTCGCGACCTGTCCTTCCCGGATCTTGACGTGGATCGCGTCGATGAACACGACCGCGTACACCCGCTCCAGTGGTCGGTTCTGCCACTGCGCCATCCCGTCGAGGACCCGGTCGGTGATCACCGAGATCGTCTCCTTGGACACCTCCGCCCCGTACACCTCGGCCAGATGCGCCGAGATCTCTCCGGTGGTCAGGCCCTTCGCGGTCAGCGACACCACGATCCCGTCCACCCCGGACAGCCTGCGTTGCCGTTTACGCACGATCTTCGGCTCGAACGAGGCATCCCGGTCCCGGGGCACGGTGATCTCGACTGGACCGGCCTCGGTCAGGACCGTCTTCGACCGCGTCCCGTTCCGTGAGTTCCCGCCGTCACGACCGGCCGGATCGTGCTTGCCGTAACCCAGATGGGCGTCCATCTCGCCCTCCAGCGACGACTCCAGCACGATCTTGGTCAGCTGCTGCATCAGCCCACCCTCGCCACCGATGGCCACCCCATCGGCCTGGGCACGCTTGACCAGCTCGGCCACCACCTGCCGGTCCACCGCCGGCGAGACCTGCAGCGACGCGTCCTTGCTCTGATCACTCATGGTGCACCATCCTCCACTGTGGACAGTTACACCGCAGAACTTACAGTCCCCCGGAAGGGAGCCTGGCCCTGTGGTGCGTTGGTCGTTGAGCTTGGCGCCACGGTCGAATTTGGGGCAGTGAATGATGGGGAACCGTGGACTGGCATGAGCGCTGCCTTTCCGGCCGATAGAGCAAGGCGACCCCGAAGGGTTATGCCCGACTGGGTGCGCTGTGCTCGGCGACGTCCCGGTGGCATCCGCATGGGCTGGATCGCCGGTGATTCGGCACAGCGGATTCGTCGGGATCCCCGGTAGAAGACTGGAGGCGCTGATCGTGGATTCGACGTGCGCGGGGAGCGTCCAGCGTTGCGGGCGGTGATCCGGGGTCGTGGTTTTAGTGCCGTAGTGGGATGTTTTGGCAGCCTGGTAGGTGGCCGGGGTCGGTGTAGAACTCGTCGACGGGTCCCTTGTTGTGATCGGGGTCGAGGTGGTCGCCGAGGTCGGCGAGGGTGGCTATGCGGGCGGCCGGAACGTCCGCGCCGCAGCTGGGGCAGGCGTCGATCAGGAGCCATCCGTCGCCGGTGGTGGTGAGGTCGGGGATGAACCGCCATGAGCGTGATGTGTCGGTGACGGTGATCAGGTCACCGGGGACGGGGCCGCTTCGGGCGCGGTAGGTGCGGTGGGCATCGTCGGTGACGGTCACCCATGCCACCGGGACTTGCAGCGCGGCCGAGATCGTACGGGCCACGCGTGCGCGCCGTTTCCACCGAGTCCACTGTGGTGGGCCATCGTGGCGGTGGTTGAAGCCGTCTGGATCGGCTGCGCGCAGAGACCGTGCGAGGTTGACTGCGCGCAGGGCAAGCCCGGAACGGGCGCGTGCGGGGGATGTGGCTGTGTCGGGCATCTCGTGGCTCCCCGGCTGGTGTAGTCGGACATTTTATGGGACAAGACCGCCGCTGGTGTTCCTGTCGTTGAGCAAGGGTGTGGGGCAGTCGCTGCATTCTTCGCGGCCGAAGCTGGTGATGAAGGCGCACTGCTTCTCGTGTGCTTTGGTGAGTGTGATCGAGCCGTCCGTGTGCGGGATAAACCGAAGGGGATGCCCGTTTGCCTGTGCCCATTGAGGTGATCTCAGTGGATTTTGCCGTGTTCGTGGCGGGTGAGGGTGAGTGCGGCTTGGACGATCGCGGTGATTTTGCGGGGGCTGGCGGTGATGTGTTGGAGGGTGTGCCAGCGTTGGGTGAGCAGGGCGAAGCCGCGTTCGCAGAGTGCGCGTAGGCCTCTGAGCAGGGCGTTGTAGGTTTTGTTGTCGATATCCAGTGGGCAGCCCTGGGGGGCGCTTTTGCTGTGTTTGATCGGGGTGAACACCCCGATTCCGGAGCCTTGGAATCCGCCGTCACCGAGGGCCGGTAGGTCGAGTTCGGAATAGGCCCAGCACAGGGCGCCCAGGACGTGCTCTTGGGCGCTGGTGCTGTCGTGGACACTGCCGGGTTCCACCGGTGAGGTCCACAGTGGAAATCCGGTGGGGTCGGTGATCATCAGGACGTTGCCGCCCTGGGTGTGGTGTTTGCCGGAAAACCACCGGTCGATGAGGGTGCCGTTTTTGTTCTCGGTGGTTTCGCCGAGGCGGTCGGTGTTGAACAGTTTGCCGTCCACCATGACGTAGGCCACCCCCTGCCCGGCGGCGTCTTCGAGCGCTTCGTGCAGGTCAGGGGCCTGATCGGCGAGGACGTCGATGACCTCGTCGATATAGCGGTACCCGGTGGCGCGGCCAATGTTGTTGTCCCTGGCCAGTTTCGGGATCGGGGTGCGGTCGAGGAACCACCGCAACCCCAAAACCGCTTGTTTGAACGGGGTCAACGCCCGCCGCCCGCGCGGGGTGAGGCGCCGGGAGCGTTCGGCGGCCAGCAGCCGCGTGAGGTAGTGGCAGAGTTCGTCGTCGACATCGAGCGTGGCAGTATAGGTAGTCACGTGGGGTCCTTGGTAATGAAGATGATCTTGTAGCGAGACCTTCTTCTACCAGGACCCCACGTCCTGTCTTCACAACCCCCTGCTCACACGCCTCCCACACCCCGCCCCATTTCACTGAGATCACCTCATTGAATGTCGTCGGACTCGATCGTGATCTCCCCGTTGTAGCCGTAGGTGGTGGCGAACAGTGCGTCCAGCGTGGCAACCAGCTCGGTAGTGGAGAGGTTGACTCCGGGAGGGTTGGCGAGGATAGCTTCTGCACGATGGACAAGCCGGTCGGCTGCGTGGCCGAGCTCGTCTGTGGGAGAGATACAGCTTGTTCGGGGGTGTCTGGTGGCTGTCAGCCAGTTCTCCGGGGCGTCGTCGGTGAGGTGGGTCCACGTCACATTGTCGGTTCGCACTTCGGCGACGGCGTAGCTCTGAGAGGTGTCGAGATAGCGATGGATACGTACGCGGACCGTCCGGTCTGCGATGCGTGCGATTCGTTGGTATTCGTAGAAGTCCCATGTACTACGGCAGGTTTCAACAATGATGGTGTGCGACACGGCTGGTTCTCCGCTTTGGATTCGTAGTGTGTTCGGTTCAGGTCGCGGTGTTGGTTCCCCGGGGCCTGGTGCGGTGCGCCTGCCGGTAGGCGTAGACCGCGGCCGAGAGAGGTTCTCGCAGGGCCTGCATGCTCGCGATGGCCGCGTCGTAGTTTCCCGAGTCCGAACACGATGCGAGGCTGAAGAGGTGACGGTTGCCGTCGGCGACGCCGTGCAGGTAGCGGGAGATGCTGGCGGCGAAGCACTTGGCCGCGTCCTGATGGTGGGCGAGGTTCTCTGCGATAACCTTCAGTACGATGTCGACGGGGTGGGTGTTGTCGAGTTCTGCGCAGGTAATATCCGCGACTTCGGTCAGGATCTTGTCGGTGCTGTTGAAATGGTTCTCGGTCACGCTCTCTCCTGTTCTGGTGCTTCCACTGTGGTCAGTTGGTGCCGTGGGCTGGCTTTCGCTTGGAGTGGCTACCGGGTGCCAGGTGGCCGGGTATCCGGCCACCTGGCGGGGCGGCTATCGGGCGGCGCGTAGGGCTGCGGTGGCGGCTTGGCCGATGGCGTGCGCGGTGGCGGTGGGATCGGCGAGTGGGTGAACGCTGACGCCGTGCAGTGGGCTCACACAGGGGCTGTCGGGTGCGAGCCACAGCACGGCGCATCCGTTGGCGCGCAACCGATCGACGCGGCGCTGTCCTTCTGCGCGTGGGTCGTCCCGAAACTGACCGTCGGAGACGATGACCAGCAGCCGCGCGGATCCGGGGCGGTAGAGGTTCAGGGCTCCGTCGAGGGCGTCGATGGCGCGCGGGATGTCCTCGTAGTTGTCGTCGGCGTCGAACTCGGTCACGCGTGTGGGGGCGGAGTCGGGGTGGGTGATGGCGCGCACCCGGTTCCCGAAGATCACGGTCGCGGCGGCGGCCGGAATCTGGGCGTGGTGGGTGGCGTGGCCGAGGATCCAGGCGGCGGAGGCGACAGGCCCGGCGAAGGCCCGCATGGATCCGGACACGTCACAGGCGACGCCGAGCCGCAGTGGTGGGCTGGGCGCGATACGTCGGGTGGTCCGGGTGAACGGTTCGGCGGTCGGCAGCGCACCGGCGGCGCGTTGCGCGTCGGCGGCCAGTGCGCCGCGCATCCGCAACCGCCCGGGTGGTGTGGGCGAGGTTGTCTTTGTCGCCACACGGTCGCGGATTCCGGCCGTGCTCAGTGCGCGACCGAGGCGGCGCGCGGCAGCGCGTTCCTGCCCTGTGGGGGGCCGTGTCCCGGTGATTGTGGTCTTCCCGGCACGCGGTCCGCCGATTGCGGAGAAGACCTTCCGCGCGGCTTTCGCGGCGTCTTCTTGTGCCTGTCGTTCGGCGTTTGCCGCGTCCGCTTCGGCCGTCGCGGGGTCGGCGGGAGCCTCTTCGGCGGCGACGGCTGCGGCGGTTTTCCGGGCGGCCACGGCGATGGCGCTGGCCAAAGGCGATGAAGTCCCTATGTTGCCCGGGGTGGCTTCCTCGCCGCCTGCCCCGGTTGTGGGGGAGGGAAGATCTGGGTCGGTGCCGAGGGCTTCACACCAGCGGCGGCCGAGGTCGATCATGGTGTCGGCGTCGCCGTCGTCGACATGGTGGGCGGCCAGCCACACGTCCCGTAGCTCGTCCAACGTTGACGTGCCCAGGAGCGAGTCGACAACGTCGCCGACGATCTTTGTTTCGTCGGGGGTGAGGATTCCGGCGTCCGTGCGGGCCAGCAGCAGGGCGGCCGCGTGGGCGGCCGCGTGCGGCGTCATGCCGGGGGCGCGGGTGGGGTCGTTCGCGTGGGTGTCGGCGAGAATGAGGTTGGTGGCCGACGCGCGCAGCCAGTGCCGGTCGTCGGGGCGGCGGCGGATCTGGGCGGACTCGATGCGGGATTCTTCCAGCAGCATCGCGGCGGCGACCGCGCCGGGCGGCGCGTCGCGGGGCGGTTCCCAGACGGAATGGCGGGCGTGGGCGCATTCGTGGGTGAGCAGGCCCCAGGCGGTGGCGTAGCGGGTGCGGTCGCCGAGGCGGTCGGGGGTCATGGTGGCGGGGTCCACTGTGCCGAGGTGGGTGCCGTCGATCTCGATCGTGGCGTGGTGCGGGAAGTAGCAGGCGGGCGACCCGTGCCCCGCCCCGGGCGCGATGGTGACGAGGAGGTCTTCCCGGTCGGCTATGACCGGAACCTCGTCGGTGAGTGTGGCGGACAGGCGCAACCACACGGCGTCGCGGGACGAATCGAGGCGGGTCTTGTCGACAGCAGTGTCGGTGATCAGATGCGTACTCATGGGGATCGTCCTTCCAGGACTTTCGAAGTGGCGGAATGTGTTGGTTAGACCCGTGCGCCGAGTGCGAGCGGCTCGATCACGGCGCCGAACGCGTCGCGCACGGCCGCCGCGACGGTGTCGCGGTCCTCTTCCGGCGCGATACCCACGAGGTTCGCGGCGGCAGCGTCTGCGCCGAGTACGGCGGAGATCCGTTCGAACGCGATCAGTTCGCGAAGCTGCGGGGCCCAGCGGACCTCGCCTTTGCGTTGGCGCGTCGCGAGATTCCGCGCCACGCGCACCGCGCGGCGGTCGATTTTCAGTTGTTTAGCCAAATCGAAGTCCGTGGAGACCTGGATCTGCGCGGAGAACCGTGACGACAGGGCGTCGGTGAGGACCGCGCCGTGCACGCCGGGGTTGTGTCCGGCGACGACGTAGAAACCGGGCTCGGCGGTCACCACTTCGCCGCCGTTGGCTTTCACGGTGATCTGGCGGCGTCCGTCCATCGCGGGGTACACCACGGCCAGGACGGTGGGCGGGATCAGGGTGGCGTCGTCGATGAACAGGCACCGGCCTTCCCGCATCGCGGTGACCAGGGGGCCGTGGACGAAAACGTAGCGGCCGTCGGGGGTCTGGGTGTATTCGCCCACGAAGTCCGCGACCGTCGTGTCACCGTCGCCCTGCACGGTGATCAGGTCCGGGAAGGCGGCCTCGACGACCGAGGTCTTCCCCGTTCCGGGGGGCCCGTACAGCAGGGATGACACACCTGCGGCGCGTAGCTTGCGCAACGCGGTGACATCCGGCAACCCCGACAATTGCCTGGGGTGGTAGGTCTGCCCGTTCGGGCGGGTCACCGGACCCGACACGGGCTCCTCTTCCGGGGGCACGGGAGTCGGGTGTGGAGCTTCTGGTTCCGGCGCGGCTGGCGTGGGTGCGGCTTTCCGGGGGCGGCGCGGGGCCTTGGCGGGGCTCGCCGCCGGTGCGCTCGGGGCGGTCGCGGCACCGGCGGTCGCGGCCGTCGCCCGGTACCGTAGCGGCGCCCACGAGGTCCTTTCGGCCTCGCCACGATCGGTGAGCACCTGCAACGCGTTCCCGACCGCCCCCGCCGAGCGGCCCAACTTTTTAGCTATGTCGCGCGGCGTAAATTCCGTTCCCGCGTGATCGGCCAGGCATTCGGCGACAATCCGCCGCAGCTCGCCACTGCGCAACCGCACACCCCCCGACGTACCCGGGGGTGCCGGAGTGGGCGTGGGGGTTCCTGGCGAACCGGCGGGCGGTGTCATGTGCAATTCCCCTTCGAAGGCGGTTGGCCACACAATCGGCTTCTCGGTTTCGGCGGCATCGTCCGGTTCGCAGGATTCGGCGGCAGGTTGGATCGCGGCCATCAGCACGGTAGCTCCCTCGGTGAACATAGCTCCGCCAGGGGCGGCATTTCGGTGATTTCCCGGTTCCCCCGGTGATGGCTCAAAGATAGCTCTGTGCCGCGCACGATTCAACAAATAACGCCCCGTTTTAAAGACTCTTTTCGAATCACCCAATAGGGGCCGAACTGTCGGTATTTTGAAATCGCACTGCATTGTTATTCGATTTGCAATGTGCCGGCCGGTGGAATCAATGAAGGCGGTGGCATGAAATGCATCTAATGACAGTAGATGAAAGACAATGATAGGAGGGGATATTTATCGGGAACTGGGCAGTGGGAGGCGAGGTTGGAGTGTCGTGACGTGATGCCTGGCCGGCAGCCCGCCTCGATGTTTCTCCCGGCCTGTGGCCAGGCCAGTCGGGGATACCTGCTGATCCCCCGTGAGGCACGCTACACAGCGCGGGACCGCCGTTGAGGGGATGGTTGTCTAAGCGCCGCCTCCTGCGGATCCCCCTGGTGATCCTCCCTATGTACCCCCATATCCCCGGCGCAGGTCTGCGGCACCGCCGTCCGCCGCGTGGTGCGAGGCGGGGCCGCGGGCGTGCCAGCCGGCGGCCCCGCCTTCGATTATCGAGCGTTGTCGTAGGCTTCGACGATCTCCGCGGGGATACGGCCTCGGTCGGACACCTGAAAACCTTGTTCGCGAGCCCACGTGCGAATGGCCTGATTGCGTTCTTTGTCCAGGGCTTGCGGTGCGGCAGTAGTGCCGGACTTGACGGATGCGCGCTTACGTCCGCCGGTCCGGCGGGCATTAGAAACATAACGTGCCAGGGCGTCCCGAAGTCTGGCGGCGTTGTCCTGAGACAGATCGATCGCGTAACCAACTCCATCCAGCCCGAACTCGACGGTGGCATCGGCGGGCGTGCCGTCGATGTCGTCGACGAGCTGAACGGTGACTTTCTCGGCCATGCGGTTCCTTTCGTTTGTCCGGTATCGCGAATTCCGGACGCGTGTACGGAAACGGATTGTAGGGCAACCGTCCGAGATGAAAACCACGGAGCGCCGCGTCCGGGTGGATTACGGTCGCGGCATTCTCCGGTGTGTCACATGTGCTGGCTGTTGCGGGAGGCGATGTTCTATGCTTCCGCAGCAAGGAGCACCTGCTGACTTCGGGGCTCCTGTAATGGATCTCTGGACTTGCTGTTTGGATGGTGCTGTGGCTGAAAAGACCGTGGTCGAGTTCGTTGATGACATCGACGGCTCGCCCGCCGAGCAGACCACGACGTTCTCTTTGGATGGCGTGGTCTATGAGATCGACCTCAACGCCCACCACGCGCAGCACCTTCGGTCCCTGCTTCAGCGCTACATCACCCACGCACGTCCGAAACCGGCTCACAGCGGGAACCGGCGCGCCGAGCGCGATCAACGCCGGGCCCGCGAGACCAACAGGGGCCTGACAGCGCAGATTCGAGAGGCAGCCCAGCGTACCCGCGAGCACCTCAGCCACAAGCCTGCCTCGGAGCAGACAGACCACACCGATCCAGAGCCCCCGGCTGAGATCACGGTGGTGGAACCGCACACCCCGAAAGAACCGCGGAATTCCACGCGTGCCCCTGAGTTGGCGCCGCCGCAGTTTTCATCGATCTAGCAGCTCGACAAGCTGCCCTGCTTGGCCGAGTAGGGCGCTGCCGTAGCCAGGTGGACTTGTTGTTCTGCCGACGGTCAGAGCGCCCCTCGACACAGGGGGGTGGTCTGACCGTCGGCACTGCTGGCCGGGTTCATCATGGCGACGGGCTTTTATGTGCGGCGGGAAGGCACGGCGTGCAGTCGTGGTGAGCTTGTAGTGTCCTGGCGTGCAGTGCCGGCCTGTGGTGCGGGAAGGGCGGCGTGGATCAGGGGTGCGGCGCGGTAGGTCCATCCCGGTCCTGCGTTTTTCCAGCAGCCCAGCATCAGCCAGCGTCCGCGGCGGGTGAGCCACAACCAGACGTCGACCAGATCGGGGTCGTCGCCGTCGGCGGGTGGCAGGAGTTGCAGGACAACGGTTCCTGCGGGGAGGTCGGCGGGGCTGAGGTTCGGCTTCCAGGCCCCGGTGAAGCCGGTGAGGGCCTGGTGGGGGTCTCGGTCGGTGGAGGTGATGACGATGCCGCCGGTGTTGCGGGGCATGCGCATCGGCGGCGGAGGACCGAGGGTGCAGGTCACCCGGGTACGCGCGGCAGGTGAGGGGCACGGCGGGGCCGGCGCCCGGTGCGGCCGTGGGCCGGGAGCGCGCAGTTCCTGTGTCGGTGGTGTGTGAAGCAGTGAACGGTCAACTGGGGACATTTCCGTTTACCTCCTTGGTGAATTCGATTTCCAGGGCCAGTGGTATGGACGCTCCGGTCAGGGGTGTTGTCAACCGGGGTGTGGTGCGGCGGGGTGAACTGGACCGGCGTGGCGTATCCCCGTGTCGGCGGTCGGCGGTTGGGGAACTGACCGGATCACGTGCTGGGCCTGGCGGTGTTGCAGTGCGGTGGCAAGGGCTTGGGTTTCTGGTGTGGGTGCGCAGTCGATGTCCCGCAACCGCGCTTCGAGGAGCGCGAGGGTGCGGGGGATGCCGTCGTGGATGCCGAGACGGTCTTGCAGTCGCATGATGTCGCGGTAGAGATGTTCGTTGTAGGGGTCGAACCCGGTGGCGGTTTCCAGCAGTTCCAGGGTGTGTCGGGGAGCGTCGGCGACGTGGTGGCGGGCGAGTTCGCTGATGGCGTTGATCGCGGTGCGTTGCGTGGCGTGCCTGGTGGCGTGGATCCATTCGGAATCGATGCCTACGCCGAGTTCGCCGCGGTAGGAATCCACGATTTCGCGTAGCGCGGCGAGGCGCTGTGTCGTGTTCTGTGTGCGGCGGAGGCTGTGTTCGGCGTGGGCGAACCGGTGGTAGTCGACTTTGACGAAGTCCGGGTTCAATCGCAGGTGCCGGTTGTGGGTGTCGACGATGTCGCCGGCCCTGCCGCGGGTGACGTGCGTGAGCGTGGCGCGGAGCCGGGAGAGGGCGGTATTGAGTGCGTTGGTGGGGCGTGCCGGGGGACTGGTGTGCCACAGGTCGGTGATGAGGCTGTCGCGGGCAACACCATCGGGATGCACGGCGAGGTAGGTGAGGAGCTCGCGCTGGCGTGGCGCGAGCTCGGCGGAGAGGTCCCGCCAGATGCCAGGCTCGTCGTTGCAGGACAAGGCGAAATCCCCGAGGACCCGCAACGCCAGCACCGCGCTACCGGCGTCGGATACGTCATCGTTCGGGTCCGGTGTCCTGCCGATCCCGGAGTGCTCTGTGCTTGGGCGGGCAGCGGCCCCGTCGCCGGGGGATGGGTTGTTCTCTTCAGTGTCCGGTGTGGATTCTGGTGGGAAAGCTGCGGGTTGGGGCGTGTCGTGACCGGCCGCGTGTGATCCGGGAGTCACAGGTGTTCTCGGGGCTGTCGCGGTGGCCTGATGCGGGTGGGGGCCGGCGTGGTGGGCGAGGGTGAGTAGGTCGTCGGCAGCGTGCGGGGTAGCGGTGAACATCCGAACGCCCAGCAAATGCTCCGCTGCGGCTTCCGGGGTCGTTGAGTCCACGATTCCGTTGGCGTCGATGGTGAGTGTCGTTCCCGCATCCCACCGCCCGAGGGCGAGCACCACGGGGTCACCGTTGCTGGCCGCGGCGTGCACTCGGGCACGCAGGCCCGCGTTCGAAGGTTGCAGGGGCGAGGACACCACGAGCACGCCCCGTCGGCCGTCGCTCGCGGTGAGGTCGTCGAGGGCGGTGTCGAGATCCTCGGTCACCTCGAATGGCGGCGGTAGCGCCGCCTGGTTCGGGAACAGTGCATCCGCGACGGTTCGCTGCACGACCACCCGCTGCCGGTGGTTCTGGAGGCCGAGGACGACAGCCCGTATCGCCCCCTTGGCTCCTGGTCCCGTGAGGCCAAGGCCGCCGGTCGCAGCCACGTTCACCTGCACGGTGTCACCGGTCTCGCCGACGCCGAGCTCGACGTCCACATCGCTGGGTTCCGTTGTGGTTTCTTCGGATTCCTCGCACGCGGGGAGACCGGCATCGACGGGCTCGGCAGTGTCGAGGCTGGGTTGGGTGGCGAGTGAATGGGCGAGTTTGAGTTGGTACACCGTGGGTGGAACCGGATAGTCCGGCGGGGGAGTGGTTCCGGGACGGTGGGTACGGCGGTGCCGCTGGCGCGCGATGATCAGCGCAGCGCTGGCGGCCGCGGCGAGCCCCAAACCGAGGAACACACCCGGCGCGATCTCCACGCCTGGGCCGCGCACTGGACCAACAGCCGCATCGGGGACGGATGGCCCCAGGCTCTCCAGCGACGATGCCAGGTCGTCTCTGGTGGGTGGTTCAGCCGGCGCATTGTCCGAACGTGCCGGCTGGGGCGCGTGGTCGGTTGTGGGTGGCAGGGCGAGTCGCCAGCCGGGAAAGAGGATGTCCGGGTCGCGCAGGACTCGGCCGTCCGCCTGGGTGTGGTGGGTGTTGAGGTCAGCGATCTCACGCCACCGATCGGGGTCGCCGAGTTCCCGTTCGGCGATGGTGGTGAGGGTGTCGTCCGGGTGGACGGTGATCCAGCGCGCGTCGTCGGGGATGGCCACGGGGGCGGGGAGGTGGGTGGCATCCGGCGGCAGCAGGAGGATCCAGCCGGTGAGGAGGTCCTCGCCGTCGCCGATGCGGCCGGCATTGAGATCAAGGATCTCGTGCCAGCGGTGGGGGTCGCCGAGGTGGCGTGCGGCCAGACCCCAGAGGGTGTCGCCGCGGGTGACACGGTAGCGGGGGCAGTCCGGGCGGATGTCGTCGTCGATGGTGTCGGGGGTGCTGGGTTCGGGCAGGTCGGGGTACCCGCCCGAACCCAGCCGCATGGTGGTGTCGGGGCCGTGGGGCGCCGGCCCGACACCACCGGGGTACTGGGGCGCGGTGACCGCCACCGGAGGGGATACCGGTGTGGCGGAGACGTTCGACGGGGTGCCGGTGACGATCGCGGCTGCTACCAGGCCGGTGATCCACCCACGAGGCCCGACCCTCGCCAGCCTCTGCCGGGCGGCGTCGGCGCCGAAGCGGATGAGGAGCAGGAGATCGCACACGCTCCACCAGAGCATCACGAACCAGCTGACCCACCCGGTGCCGAGCAGGGCGAGGGTGAGGGCGCCGTCGACGCCGAGGTCGAGACGCAGGGTGTGCCAGGTGTTTTCCAGCCAGGGGCGCAGTTGTTCGGCAAGTGTTGGTGCCAGCGTCGAGTTGTCAAGGGCCGGCCAGGTCAGGTTCGGCAGGGTGATGAGGACGTCGCCGGCGAACGCCAGGATCACGGGGAGCCCGGCGAGGAGGGCGGCGAGTCCGAGCACGGCCGCGACCGCCCTAATCCGGTCCGCGAAGGTGTGGGTGGTCATGGCAGGCCGCCGGGGGTGCTGGTGCCGACGCCGAGTCCGGCGGTGGCGTCGCCGGTGACGGTGTGGGTGTCCCAGAGCAGCCCGATCGTGGCGGGCTCGGCATAGTGCACGGTGACGTGCACGGTGCTGCCGCCTGCCAGTACGACTGATCCGGTGTGGCCGGTGGCGCCGAGGTAGCGGCGGGCGGCGCCGAGGGCGGCGCGGGTGTCGAGGGTGATGGTGGCGCCGCGGGTGTCGAGCGCGGTGAGTGCGGCGCGGGCGGCTTCGGCGGCCACCGCGTCGGCGCGGGCCAGCACCCGCAGCCGGTCGGCACCATCGACCACGATTGCGACGATCAGCAGCAGGCACGGCACGAGCACCGCGACCAGCACGCTGACCGACCCGTCCTCCCGGGACCGCTTGGTGTGGCGGGTCATGAGCGTGTCCGGTACGGGTCGACTGGGCTTGCGAACCTCGCCTGGAGGGCAATGGTGCCGGGGAGTCCGGGCAGGCCGGTGAGATCGGACAGCCGGACGGCGCAGCTCAGGGTGACCGTGACGCGGCCGGGTTGCCCCGCGCGGTTGCCGAACATGCTGGTGTCCACGTGCAGTCGCGTTTTCGCGCACGCCAGGTGTTGCTCGGCCATCGCGTGTGTTCCGGTGTCGGCGGCTGCGGTGTGCGCGGCGGTGGGGGTGCGGGCCAGGGACGCCGAGCGGGCGGCGGCGGTCGTGGCGTGTTCGAGGGCGTTGTCGGCGCTGACGACGCGACCGGCGGCGATGACCAGCACCAGCAGCGCGAGCAGCATCGGGGTGAGGACTGCGAGTTCCACGCTCGCGGACCCCGCATCGCGTCGGTGGTGGTTCATGGCTGGCTCCTGGGTGTGGTGAACAGTTCTTTGCTGGCGCGGGCTTCCTGCTCCACGCGCCAGGCAAGGCCGGGAATGGGCAGGACCTGGGGCGCGGTGGCAGAGACCCGCACTGTCACGGACCGGGTGTCGACGTCGGCGGTCACCGCCGGTTGTGCGGCCAGGGGTGCTGCGCGGGTGAGGAAGCCGGTGGCGGCGGCATGGGCGTGGCCGGCGGTGCCGGTGACGGTGCGGGCGGCGTGGACACCGTGCTGGGCGGCCGACAGGCACAGGGCGCGGGTGTGCCACCACAACCCCGCCTGCAGGACCGACATGAGCAGGATCAGCGCCAGGGGAGCGAGCACCGCGAACTCGACCGCAACCGAGCCGCGATCCGGTCTCAGCGTGGGTGGTGACGTCGGGACTCGACGGCGTGTACTCATGGTGGGCGCCCAGGGGTTAGTGGAGTTGGCCTTGATATTTCGAGACAACGGCCGTGATCGCGGCGCCGAGACCGAGAGCGATGGTGAGCCCGATCGCGGTGAGCACGGCTTTCTCCGTGCTTTCCGACCCCTCGTCGTCGAAGTGGGCCGCCCGCTCACGGTCGCAGGTGAGGCGACCGGCCAGGGCGACCCAGACGGCCAGCAGCAACATGCCGGCGGTGGTGGTGTGGTGATGAAGCCGCGAGAGGAACATGACGAGCCTTCTTTCCTGTCAATCCGGTTGATGCGTAACGAAATACTGTCTTATCCGGCGATGAGACGGCCGATGGTCGGGTAGAGGACGAGGAGCAGGAAGCCGAGCATGAGCGCGGTGACCGGCAACGTGAGCCGTTCGGTGCGGGCGTTGGCGTCGGCTTTGTCGGTGCTGACCGCAGCGGAGCGCAGACTGGCGGCGTGGGCGGTCACGCTGGTGTAGATCGCGGCCCCGTCGGCGGCGGTGGCCGCCAGATCAGCGACGGCGACGAGGTCGCGCAACCCGATACGGTCACCGAGATCACGCAGCGCATCCCACGCAGAGCGTCCACTGTGCTCGGCGTGGACGAGCGTGCGGCGCAGGCGAAGGAACAGCCAGTGCCCACCCACACCGGCGGCCTCCCGCAACGCCTGTGCGGGAGCGTGGCCCGCAGCGCGCTCGTGAGCGACGAGGTCGAGATAGACGGCCAGGACCCGCCGGCAGTCCTCCCGCGCCGCCCTCGCCTGCTCCCGGAGTCGCCAGGCCGGCACCATCGCCCCCACCACACCAGCAGCGAGCACGATCACCACCGACATTCCCAGCGGTAGCGCCATCCCCACCGCTGCTGGCGCGGCGGTGAACAGTGCCGCGGCGGCGATGCTGCAGGCCGTCCAGCGCAGGCGCGTCGCCATATAGGACGCGGGTGTGGTGTCGAGGAGGTTGAGGTCGCGCACCGGAAGCGCCAGCCACCGGTGCTGTGTCCGTTCGGCGCGCCGGGTGAGCCAGGCGAGAAGCCGCCTGCGGTGGGCGTGCCAGCCGACTGTGGGACCGGCGCCGGGGGCGCGGGTGCAGATGTGGTGCCAGGCTGCGGCGAGGTCCATCGGCGCCGGCCCGGCGACCGCACGTACCCCGACCGCCAGTCCCACACCCAACACGGCTGCGAGGACAACGAGGATCGTGGTCATGGTGCTTCACCTGCAGCCAGGTAGCGGGTACCGCGCGGTGTGGTGGACAAGCGGTGCATCCGCCACAACGCGAGTGCGAAGATCCCGACCACGATCGCCAGGACACCTTGGCCGGTCCAGCTGTCGAACGGGGCGAGGTAGCCGCGGGAAACCAGCAGCAGACCGGCGACCATGACAGCCGTGATCCCGACGAGGGTGCGCACGGTGGTGCGGGGTTTCGCCCGGTCGGCTTCAATCTCCCGCCGCAGCCCCGCGCGAGCGTCCAGCGCAGCGGCTTGGGCGTGCAGGATCTCCACCACGCCACGCCCACCGGTCCGTAGCCGCAGCAGCAATGCGAGCACGACTTCATCCACCGTGGGATCGGCGAACTCGTCGGCGAAAGCCCGCAGCGCCTGCTCTGGCCCGTCAGTCGACAGCCGCGCGGCCAGCCGGCGCAGCGGGGCGGCGAGCAGGTCGGGTGCGGTGTCGGCGGAGCGGGCCAGCGCCTGGTGCAAGCTGCCGGCACCGGAAGCCAGCAGATCCCCGACACGGCGAGTCCACACCGCCAGCGCCTCCTGCAGCGCGATCGCGTCGCGGTCGCTGCGCGGCGCCAGCAGCCGGGGCAGACCGTAGACGGCGGCGATCGCGGCTCCTGCGGCCACGGGCCACCCGGTCGCCCACCACACCACCCCCGTCGCCGTCACCGCGATCAGCAGCCGACGCCGGCTCACCCGTAGCCACCGGAGAACCCGGAGATGAGCTACTCGGCGGGAGTCCCGGTTCGGTGTGTGCGGGATGACGGCGATGACGCCGAGCAGAATTCCCACACACAACAAGAGTCCACACAGGACCGTCGCTGATGTTGCCATCACGGTCGCTCACCACCCTGGTCGTGCTCCCAGCAGCCGCCTGCGTGCCCGAAGATGCTGCGGTCGAGCCCGTGGGCTTCCAGCCGTGTCAGCAATACGGGGCTGGGCGGACACACCGGTATGGCGCGCGCGTCACCGGGGCGGGGCCCGAACAGGGTGGTGAGATCGGGGATGGCGGCGTCGCCGACGTGGCCGACTTCGGCGATCTCGGTGACGAACCGCTCCCGCCGGCCGTCCTGGTCGCGGCGGGTGAGGTGCACGATGAGATCCAACGCCGAGGCGGTCCACCGGTGCGCGGCCTCCACCGGCAGCGGTGGTGTGGCGAGCTGGCCGAGCGCGGCGATCCGGTCGGGCACCACCCGCGCTGAGACCGCGTGCAGCGTGCCCATGCCGCCGGCGGCGCCGTTGCCCAGCGCCCGCAGCAGGGCGGTGATCTCCCCGCCCCGCACCTCGCCGACCACCACCCGCGCCGGGGAATGACGCAACGTCTGTTTGAGCAAGTCGTCGAGGCTGATCTCGCCGACGCCTTCGGCGTTGGCGGTGCGTGCCTCCAATGGCGTGACCACCGGATGCCGTGCCGGGTTGAGGTGCAGGCCGAGTTCGTAGTCGTCCTCGACGGTGACGACGTGCTCGTGATTCGGGATTTCGTCGCACAACGCCCGCAACAGTGTGGTCTTGCCCGTCGACGGGCCACCGGTGACCAGCAGGTTGAGCCCGGCGGCGACGGCGACCTGCAGGAAATGCCGCAGCCTGGTGTCCAGGCTGCCCTGGTGGTGCAGGTCGGTGAGGGTGGTGTGGGCGAGGCGGTGGCGGCGGATGGCCACCCGCGGCCGATCGGTGACCTCCCGTACCGCCGCCAACCGTGCTCCCAAGGGCCCGCCTGCGGGCAGCCGCAGGTTCCCGATCGGCCGTGCCGGGGAGAACTCCCGGCTGGTTTGCCCCAGCCGGGCGAACATCGCTTCCAGCAGCGCCAGCAACTCCGCATCCGAGGCGGCGACCGGGTGGGGCCAGCGTTGCAGGCTGCCGTCGGCCAGTTCCAGGAACACGCGGTCGTGGCCGTGGAGGTGGATGTTCTCCACATCGTCGCGTTCCAGCAACGGTTGCAGCCCACCCAAACCCGCCAGCGCGGCCAGCACCGCAGCCGCGAGCGCCCGCTCGTCCTGTTCGGACAACGGCGGATCCCCACGAGAGGCACGGTGCACGGACCAGGCGGTGATCTCCTCGGAGACCAGCTCCGCCTGCTCCCGCGACCCGGTGTCGCCCGCTGCCTGGAGGCGCCCAGCGACCCTCGCGCGCAATGCCCGCACCGTTTGGTGATCGGGAACGAACCCAGACCGCTCCCTACCTAGCGGGGCGTGGTGGCCGTTGCTCTCCGCGTTCATGCCGCATCACCCCGCACGAGCGTCACCGCGGAGGCCGGTGCCGTGGTGCCGGCTGGCGGCGGGTTGAGGCGAAGGTGGAGGCGGCGAGCCGCGGTGCGACTGGTACGCAGCAGCCCCGAAGGGCGGGGTTCGCGGTACTGCGTGAACCCGTCCGAGAGTGCACGCGCGGCGGCCGGATCGTCCGGCAACTCCAGCCCGACCGGGATGCCCAACGCGCGTGCGACACTGTCGGCTTCCCGGCTCGTGGTCGCGGACACCGCCGCCCCCAACCGGTGCAACGGCACCAACTCCCGCAAAACTGTGAGCAGCGGATGGGTCGCCGAGACGTGCCGCAGGCTCGGCCGCACCCCCACCAGCACGAGATCGGCCTCGGTGATCAGCGGCCACGGTGTCTCAGGCACCCACCGGCCCGCATCCACCAACACGTCCGGGCCGTTCTCGGTGGTGACGTCACGGACCGCGCCGGCCAGCCGCCGCCAGCCGTCCTCACCGATGGCACCGGCCTGGGCGCGGCTGGTCACGCCCGACAGCAGCCGCAGATGGCCGGAGTCGGGGATCTCCTGCACATGACCCACGAGCCCCTCGGCGGGAACCGAGGTGAGATGCCGGGTGGAGGCAGCGAAACTCACCACGCCCCGCTCCGCCGTCAACCGCCCGTCGACCCACCACTGGCCGGCCCACCCCGGCAGCAGATCACCACCATCCGGGTCCGCATCCACCACCAGACCCGGACCCGGCCACACCGTTGCCAAGGCAGCGACCGCTGTGGTGACCCCTGGCGATCCTTTCGCGGACAACATCGTGATCACAGCCATCACACAACTCCCATCCCTCGACGTGACAACCTCAGCGTTAGCGGTTCGGTCCCAGCAGCATCACCAGCGCCCCACCTGCTGCAGCAGCGCCGGCTCGCTCCGCGGCCTCGGCGGGAATGAGCAGGTCCGCGACAATCGCGCCGTCGGCATCCGGAGGCGACACCTGCACCACCCGCGCGCGAAACCCACCACCGGCCGCGACCGTGTCGCCCGTTGCGTCGGCCGACGGTGTGAGGGCGAGGACGGCGACCGGGTCGTTCGGGGCGAGACCCCGTGCCGGGAAGTGCCCCGGTTCCAAGCGAATCCCGAACACGTGCTGACCTGCAGCGGGCACAGCCTGCGTCGTGACATCCGTGGGGGACAGCAGCCGGCCGGCACGCAGGTTGCTCGCGGCGACACGGCCGAGGACGCGAGCACGGTCGGAATCAGGAATCACATAGCGGCGTGCGTCCGGTGGAAGCTCCACAGTGGTCACATCAGTGTCCGTAATCGGCTGACCCCACGCGACATCACGGGCGAGCACCAGCATCGACTCGCGCTCCCTGGCGATGGCAATGGCCGTCAGCATTCCGCCCACCGAGCCAACCACCAGAACCAGTGATGTTGCCAGGAGCCACCAGCGTCGCCGTCGCGGAATCCGCGGCGACCCATCCGGAACAGTCGTGGCCTCACCCTGGCCGGGCGAGTACGACGTGGTGATGCCGAAAGTACCGGTGCTGGACATAGACCTCTCCCTAACAAGGAATTCACGGAACAAAGAAATTGATGCCGGTAAGACGAATTCAGTGAGCGCGGAGCGCCTGCGCCTCGACCACCGCGAAACGGGACTGAGCACGGGAGGTCATCGCGGGCAGTTCACCGCCAGTGGGGGAACTGCCAGTCCAGCCCCGCCACACCACTCGCCACGTGATCGAGACCTCGGCGGTGACCTGCTCACCGGGTTGATCAATCGAGGAGCGCATGTATATGACATCGCAGTCCGGGGAGGGCGCATGCACCCCGAAGGACCGGTCATACGGTGTTCCCGGGCCTGGACACGATTCCACCGGCTGGCCACCGCCCGGTGACATCGACAACCGGACCGGAACTGCCGTGACCTCCGCCCACACCGCCCCCGCCTGCACCCGCTCACGCTGTGGACGCCAGTCCGCGCGGTCAGTCCAGAACCAGGTGTGCTCACCGACCACGGTCGCAGAACGGCCATCCCGCAACCGCAGATCCGGCGAATGCCGCGGTACCGGCAAGGGCAGCCGCAACCGCTGTACCGCCTGCTGCGCCAAGTGAGCTGGGTTCGGCGAAGCCCCGGCAGAGGAGGGGGTTGCCGCAGGTTGCGGTCTGGGGCAATGCCCTTCGTCCAACGGACCCAGGCACCACGTCGACAACGGCTGGGAATCCAGCAGGAACGCGGGATCCTCAGATTGATTCGGAGCATCGCACAACAACGTCGGGCACATCGGGACCGGCGGCGCCACAGCAGCGACAGACCCTGGGCGGGAACTGCCGGTTCCCCAAGGCTTCGAGCCAGACGGCTTCCCCGGACTGGTCGCTTCCATCTCGATCACCGGGTGGGCATACAGATCATCCCCGAGGTCATCAGGCTGCACGTTCACATCGCCTTGTGCGACAACAACTGGCGTATAAGCAAAACCCAGCAGAGTGGTGATGGTCAGGCGCTTGAGATGGGTGCGGGTGAGCATCAGCATTCACCCTCGGGAAACTCGACCTGCGACACCCGCCACATGCCCTGGGCTTCCTCGACCATCGTTGCCCGCGTCGCATTGCGCTCAATGCCTACCGTCCTGGGAGTGCCGGTGGCCAGGTCGGATTGGCCGGCATGGCTGGTGTCCTGGCAGTCGACGACCGTGGCCCGGTCACCCTCGACACGAACGTCGGTCAGGCGGGGCGTGATGGCGCCATAGAACCCGGTCCCCTCGGAACGCTTCTGCCGCACCCGCGAGGCGATGTGGTCGGCAAACGAACCCACCGTGACCTCCCGCAGCCGGTTTTCCCACGCAGAGTCGGGTTCGCCGCCAGATACCCACGACACACGCCAGAAATCCTTGTACGCGCGCTCGATTGCCTGCTCATCGCTGCCCTGCTCCGGAAGGGGAGCGATGTTCGAAGCTGGGGGCGTTGCGGTGGGCGGCGGAGTGGCCGCACACCCGGCCGCGAGAACACCTGCGGCGCAGACCGCCACGCTCACCGTGCGGCGGAGTGCGAGGGGTGTCGTGGTGCTCATGGGGATGGCCTTTCGCGGTAGCGACGTCAGAGCAGGACGGCGAGCCAGCCGCCGAGAATCAGGCTGGGACCGGCGGCGATGCGCGCGGTCCGGCCACGCAGCGTGGTCGCCCATGCCAGGCCGCCGAGCCCGCCGAGCACCAGCAGCGACGCGACGATGCCCACCAGCACAGTGCGCCACCCGATCCATCCGGTGTACAGCGCGATCGCGGCGAGCAACGTGATGTCGCCGTAGCCCAGCCCACCCGGAGCGAGCCAGTAGGCGAGCGAACCAACGGCCAGAACCAGGACACCGGCGGAAAACGACCGCAGCAGCGCCGTCGAGGAGGAGACGGTGATGGCGTGGACGGTGAACACGGCGATGCCGCCTGCGGCCAGCGTGATCACCCACGGGCGGGGCAATCGGTGACAGGACAGGTCGATCCAGGCCAGCACCACGCTGCAGATCGCCCACCACCACCAAGCGACGAGCACGGGATCGGTGGCGAAGCGGCACCCCACGGCGAAGGAGACGGCGCCGCCGGCAGCGCTGAACCCAGCGACCGGCCAGGGCCGTGTCGACCACACCACCCACGGCCGCACCGCCCGCGCCAGCAGCGGGCCCACCACGATGCCTGCGAGGACGAGAACCGCCACCACCGGCACAGGGCAGGAAAGTGTCGGCGCGTGAACGACACCGCCCACTGCTGATGTGAGGCGAGGAAGAAAGGGTCGGCACCACAATGTCACCTCCGAAACTGGGGACCAGGCTGCGAGAAAGTCCGAGGGGAGCCGGTTTTGTCGCGGCGGTCCGGGGACGAGTGAGCCTGGCATTGGATCGCGCCTCGTGTCAGGTTTTGGCCCCCGTCAACCGGATCATGCGCCCGTTCGAGTGAAGACTCAGGCGGGGCAACCATTTACTGGTGCCTGTTCGCAACGTCCCGGGGAGCAAGGTTTCGTCGTGATCTTGTTCTGTGTCAGGGGTTTTCGATGTTGAAAGCCCCAAGGTGCTGGGCGTCGGGCTCACTCGGATGGGTGTATCTGTTGGCTGGGTGGGGCCAAAAACTGACACGAGGCTTGATCCAGTGTCACGGTGGCGAGACCCACAACCCGGAAAATCCCTCCACTGCGAAGGCGATTTCCTGAACGGGCTCCCCGTTTCTCTTTTTTCTGCCGCGCTGTGCGTGGAATGGAGTGATCCCTCATGCGAACCATGCGAGAAACCAGCAGGTCCCGAACGCTGTTTATCTTGCGGTGGCAAGACGGCGAGGACTGGGGCCACCTGTCTGCTGTCACCGACGCGTCCAAGCCTGTCTTCCTGGGTTTCGTCAACCGGGCCCTCGATCCCGTCTTTCATACGCTCAGCCGTGACTGCTCGATCGGCGCCGACGGGTTCCGCGAAGTGTGGTTTACCGGGCGCCTCTCCAGTGCGACCCGTCTGGCGAGGTGATCGGGTATGCGGCACCACGGGATCACGATCAACGGCATCGGAGCAGTCACCGGCGACCTCATGCCCACCGCCGACGCCATCCGCGCCGGCCGCTACAGCGCGCAGCAGGCGCAGCGGAACCACCAGGATTCTCTCGCTGTCGCACCAGAGTGCACCGGGCCGGAGCTCGCTATACGCGCAGGACGCCAAGCCCTCCGTGGCTTCCACCGCCGCCTGGACCTACATCTGCACTCCACGATCCACGACCCGGGCATCGACTTCTGGTCGCCCCACTGCTTCGTCGCCGACCAGCTCGGGCTCAACACCACCATGACCCTGGCGGTCAACGGCATGTCCAACAGCATGGTCGCCGGTCTCGAATTGGCTACCAACGTCATCAAAGGCCAGCCCGGCCGGTCGGCGCTGCTCACCGCCGGCGACACCTTCCATGCGCCGCTGTTCGACCGGTGGCAAACCGATCCTGGCATCACCTACGGCGACGCCGGAGCCGCGGTCCTACTCCAACGCGACTCCCGGGACGATGCCGTGGCCGAGCTGATCTCCACCGCCTCCTGCGCGCAACCGCAGCTGGAAGGTCTCCACCGCGGAAACACCGGCTGGTACGACGGAAATACCTACAGGCCACCGATCCAGCTTCGCCAGCGAAAAGCCCACTGGCTGGCCACCCACGGCGGCCCCGGCAGCCTCGAGACCCTCAACGCCGCCGCCGTCAGCACCGTCGTCAAGCAAGCGCTGTATGACGCCGAAATCGAACTCGACGACATCCGCTTCCTGCTCTGCCCGCACTACGGCGCCCCGCTGACTCACCGGCACTGCCTCGCGCCGCTCGGGATCCCCGAAGAACGCAGCAGCGCCTTCCTTGCTCGCCGCTACGGCCACATGGGCGCCTGCGACCACATCGTCGGCCTGCACCACCTCCTCATCCGACGCCTCGTCGCCGCCGGGGATCACATCGCCTTGCTGGGCATCGGCGTCGGCATGACCTGGTCCGCGGCCATCCTCCGCATCACCAACTAGCGACCGCCGGTCGTCCAACACATACCTGCCCAGGGCGAATTCTCGCCCGGGGAGAACTGCGCCCAAAAATGAGAGAGGGAGAACGAAATGAACCAAGAAAACCAGCGTCGTCACAAGGCGGCCACGAACAGGGTGCGAGCCGCTTTTATCGCCGTAGCCGTGGCCGCGCTGTCTACTGCCGGAACAGCACTCGCAGCCGAAGCCGCCCCCGGCGACGACTGTATCGCCGGGTCATGCGGGCTGCCGCACTTGGAAGAGCCGCGCCAAGGATTCCCGCACCTGCACGTGCTGTGACGCACCGCTGAATCCCTCGGCTCCAGCGGAATCCTTCCGCTGGGATCCGCCTTCAAGGCATCCCTGTCAGCGACGTTTCTCCTCTGTATTGCCGAAATTTCCCGATCGCAGGTCTGATTAGGAAAGGACTGTTCGATGCGAAAGACGTATAGCGCTGCGGTGAACCTGGCAGCGACTGCGGGAATCCTGATGCTGGGACTCACCGGCACAGCTCACGCGGAAGGTGCCTGCCCGCCCGGCACAGCGTTGTCCATTCAGGATGGTGCCCGCATTCATCGTGCCGCGGATCTGAAGTCGCCCGTCGACGGCGTCTACTACAAGGCCCACGCCTACCGTGTGCACCAGTTCGTCGGCGGGGCTCCCACGACTCCTGAGTGGGTCAACCTGACCGACGACACCAACGGAGTCACCGGCTGGGTGCACGGCAGCGTCGCTGCCTGCCTCGGCCTGACCCCACCCTCCTCGTAGGAAAGCAGGGCAGAAGCACCACGTCACAGCCGGCACGTGAAACCCGGAAAGGTCTACGAGGGCTGGAGGTTCTCAGTCCTGGGACGAGCCTCGGCCATCTGACGAGGCTCGTCCCACACGTTCATACCCAGGCGTTGCGGTCTTCGGCACTGCCGTGACCGTCCATGCGGCACGTGAGCTGGGATGGTGGTCGTCGACGAGAAGGTCGCCGCGTCGCACCTCGAGTTCTCGGTAACCAGTGGCAGCCAAGTGTGGGCACATGGTGCGGGCCAAGACGAGGCACCGACGGTGTAGTGCGGCGTCGGTGAGAACCTCGCCGGTTTCGCTGCAGAACACCCACGCGGCCTCGTCTAGCGCCAGCCCGCATACCTGGCATGCCCATGATTCCTGGATTTCCCGGACTCGGTCGCTGTCGACGAGCCTGTGCCAGACCCGCCCATGGCTGACCGGTGCCACGTAGGGATGCGGCAACGGTTCGATGTCGCCGTCGACGCCATGCCCGGGGAGGCGTGGGCGTGGCCAGCCCGCACCGGGCGCCGGGACATCACGACCGCGTCGCACCTGATGGGCGTGAACTCGGGAGACGGGCAGCGTAAGTCCCAGCGCCGCGCACTGCGGATTCACGCACGCCAAGCCAAGGTCAGGGTCGATCTCGTCCCACGCCAGCGTTTTCCCGCAGGTAGGGCACGGGAACTCCGGCTCCATACTCAACTCCGCGCCCGTTCGGCTGGCTCTCGCGTGATCGCCCGAACGAGCATACCGGCACCTTCCGGAACATGTGGAGGTGTCAGCAGCGAGCGTCGTAGACCTCGGCGATGGGCCGGCCTATGTCGATGATCGCGTCGGCTGGCGGCCCGTCCTGAAGTAGTGATCGTCCAGCCTCGGTATGCGGTAAGAGGATGGGGAGGCGGTCGGTCTCGTGCTGGAGCTTGCGGCGGAACTCATCGGTGAAGGGCAGGCCGATATAGGCGCGCCCGTCGTTGGCGGGCCATGTCATGTCGATAACGCCATCGTCGCTTCGTGGGACGCACCAGGCGTGCTCGGTGCCCAGCGGCATCACCGCCGGCAGACCAAAGCCCTCGACGTAGACGAGGTCGTGATTGCTTTCGGCGGCGTGGATGGCATTGGCGTAGCACTCCCGTTCTGGCCCGCGGGTGACACCGAACTGCTCGGGTTCGACGGTCGTGTGCCACAAGCGTCCCTCAGCGAGTAGCAGCTCGGCGATGGTGAGGAACCGGAATTGCTGTACATGTCGTTGGGAAGCCCTCCGGCCGAACTGGGCCATCACTTCCAAGAAACGGATGAGCTCGTCCATCGAACGATCAGCCATACCGCCCCACCCAGCCCGTCGAGACACCGTGCAATGCCGAAACGCGCCTGAAGGATACCTACGTCCACCCACTACAGGATTGACACGTGGCAACGAAGGTATGTGCACGTCAGAACAGAAGCGCCGTCGGCGGAGTCTGTGGCGGCTGGAAGCTGATCAGGTGGGGATGGGGGAGTGGAACTCGTGTCCGCGGGCGAGCACGAGCTGGGGGTGTCGGAGGTGTTCGAGAGAGACGAGGGGGTCGCCGTCGACCACGGTCAGGTCTGCGGAGTATCCGGGCTGTAGCTGCCCCACGCTCGCTCCTATTCCTAGAGCTTGAGCACTTGTTACCGTGGCCATCTCGATGATCTGGGCGTTCGAGAATCCAATGTGGGCATACAGTTCGAGGGCGTCGACGTAGTCGCCGAATCCTGAGCCTCGCAGGCCAGCATCGGTGCCGGGCACAAGGCGGATGCCCAGCTCGTCCATCCATAGGAACCGCTCGACGATCTGCTCGGCGCGTTCCGCTCCGAGGCGTTCCATGAATCCCCGCCAGTCCGGCGGCCATGCGATACAGGCGTAGACGCCTTGGCTGGCCATGCGCTTGGCCACCTCGTCACGTTGGTCGTATCCGCCGCCTCCGCTTCGAAGCCACGTGCAGTGCTCGATGGTCGAGACGCCCGCATCGACCGCGGCAGCGATCGCATCTGAACCGTGGGCGTGTGCCGCGACGGGCAGGCCCGCATTGGATGATTCTTCAACGATGGTCCGAAGCTCAGCCGCGGAGAACTGAGTCGCCCACATCGGGGGCGATTCCGGGGTGATGTGGCCGCCGCTTGCCATGACCTTGATGAGGTCTGCCCCACGGTCGGCCATGTCCCGGACATGCTGGCGGATCTCGTGTTCGCCGGAGACCTCACCGCCGAAGAAATGGCAGTGACCACGAGGAATGGTCAGTGGCGCACCGGACGCCAGGATGCGGGGCCCGCTTAGCTCGCCGCGAGCGATCGCATCCCGCAAACGGAAGACAAGGCCCCCGCGGTCTCCGAGGTCTCGGATGGTCGTGACCCCATTCCGAGCAGCTTGTTGCGCACGACCTGCCATGCCGAGCAAGAGATCGGGGTCCTCGGTGACGAGGTATTGCTCCAAGGGAGCAGGACCAGCGTCGAGCGCCAGGTGCACGTGACAGTTGATCAAACCTGGCACGATGGTGTGGTTCGGGTAGTCACACCGGCGAACGTCGCCGCCAGCTTGTGCCTCGACTTCGGGGCGAGGGCCGACGGCGAGAATCGTGTTCTCGTCGATCAGGATGGCGCCATCGTCGACCTGATGGCCGGCTGGACCAAGCAAGACGCGCTCAGCCGTGATCAGAAGTCTCATCGTGCCGTCTCTCTGGTCAAGGGGGTCATGTGGGCATGGTCTGCTTGGACAGTGCTTGGGCGAGGGCGACGAGCTGCTCGATGTCGGCACCGAGGTCGGGGCCGTCGGGAGCAGCGATGAGTACCGCAGACCGGCCGCTGGGGCGTGCCCCCTCGCGCTGGCGACGCAATGCCTCCTTGAAGACGCCGACTTGTTGATGCGCGGGCCGATCGGTATCGAAGCCGGAGTCTGCAAGGTGCGGGCCAAGCTGGACCAGACCGTCACGAATCTCGATCAGCCGGCGCCAGAAGCGGCGATGTATGCGCCGTGGTGAAAGCCGATCGAGCCACAGGCTCCTGGGGCTGCGCTCGAGTGCGTCTTCAGGGAAGACTTCATGCAGCCTTGCCCACAACGGATACAGCTGGTGGTAGATGCGCCGGTGGCGGGCCCAGACGCGGAACGCCGAAATGCGGGTTGCCAATCCAGCCCAACAGACGCCAACCACGAAGATCAGCAGCTCCACGGGAACCAGGCTGTCGACAGCACTTGCGAACGGTGGCGGCACGTTGCCGCCTGTCCAGCGGACGACGACGATGCCGGCACGGATCACCGCGATGCCTGCTTCACCAGCCAGGGCGACGGCCGCGAGCTGAAGGCCAACCCGTGTGCGGCGACCGGACTCAGCGGCGTAGCGCCACGCCCACATTGCGGCTGATCCGGTCGCGTAGGCGACGTAGGTCGTGCCTACGAGATAGAAGACTGCAACGCTCGGTGCTTGGAAGGTCACCGGCAACGCACCGCGCGTCGGGAACGCGTTGTCTGCGTCAGGAGTGACAAGAACGGCTAAGGCCATGCAGGCCGAGGCGCCGAGCATCAGAGTTGTTTCCCGCCGCGCGCGAGCAGTGCCTCCTGCAGCGGCGAAGAGGAAGAAGAGCAGCAGGAAGAACCATGAGGCGTTCAGCGCGATGTTCATGACCAGCTTGCCGAGACTGGGCGTCAGGGCACCACCTGTGAGCTCGCGAAGAGCGGCAATGGTCGAAGGCGCGGCGAACAAGCGGCAGAACAAGCATGCGACCACAGCGCGCAGTGCGAGGTCCCGTGGCGAGCGGGCTAGCCGATAGCTGAACCACGCGAGGGCGACGATGATGGCCAGTTTCGTCAGGCTCACAGCCAGTCCTGTTGCTCGCCTAGCGCCTGTTGAGCACGCCGCGCTCGAGGCGTTCGAGGAGGAAGAGAGACCTGCTCGAGCACTGCGGCGCGTTCCAGCAGCAAGGTCGCCACGGTTTCGGCTTCACGTTCCTGGTCGGTCTCGTAGTGCGTACGTCGCAGCGCACGGCGGACGTGGTCCGGAGGGATGTCGGGGAAGGACTCGTACCAACCGGCCTCGTCACCGTCGTCCGAGGAATGACCGCTGATGATATGCCCAAGTTCGTGGGCGATGATGTGCTGCTGGTGGGCGTTCGTCGTTTCCTGCTGGTAGAGGATGAAGTCGACCACGGGGGTTGCGATCCACAAGCCGAACGGCCCGGGTACGTCCAACGGGTAGGGCGACAACTTGAGCGGCTTTCCCCGGCGAGCTCCTAGACGTCGGCAGACCTCAGCCATGTCGGTCGGGCCCACGATGCCAAGCTCGTCGAGTTCCTTGCGAAGCGCGCGCCGAAGCCGGGCCTCACCCCCAGCGCGGCGCGTACGCAGATCAAACAGCCGACGCCGAGATCTACGTGCTGTTGTGCCCTTGCCCTGAGGGTCTTCCACAGCGCATCACCTCATATCGCCGCCGGGCGCTTCCTCCGTCCGTGCGCAACGGTGGAGGCATCGGCTGCACTACCACCGAGCGAAGCTGCTGGGTGGTCGCTCGTCGCGGTGTGCGAAGAACCTGCAGCGACGCCAGCTGCTGCGCAGCGCGGAGATCCAGTGTCCCTACGTGGTGCTGGGTCTGACAGCGACAAGAACGTCTTGTCACCGAGAAGGGTGGTCTCTGCTCGCCTGGAACTCGATGTACTCGATCACGCTGGTTAACTGCTCGGGCGACAACTTCTCCGCGCCTCGCGCGAGAGCGCGCAGCTTACCTTCGCCGAACTTCGCTAGCAGCGAGTACTGCTGGGCCAGCTCTCGTCCACGCTCAGTGTCTGAGAAGTAGTCCAGCTGCACTCCGAAGAACTCCGCCAATGCCTTGACCGTGGCGTGACTGGGCTCGCGCTCACCGTTGATCAGGTTGTACAAGTGGGTCTTCGACAACCCGACAGCGGCAGCGACCTCGCGTTTCGAGTACACCGAGCCGTCCTCACGCCGGACAGCGTCGAACAACAGCTCCAGCTGTTCCCCGAACGTCTTGCCCGACTCGGCCTCCGGCATCGGACACCTCCCTTCCAGGCCTACAAGGGTGTCCCCTTTAGTGGACAAGCGCAAGCCCTTAGACCATTCGAGTTGACCCACTGGCTGGGGCGGCGTACTTTCGACCTTCCAAGTCCTCAATAGCGGACAACCCGGGTCGGCGTCTGACTGAGGTTGCCCGGATCCCGTACTCACGCACCGGTGGTTCACACGAAGCCGAGCGCCGCTCGCCTCGTCACCGAACTGCCGTCCCACGGGAGCCAGCTCGTTCTCGATGGTCACTATTTCGGGGGTCGCTTGTGTTTCGCGAACAAGAATGGAGAGTCCGCAGCTATGGGCGCTGCACCACGTCCACCGCCCAGGACGCATGGTTCCCTGAGCCCGCCCGCGGTGCCGACGGGCTCGCCCATCAGCGCCGCCAGGCGGTCGAAGCTTGCGCTGGCTGCCCGGTCCGCACTGAATGCCTCATGATCGCCCTTTGTCACGAGGTGGACGAAGGTGTGAGTTGGGGGATCTGGGGAGGTGTATGCGCACGCGATCGCCGAGCGGCAATCGATCGTGAGCCCAGGCGTCTCTGGCGCACGCCGGATATCCGATGCCTAGCGTGCGAACTTCTCGCGCACCTGGAGCGAAGCCAAGCTTGGCCGCCGGCTCGACTTGTACCGGAGAAGGGATACCACGATCCCCGTGTCGATCGAATTGCCTGAAGCGGCGGGATCAGTTTCCGGTGCCAGGAGTTTGGTAATGCCAGCTTGTTCCGGTACCTCGGTATTGCTCGATGGTGATGGGTTGGGTTCCGGGTTCGAGGTGGTCGCGGCAGAGGACGCCGTGGAGGTGGTCGACTTCGTGGGCTACCAGGCGCGCGATGCCGCGTTCGAAGATCGTGATGCGCCGTTCGCCTGTGATGTCTTGGTGCTCGACGTGAATCTGGAGGGGGCGGGGGACAAGGCAGCGGACGTCGAAGAAGCTTAGGCAGCCTTCGTACTGGTGATCGCGGTCATCGCTGGTTTCGATAATCCGGGGATTGAGCAGTGTGATGGCGTCATCGCTACCAGGCGGTCGGACGAGGGCTGCGGCCCGTTCGATGCCTATCTGGGGTGCGGCGATGCCCATGCCTTTGCTGAACGTGTGCGCTTTGGCGACCCGCTGCGTCGCTGAGTGCAGCTCTGAGACTACGCGCCTTGCGTCCTCGGCTTCGTCAGGCAGCGTGAACGGGCGGGCGGGTCGGCGCAGCATCGGGTCTTTGTCCTGCACTATGCCCAGGGCTGCCATCGTTTCGCTGGGCTTCGGCTGCGGCGGCGGCTGTGTGGCGTGGACATCGATGCGGAAGTGCCATTCAAGCCGGTACCGGGCGTGCAATGGCGGGTCCTCTGTAGACCATGAGTAGATCATGCGGTCGCCGTCGTGCCGCGTGTCGATCGCCGTCTGAAACGGCATGGATTCCGCTGTCATGGAGGTGTGCAGGCCCCAGACCGCGGGATCGAGCTCTGCCGGGAAGTTGAGCATGACCGACAACCGCTGAGTAGGGAGGCGCACAGCGCGCCGGAACCAGTTGCCCCACTTGATGTCGTTGACGGTGTAGGTGTATTCGATCCAGGTGCTTTCCCCGGGATACAGCGGAAAATGGCCGGTGTCGTTGGCGAACTGCAACCAGACTTCTTTGAAGGCATCGCGATCGTGTTGGACGCTCCACCGCATGGGCTCGGCGCGGTCGTCGCCGTGCCACGCCTTGAGGTCGATTTCGTCCCAGGTCAGTGGATCGTCACGATAAAGCTGGTTTGAGCGTTCCGGGGCTCCGGGGAACCGGTCGACCGAGATCCGAACCAGGTAGCGCGTGATGGGCTGCTGGCCGTTGTTGACCAAGCGCCGGCGCATCGTCGCGCGGTAGACGCCCTGGTCGTAGTAGAGCTCTGCGTGGTCGTGCTCCACGACCAGTTCGCCCGCAGTGTCGGAGGCGAGCGGGGATGCTACAGACCCGCCCTTTATGCGAGGCGTGGCTGTCTGCCTGCTGTGCTGCTCTCGCCATGCCCTCGTAAGAGCGCCGCCGGCGTTGAGCGCGCCTTCGGCCGCGCGGGCGAACTCGCGTGAGGCGTGTTCGCTACCGCTTTCAACCTTCGACACGTATGAGCGGCTGTATCCCATCTGCCGAGCCAGTGCGGATAGGGACAAGCCGCGTACGTCGCGCCAGTGGCGAAATTCAGCAACGAAAACGTCGTCGCAGGGTGCAGCCGCGGCCTCTGCTTCTTCGTGCCTGGCCATCCAGAAGTCCCAACATGCGAGAGGTGTGCGTGTGCGTGAATGCGCCGTGAGTCGGAACTCAGGGTACGCGAACACCCTGGCTGCACGGTCTGGTCATGGCAGTTCTTTGTACCAACGTCATGGAGGTGAGTGATGCCCAGGTTGGCTCATCAGGACCAACCCACCGAGTCCTACCAATCCTCCACAATGGCCATTCCGGAGGCGCGAGCCGCACGTGCAATCGACGCTGGCAGGCGGCTTCGTGTCGGCGTTGTCGGGCTCGGCAAGCAAGCCCAGGAGGACCACTTGCCTGCTGTCGCTGCTAGCGATCTGGCCGGGCTTGTCGCGGTGTGCGATGTTGATCAAACCAGCGTCGACCAGGTTGTCGACGAGTACGGCGTACCAGGCTACGGGGACGTCAACGACATGCTGGCTGCGGAGTCACTGGACTTCGTTGTGGTCGCCGTGCCGCACCACGCTGGCGGAGAGGTCATCCGAGCCGCCGCGGCTCGCCGAGTCCACGTGCTCAAGGAGAAGCCCTTCGCGCCGACTCTCGGTGAAGCACGCGAACTGGCCGCGGTGTGCGAAGAGGGCGGCATCGAGCTGATGGTGACGCTGCAGCGACGGTTCAACCCGGTCTACACGAGCTTTCTCCAGCTCTTCGACCAGATCGGCCGACCGTTTCTGATCGATGCCGCCTACACCATGAGCGTGGACCCGTCCTCTGGATGGCGCGGGCAATCGCGCCTGGCTGGCGGCGGCTGCATCATCGATATGGGATACCACCTGGTCGACATGCTGCTGTGGTACTTCGGCATGCCCGACAGGGTCCTCGCCCAGTACTCGGCATCCGCCCGGCCCGAGCAGCACTACGACGCCGAAGACACAGCCTCCATTGCATTCGGCTTCGAATCCGGGCTATTCGGCCATGCGCTGCTGTCCCGGTGCGTAGCACCGAAAACCGAAACCATCCGCGCGATCGGCACACGCGGCGCGGTTGTCCTCGAACGCGGTCGCGTCCGCCGCCTTTCCCCGGACGGCGACGTCGTGGAGTCACTGGCCCGCGAGCAGTCGTGGCCTTCCGCCGCACGAGCGCAGGTTGATCACTTTTGCCGCATCCTCCGCGGCGAGCGCTTCAACACCTCCGGCCCGGCAAACCACCTCGCCCACGCCGCATTCATCGAAGCCTGCTACGCCTCCGCGACGTCGCGAGGGTTCGTCAACCCGAAGGAGCTGATCGCATGAACAGCCCACTGGCCATCCACGGAGGAACACCAGCCGTCACCCGTCCAGGCCCGCATGTGCCCTGGCCACCCATCGACAGCAGGACTGCAGAATCCGTTGTGGCCCAGCTCAACACAGCGGTCTCGATTCCGGACCGCTCCGGAGTCATCGCAGAGCTGGAAGAGCGGCTTGCCGCGTACTTCGGTGTTCGCCACGCTATCTTGACCAGTTCCGGGACCGCAGCGCTGCACTCATCCTTCGCCGCGCTCGGAGCTGTCGATGGTCACGAGGTGATCGTCCCGGCTTACACCTTCCACGCCACATGTAGCCCGCTCTTTCACCTTCGTCTCAAGCCAGTGCTCGTGGACTGCGATGAGCTCGGCAACATCGACCCGGCACAGATCGAAGCGGCCATCACGCCACACACCAAAGCCATCGCAGTGACGCACATGTGGGGCGTGCCGGCCCAGATCGACAAGCTCCAGGAGATCACCGACAGGTACGGTCTTGCTTTGGTCGAAGACGGCTCCCACGCACACGGCGCCACCGTTCACGGGCGCAAGGTCGGGGCCTACGGCGTTGTCGCGGCCTTCAGTATGAACGGTCCCAAACCCCTCTCCGCGGGCGAAGGTGGTTTCGTCCTCACCGACGACGACGAGACCTACTACCGCGTTCTGCTGCACGGCCAATACAACAAGCGGTGCCGCACTGAAATCCCGCTTGACCACCCGCTTCGGCGATTCGCCGTGACCGGAATGGGTCTCAAGCTCCGCATCCACCCACTGGCCGCCGCCCTAGCACTCAACCAGCTCGAGGACCTCGA
This sequence comes from Saccharopolyspora sp. NPDC003752, assembly GCF_053605825.1. Taxonomy (NCBI): domain Bacteria; kingdom Bacillati; phylum Actinomycetota; class Actinomycetes; order Pseudonocardiales; family Pseudonocardiaceae; genus Saccharopolyspora; species Saccharopolyspora sp. NPDC003752. The sequence continues at coordinate 268,037 of NZ_JBSGJZ010000001.1, read as the reverse complement.
CCAGCGGCTGGCCGGTCGGCGCAAGATCGCGACCCGGATCATCGCCGCCCTCCGCGATCTGCCCGGCATTACTGTCCCGGATATCCCACTCGAAACCGAACCGTCCTGGTACTCACTCGCTCTGGTCTTTCGGCCGGACGAACTGGATGGTCTGCCGGCCAGCGCGGTGGTCGCCGCGCTTCACGCTGAAGGTTGCGTTGAAGTCGACCAGCCCGGCTCGACGCGCCCCCTCAACGAGCACCCGATTTTCGATGCGCCCAACGAGCTGTTTCCGATCTTGCCTGAAGGGTGGCCACGCTACGGGCCCGGTCAGTTCCCCCGCGCCGAGAGACTGCATCGCAACACCCTCAAGCTCCCAGTGCCGCACGCCGATGACCACCTGGCCGACGACTACATCCGCGCATTCGAGAAAGTGATCACCAACTACCACTACCTCATGGAGGACCGGCCGACATGACCCTGCCTGACATCAACGCCCTCTCGGAACGAGACGATGCTGACGGAATCCAGCAACAAGTCGTCGGTGCTGTCATCGATCGTGGTGGAGAGGTCCTGTTCCTGCAACGTCCAGATGATGACTGGCGTGGTGGTACCTGGGAGCTGCCCTCGGGCAAAGTCGAGCCCGGTGAAGGCCTCATCGCCGGCTTGCATCGCGAGGTTCAGGAGGAAACTGGTCTCCAGATCGCCGAGATCACGGGTTACCTCGGTGCTTTCGACTACGTTTCTGGCAGTGGAAAACGATCTCGCCAGCACACCTGGTCTGTCACCGTCGTCAACGCCGGTGCCGTACGGCTCACTGAACACGACGCCCATGCTTGGGCGGCCGCTGATGATGCGCCTCCCGTCAGCTCCGAGGTCGAGAACCTGGTGAACCAACATTTCCAGGCAGCGAGTGCCTGAGAACCAGGCGCGGTCGATTCAGGTGAGGGTCGACCGCGCCTTCTGGAACTCCTTCACGACGGCGACGAAGATCAAGCATCGAAGTGGACGGCAGCATGATTCGATGGCTTACATCCCTGGCTCATGCAACGTGTTGATCACGGATAGCCAGCACGACGGGAAGTTGGGACGCCGGAAGACGGGCGATATTCTATTGTCACGATTATTTCAGTGCAAATCAAAGTTGAGTCATGGATCCGACCAGCCCGTACCCGGGCCGGAATGCCACGGCCGCGTCGCGCCTGGTGCTCCTGAACCTGCCACGCCACAACAAATGTGCGTCCAGTGGTCAGCTCTCGAAGTGGTGGTTATTGCACCAGCCGTGGCGCTGAAGGGGTGGTGCGCGGGAATCGTGATCCGGCTCGGGGAGGCTGCTGGCAGGTTGTCTCGTGGGCGGGAGCGATGACGTGATGCCGATCATCACCTGCCACGATCACTTCGATCCGGCCTCGGGCAGAACGTCGGACATGGCGTTGCGGGGCCTGCTTCGCGGCGTTCCAGCGTGGCTGGTGCCGGGTGAGAACCCCAACGTCGAGCGGTGGCTGTCCTTGGACATCTTCCGCGGCCGCGGGTCAGTCGGGTTCGCCGGGTCATAACCGCCGGTCGCTGCTTCTGGTGTCCCTGGGGTTACTCGAAAACCCTTGGTGGGCCGTAGGAGTGTTCGCCCGGGGGGACAAGCTGGCTTGAAAGCTGGAACCGCACCTGGCTCCAGGCGTCTCCGTATCGCCGGACATTCAAGAATTCGGGCGGGTTTAGGTGATCAGCGACCCGGGTGCTCAGTGCGCTGTAGAGGGCGGAAGGGAGCACATCCCAGGGCGCGGACACCCACGGACTTCCGTCGGCGACGGCGGCTACGATCCGGAGCCCTGCGTCGACCCGGATGATGCATCGCTTGTCGAGCAGCACGGCGCTGATCATGGGACGGCGTTGATGAGGACCGTCGCCCGCGAGCCATTCGTCGGCTTCCGCGTCGCTCCAGCCTGTGGCGGCATAGCGCAGCCGAATGTGGGCGTTCGTCGTTCGCTGCCGCCAGAGGCGCTTCGTTTCTGTGGATGCATGGTCCGGGACGTCATAGTCGGCATCGATGACACAAAATCCGCTCTCGGACCAGGACGAATGAGCGGCAGTGGCAGCTGACGGGGAAACACGCACCACCACCGCGACTTCATCACCGCCGGATTCCACGTTGCCCGTGGTCCACAGCACGGTGTCGTAAGCAGCTCCACCGTCGCGCAGCGTCCACGGCCACGGCCACGGACGGTCGTTGGGATGCTGTCCGACGCGAGGCGCCCAGAGCCGATCTGGCGTGGGATCGTGGGGACTCAAGCACACCGTCATGTCGCCGACGGAGAGGTGTAGCGACGCAGCCGATGACCGAACCGGTTTCACCGTCACGGGTAGATCCGGGTCTGCCGACTTGACCAGCTCGGCGGCGACCATGTCGGCGGTAGGCCCTCCGCGCCAGGACACGAAGAGAATGCCAGCGTGGCTCGTGTACTCCAGAGGAAACCCCGCCAGGATCGCGGGGCGCAGCTGCAAGGTCGACGCCAGCCAGCCAACGACATCGCGAAACTTCGGGTCGGACATTCGGCCACGGTACAACGCCGCCATGGCCAGACCCATAAACCGGCCATACCGGCGCAGCGTTGGGATCCGCGTTAGGTGTCGCCCTCATTGAGCTTCGGCTCTGTATCAGTCCCTATCCGTGTGCCCCTTGGTGTGGTTGGAACGACCCAGCCCACCGGTCCTGCCGCTAGGTTGGCGTGGGCCGCGCCGCGCGGTACTGAGATCTGCTCGAGCGGTTAAGCCAACCATTTTCGCCGAACGTTGTGTCGGCGTGCCAGAAAAGACCCCGGCGGGTGTCTTCCTGCTCTGGCTGAATCAGCCGCCGCTGCCTCGTTCATACAGGCGAACGACGGCTGATCATACCTTCGCGTCGGTGTATGGCGGGGCGAGCTACTGCCCGAATGGGATCGCCGCGATCGGTTCCCAGGTGTAGCAGCCGCGATCGGGATGCTGCGTGACGGCGAGGAGGTGTACCTGGTCGATGGTGATCTCGGTCAGCGGCCGACGGATATTCTTCAGAGCGTTGGTGATTGCGCCGGAGTCACCGGAACGGATCCCGTAGCCCAAGGACGAGTGGGGGACTGCGTTGGGGCCTAGCGGTGGAAGGGCGTCGGAGCCGAATACGGTGGTCACGGCCGTGCGGGTGTGGTCGACGAGCTCGCCCCAGGTCTTGTCGGCGTCAGGGGCGATCCAGAGCTCGACGGCGTGGACGCCGGCCTGAGGAGGCCCGATCCGCAGGGTGAACGGATCGAACTGGCGTAGCTGCTTGGTGAGATGGGTGACGAGTTCGTCCAGGTCGGTGTTGGTGACCTCGCTGCGATGCTTGTACAGCATCTGGACGGTGAAATGTAGGAAATCGGCCGGTTGGAGGCCGAGCCCGTATTGGCTGATAGGGTCGTCGCCGAGGAGAGCGTGGTATTCCGTCACGGCGTCACGAACTGCCTGGTTGGGCAGCGCGTAGACGTGTAAGCGCTGCTGGGTTTTCCAGGTTGCGCCCGGAAATCGTTCGAAGAAGCAGTCCATGTATCCCTTCCTTATTTCTTTGGTGTCTCGGGAAGTTCACGTGGGTGATCTCAATGGCGCCAGTGTTCTTTGCGGCTCATGCCAGTTAGCGACAACGGTGCCTCTGATGTGATCGAGCACTCGATGCCGCGGAACCGGACTCGAGCCACGCCCTCCGTACAGTGGCTGGTGAAACAACCCCGCTCAGACCACCCGAACTCATGCCTCCAACTCGATCGCGGTCGGGTCGTAATCCACCAGTACCGGCAGATGATCCGAGGCATCGAATGCCAGGTCGGTGCCGGCGATTTTGTACGCCCGCAATGCTGGAATCACATCCTGGGTCACCCGGATTGCGTCTATGCGCCGTTCGCCGAACGGGTCTCCTTCGGGCCAGTGACCGCCCGTGGCCTGCCATGGTGCGTCGAGCGCGGCCGCAACATCACGCAGACCAAGACCACCCGCGTAGAGGACCTCGCCGGGTTCGCGGTCGGCCCACCAGCGGAGCTCGCCGGTCGCGGTGTATTCCCATTTCGTCTGGTACACCAGGTCGTGATGCCACTCCTTGCGGCGACCGTCGGGGCCGCGACCGGTGTAGGGGTCGTGGTCGTAGTACACCCAGCGGTCCGGTTCGCCGTCGTCTTCGGATATCCATCCCGGTCGAAACACTCTGTCGGCACTGACGGAGTTCCAGTCAGCCCCGATCAGCCCTGGAGGACGATTGTCCGGGCGGGTCATGATCGACAGTACTCGCTCGAATTCGTCGGATCGGCGGTAGCGGCCGAATGGTGTGGCATGGAAGGAGGCGTGCTGGATCGGCCGTGCAGCGCCGACATCTAGGTTCAGCGCGACCAGTGAATGCCACACGTTGGTGCCGGAGAATGCCCGGAAGCCACCCGCAGGGGAGATACCCGGCTTCCACAGCAAAGCGACGTGGAAGCGGTGGTTGCCCACCGCGATTGCCGGCTTGCCGGGGGAATGCTGGTACTCCATACCGGTGGCCTCAGCTAGCTGCGCCAGGCGCTTACCTGCCAGCCCTGCTTTGCCCGGCCCGTCATCCTCGTTGGCAGGATCGTCGGCGATGATCTCCTGTACCGCCAGCACATCCACGCTGGCGCCGCGGATAACGTCGTGGACGCGTTCGTAGCGGGCGATGGCTTCCGCTGTGTCGGATTCGGCGTAGTTGAGCAGATTATAGGTTCCGAATCGGACTGCGTTCGTCGTTGTCACCGGTGGCCTTTCACGTCGGTTGCGGGTCGGTCCAGGGACGCGAGCTTGTAGCCCAGCGAGACGGCGAGCTGCCAGACCAGCTGAGCCTGCTCGCCGATGGAATGCGTGCCGACGTAGCTCGCGAGCTCTCGGACCCGGCCGTTGTCGCCAGCCTGCACCGCACGGATCCCTTCGGTGGCCATGCGGAGCAGCCGGTTCTCGTGAGATGTACCCGGATCGCCACGGCCGGCTACCGAGAGTGGAACCCCGTGTTCGTCGACGATCAGCTGCGGGCCGGGGTTGGTCATGATTCTGCTCGCGATCGCGATGAGCGTGGTCATGACCAGCGGCAGCGGGGTCGCATCTGCCAACGCGCCCAAAGCTTGCCTAGCGGGGGCGAAGTGGCCCTGTGACAGGCAGGCTAGGGCGAAAGTGATCGGCTCGGCAGCGATCACAGCGTCGACGTCGACCATTCGCGCACACGGCTCAACCAGCGCGAGGATTCGGGCCTCGTTTTCCCGGCCGCCCGCTAGCGTCAGCAGGTGCTGGACGTTCCAGGCCATCGCGTAGATCAAGGGCTGAATTCGCATGTCGCCGAGCTCGGCGGAGGTGTCCTGCATCTGTTGCAGCATCTGTTTCAGGTCAGCGCTGCGCGCTACCTCGACCAACCGCACACCGTGATCGAGGACGTCCTCCGCGATCGTGCCGTCCTCGCGGAACCCCTGGAACGGCATCTCGCTGGAGGCGTAGGCGCAGAAAATCAACCTAGCCCAGGCCAGGAGCACGAAACCAGTCTGTCCCTCCGCACCCATCGCAACCAGCGCCTGCTCATACGAGGCTCCATCGAACTCGCCGTCGGAACCCCAGGCAGCCATCAATGCGTCAGTGTGTCGCGGAACCTCATCAAAAAGTCGTTCGAAATCGATATCTGCCACTGTCACCCCTGGCTCTTCGCCGTCAAGCCCTTGCTGCCACGTCGATTGGCACGGTCGTCACGTCACCGTCCTGATCGATCACTGGACCTGCTCAGTGATGTCACCGCGTCGATCATCCTCGTCGCCTCCACTCGATTCACGTTCGGTCACGGTATCGAGCCGACCGGCTGAACTTTCGCCAGACGGTGAAGCACTGCATCGTCACACCTCCTTCTGCTTGTCTGCGATCAGCACGCTTGATTTTTCCGGGTGGAGTGCGGGAGCACGCAGGTGGTTCATGACCTGCGTGTGCTGGTCGATCTCAGCTTTCTCTTCGAACCACACTGCCTTGATCTGGGTCTCGACGTAGACCACGCCGGGATCCTCACTCGGGACGCGACGCTGATGGCGTGGGCCCAGCGGACGGCGTGGCAGCGGCGTACCGCGCTGTGTTAACGCGTGGAGAGATACACGGCGATCATGGCCGCGAGCGCGTACATGATCAGCGCAGTTGTGCACCCGATCGCGCAGCCTCGACACCCAGGCTTGACGCTGCCGTCGTCAGCAACCATAAAAATCACGACACTGTCCACTACGGACTACCTTTCATGGCGGCGCGATCGACCGCCAATATCGTCATCGGGCAGGCAGTACCCCTGCGTGACGCAGGGTCCAGGGGAGACCAGGACGGCGCCTTTCAGACGCCGCCGGCTCTCGCTGCGACTTCACGCGCGAGACGCGATGCCGTCGAGACGGCTACCGGCGCTGCGGTGCAGGCTCACGTGTAGTGACGCGACCCGCTCGAGCGGATGCGGTCCTTCCGTGGCCATGTCCCGAAACGTCCAGAGGCAGTAGCCGGTGGTCCCGACGCGCAGCGTCTTGATCTGCACCGGCTCGCCGCGGACCTGGCGTGCCGTCTCCGGCGAGATCAGGTCGCAGACGCGAGGCAGGGCCGTGAAGCGGTCGTCTGCGGGACCAGGAGCCTCTGCACACCCCGTTGCGAGCAGGACCGTCAGCGCCAGCACCGCGATGTGCTGCAGAAGGGTTGTCAGCGGCGGCCGACCGTCGGAAGGCGACGTGCTGTTCGAAGCTACTCATCACCCTGGTTCTCACTGCTGAAAGGTGATGAGCCGCTTGTGCTCAAGGACGTCTAGGACCCGTTCGTGCTCACGTGGGTGCAGCAGCTGTTCTGCTTCAGCAAGCGTGACCCACTGGTATTCCTCGACCTCGTCGCGTTTGGGGACGATCGTGATCTCATCCTGGTCGACGTACCCGCCATCGACCGTGTACACGATCTTGTTCCTCCCGTCGCGGCGGGAGTCCCCGGGCGACCACGCGACATTACGCACGTCCTTGACGGCGGCGTGCAGGATGATCCCGAGCTCCTCCTTGACCTCCCGCATCGCGGTGCGGGCTGGGTCCTCCGGAAAGTAGTCGTGGCACCGCCCACCAGGCAGGAAGGACTTCTTCTGCCCGCGGGCTCTGACGGTCAGAATCCGCTCGTCCTGATCCCGGATAAGCATCTGGCCCCGAACCGCAAGAGTCGGGTTTTTGTCGTCCTCCTTAGTGATCCACTTCCGTAGGAGCGGTTCGGCATCGCGGATGGTTGCTGCCGAGCGGAACCGGTCATCGGCCGCCGGAGGGTTCGCAAGCGAGCGGGTGTGGCGAGGGTTAACCAGCATGCCCCGGCAGCCGGCTTTGAGGGCCGCGTCCACCTCGGAGGGCTTGTCGTCGAGGTGGACGATCTCGTCGACATTGACCCTGAAGTCGCGGGCGATCTGGGTGAAAGCCTGGTAATGCAGGCCCTTGACATACCCCGTCTGGTAGGAGCGGTAGTAGCCGTCGATGACAGCCTTAAAGCGTTCGGCAACAACTTCTGTTTGATGTGCGCTCGCAGAGCAGACGTTACTGTTGAGCACGATTTTCAGCTCCGGGCGCCAACGCCGCAGCGCGCGCAGTGCGGTGACGGCGGCCGGGTCGACACGCAGGTCGCCCTGGCCGTGCACGATCCGATCCACCGTCTCAGGAGACAGGCAGAGATCGCCTGCCACCGCGGCGATCACGTCACGGGTGATCTCCGGGGCGGCGTGCAATCGCGAGCGCACGCAGTGCGCGACGGTCTCCGCTGGCAGGTCCGAGGCTGCGCGCAGATCGGCGCGGAGGCTGCGGCCGGCGGCGACGACTTTGCCGACATCAACGGACAGCAGACGGATGGTCATGAAGGTATGGCCTTTCTCGATGGTGATTGCGAGGGGGTTGGAGGGCGTCCAGAGCGTCCAGGGCGGTGGATATGCGGTCGGGGTTGGCGTGGTCGCCGACCGCGAGGAAAAGCTCAAGGGCCTCGCGGTAGTGGGTTCGCGCGTCGCTGGTGTGACCCAGTGCTGCCGCGGCTCGCCCCAAGCGGGCGAGGACATCAGTGACGTACGCCGGCGATGCCGCGCGGCGCATGATGGAGAGCGCGATCTCCAGATCCTCGACCGCGACGGTGTGCTGGCCGACTGCGTCACGCGCGTCGGACAACTGCATCAGGACGTCGGCGTAGCCCTCCAGGGCCCGGGCGCCGATGCTGTCCATGCGCGCGGCCGCGCGTTCGAGGATCTCGATCGCCGCCTCTATCTCGGGGTTCGCTTTGCGACCACGAAGTAAGAAGTCCACGAGGCGAGTATCGATATGATTCCCGCTGGTATCGCAATGATCCCGATGCAGATCTTTGGTTCGCTCTCGATCAGCGGCGGAGCAACCAAGCTTGCAATCATGCCAATGACGTCAATGGCCGACAGGGTCACAGCTACTGCACAGGCTCTGGCCGCAGCTTTTCGGGCTCCGATCGCATCAATGTTATTATTTAGGATCGTCTTGCGTGCTGAGGTCATCGGGATAATCAATGAGCTACCGCCCGAACCGTGGACCAGCTGTGTCGCGATCTGTGGGGGTGCAGAATCATGTACGTCAGCAAGGGCAGCGCGCCACCTGTGCATGCGCGTGGTCAGAAAGTAGCTGAAGGTGTAGTGGCGATACGGTCGGCCAGTTGTTCTGACCACTGTCCTGCCATTGTGCCGAGTTCGGCCTCAGCCAGGCGTAGTAGTTGAATCTCAGGGGTCCCAGCGGGGGTGAGCATGTGAAAGGCATCGCGGAGGTACCGTTCGATGTGATTTCGGCGTAGCAGTGCGGCTGCTCCGTGTGCGTCGACCGCGATGCGGACTGACTCCAGCAGCAATTCCACGCCTTTATATTTGGCATTGATCAGCTCGGTGTCGCAAGGCAGGCCTCGGTCCAGCATGGACACGGCGAGGTACGCGTTTGCGGCCGACGTCATGAGGTGGGACCGCATTTTGCCGATTTTGTCCTTGATGATCGACAGATCGGCCAGCCGTCGCCCGTACCGGTGCTGCTTCTTCACGTAGGCGACGGTGTCCTTCAGGAGTGCTCGGTGGATCCCCAGTGAGACCGCCGTCAGGTTGGGGCGCCCGTAGGTGATGCTGCTGCTGTAGGCGACCTTCCAGCCGTCGCCTTCTCTGCCAATCCGGTTCGCTGTGGGAACGCGGCAGTCGTCGAAGATCAGTTCGCCGAAGGAGAACCCGTGCAGTCCGAGCGTGGGTTCGAGGCCTGCGACGGTCAGCCCAGGGCGGTCGGCTTCCACGAGGAACGCGGTGAGGTTCTTGCCGGCGCCGGTACGCGCGACCACGCCGTGCAGGGTGCCGACATGGGAGTTGCCCACGTAAACCTTGCGGCCGTTGAGGATGTAGTCGTCACCATCCCGCCGGGCTGAGGTAGTCATGCCCAGCACATGGCCACCGCTTGTGGGCTCGGTAACAGCGATCGTGGGCAGAACGTCTCCGCGGGCGATCGCGGGCAGCCAACGCCGCCGCTGTTCCGGGGTGCCGTAGTGGATGATTTTGGCGGTGCCGAGCTGGGAGGCTTGCACCATCGCGCCCATCGGGGCGCTGACGGTGGACACTTCCTCGTCAATGATGGTCTTGGCGACGTGTCCTTCGCCCATCCCTCCGTACTCTCCGCTGATGGTGGGACCAAGCCATCCCTGCGCTGCGATCCGGTGCGCCAGCTCGTACTGGATCTGCTGGTCCGTTTCCATCGCGGGGACATGGGGTGCGATTTCGGTCTGGGCGAACCGCCGGACATCGTCGCGGAGCTGGCGGTGTCGGGGAGTGCAGAAATACGCGTCAATCTGGGCAATCACGTCAACGTCCTGCATCAGCGTCCTCACTTCTCGCGACGGCCACCCGGTGGGCGGCGCCGTGTTGATCACCTCGACGACACGGTTCTGCGAAACGGTTCATGGGCGGTCGACCAGGGGTGTCAGGCCGCTCCGCCTGTCAGCGCTGCCGCCGTTGGTACATCAGATCCAGCACGTCGCGAGCCGTTGATTTGATGAGCTCGACGTGGCTTTGCTGCCAGTCGCGCGGTTCGTTGCCGACGACGCAGGTCGTGCCCAAGGCGGTTCCGGTGTGATCGATCAACGGGGCGCCGAGATACGTCTGGACCTGGAATCGGTCCACCACGTCGTTGCTGGCGAACAGCGGGACCCCGAAGACATTCTTGATGGCCAGCGGCACGCGGCGCCGCACTGTGAGCGGGCAAAACCCCTTGTCCCGGGACATGATCCGCGACATGCGCGCAGTGTCGTGTAGGACCAAGCTGTGCTGCATCGACGGCGTATGCAGCCCAATGAAGACCTGCGTCTGGTCCAGAAACACGTTGACCATCGCGTGGGGCGTGCCCAGCGCGCGCGCCAGCCCTTGCGCAATCTCGTCGAATTCGCGATCGGGCTGCGCAGTGATCCCCAACGCGCGCAGCCGGTGCTGCCGTGCTGCCTCCTCCCCTGCTGCCTTCTCGGGGTCATCCGGCGAGGCGCCCAGACCGCGTATGGACATGGTCTTCACCATGGACTCCTTTAGTCTTTCACCGACTACGTCAGCAGTTTCAGGACATGTGCGACCACGCCGCCGAGGACACCTGTGACGGAGTGGCGCTCGCGTGCATCGCAGAACAGGATCGGGACGCCAGGATCGAGCCGGAGCGCATCCCGCAGTTCGCCCGGCTCGTAGCGGTAGGCATCGTCGAAGACGTTCACGGCGAGGATGAACGGCAGGCCGCGTCGCAGGAAGAACTCCACGGGCCCGAAACAATCCTCAAGCCTGCGGGTGTCAGCGAGCACGACCGCGCCGGCCGCGCCGCGGATCAGCTCGTCCCACATGAACCAGAACCGGTGCTGGCCCGGCGTGCCGAACAGGTACAGCTCCATGTTGTGCTCTGGCCAGGCCAGAAGGCCGAAGTCCATCGCGACGGTCGTCGTGACCTTGCGTTCCAAGCCGGCGAGGTCGTCAGTGCCTTCGCTGGCGGTCGTGAACCGCTCTTCGGTGATCAGGGGCGGGATGTCGCTGATCGTTGAGACGAAGGTGGTTTTGCCGGCACCGAGCCCGCCCGAGATGATGATCTTGCACTGGACGGTCGCCTGCGGGCTCGGATCAGAGTTGCTGCAGGGCCGCATGAAGGCGCTCCAGGGTCTCTCGGTCACGGGCGAAGCGCGAGGTGGTCGACGCGCGCACCGCCACCGCTCCCACGTCGATGAGCCCCCGCAGCAGTACTTTCGCCAGCGCCACGGGAAGGCGTAGCCGCGCCGCGACTTCCGCGACCGTGCGCGGACGGTCACAGATCTGCAACGCCTCACGGTGGTCTGGCGCCACGCGCTGCGGAGGGATTCGGTGGGTGGAGAACACCTTCGCTTCGAGATCAAGGCTTACGATGGCGTCCTCCGAGGGCCGGGTCCGGCCACCGGTGCGGATGTAGGGGCGCACCCGCGCACCGGCGCTCGCACTCAGGTTGTCCTCGGGCACCGCAATCGTCACCCGGCACTCAACGTGGTCGGTGGCGTGGTCATCCGGGGCGGGGTCGACATCTGCTCCGGCAGGGCCTTCACGAGCTTCCTCATCTCGAAGCCCAGCACCTTCCGGTTCACCTCCAGGTCAGAGAGCACGGCCAGCACACTGCCCTCGGCCCCGACGATGGACAGGATGCTGTTACTGACCTCGGCGTGAAGCTGGTGGACGTCGCCGCCGCCACCATCACCGGCCTCCACGGCGGCCTGGCCGACCAGCGAGAAGATCGCGGACACGGTCGCCGACAACCGAGCCGCGGAAGTGGTGTCCAGATTCACGGCCGTGATGGCCAGTCCGTCTCGGGACGCCACCAGCCCGCAGCGGGCTTTGGGCACCTTCCGGAGAAGCTCGTGCACGTAGTTGGCGGGTGATGTCGTGTCGTGGTCCATCATCGGGTTCCTTCGCGTGTGACCGGTGAGGTGTTGGCCCCGTCGACTCAGTCCGTGCCGTCGGTGAGATCGGCAAGCAGATCCGGATCCAGCTCTTTGACATGCCTGCGGTCTGCAGCGGCCGGTTCGTGCAGGGCAGCAGGCAAATAGGTGCCCGTGCGCACGGGGAGAGCAGGCCGACCTCCGTTGTGGAGATCCCCCTCGAAGTAGTGATGCCGGCCTTCCTCGCCTGCCCTGTTCGCCCGATCCGGGATCCGCTTGGGCAACGGTGGCCCCTGCTGTTGCCTGCCGGGCCTCGGCGCACGGTGGCCTTCGGTCACCGCCGCGTGCTTCACCGGCTGCGGCGTGTCAACAGGGGGAGGCGCACTGGGGCGAATGCTTCCGGCCGCGGGAGCAGGAGCCTGCTGTGGACGCTGCGGAGTGCCGAGCAAACGCTGCGGCACCACGACGACGGCGGTGGTGCCACCGAAGTTGTTGCGGCGCAGCTCGACCCGCGCCTCCAAGCGGTGAGCGTAGACCGCCACGATCGCCAGACCTGTGCGCCCGTCCTCGCCGAGTTGCTGTCCCAAGTCAATCTGACCGGGATCAGCGAGCAATGCGTTCAGCCGCGAGTAGTCGTCGTCGTGTAGGCCGTCTCCCCTGTCTTCCACCTCGATCGCGACACCGGCCCGACAGGCGCGGGCCGACAGACCGACCGGCTCGTCGTCCTTGGAGAACGCGGTGGCGTTCTCCAGTAGCGCCGACAGCAGGTGCACCAGCTCGACAAAGGCATGACCGTGCACGGTGAGCCGATCATCCGGGGGAGCCACCTTGATCCGGGCATAGTGCTCGATTTCGCACACCGCGGAGCGCAGCACCGTATACATGACCTCCGGCGAATCCGTCTGCCGCTGAGGCGGCTCGCCGAAAAGCGCCCCGAGATTTTCGGCGTTACGGCTGTACAGATTGATGAAGTGGTCGAGCCGGAAGAGCATGTCTAGATCGTTGGGTTCTTCGGTCTTCTCGACCAACTCGTTCAACAGCTCACGAATCCGATCGATCCACGCTTGCTGTCGAACCGACAGATTGATCAGCACCGATCGCTGCTGATCAGACGTGCCTAAAAGCGACGGTGCGATCGCCTCGGCGTCCTGACGAGACTGAACGGCGGCGACGGCCGCAGTCACCTTGATCGGGACAATCACCAACACCCCGACAGCCACAGCGGTGCCGATCCCAACGCCGATACCAGGCCCGACCAAACCATGTGCAAGGTGAAGGTAGAGAGCACAGCCCGAACCCAGCCCTGCCACGACCACCGCAGATACCGCCGCCGCCCACCGCGCCCGGCGCTGTACATCGGCAGCAACATCAGCACGCTCACCCGGTGCCGGCTCGGATAACTTCGAATGCGCGCCACCTCGGTCGCGTTCGCGCTCGCTGCGCACACCCGCGCCCACAACGTCGTCCACACTCGTCTGGTCCTCGGAGTAAGAGCGTGACCGGCGCCGCCGGTCGGAACGGTTCGTCATCATCGTTTGATGCCCGCACCGCCGAACTCGATGACTGGGCTAGCAGTGGACGGGCGCACGTAATCCGAGGCCAGAGGCAGCTCGACGGCCGGGATGTCCAGCCACCACTCGGAGATGTCCCCTAGCCCCGGCTCCACGACGTCGAAACCATCGAAGAACCGGCCGATCTCGCTGCGGTCCCGCACCCGTCCCCAGTAGGGAGTGCTCTTACGCATGCTCTCCGTCAGAGCCTCCGCAGCAGCCTGATCCTCACTTTCCAAGTGCGACAGACCCAGGCAGCTGCCCGAGGGGAGAGCATCGCGAACGCGCTTCACCACCTCGTAGGGGTGCGCCTCATCGGGCAAGCAGTGCAACACGGATGCGTAGATCGCGGCGACCGGCTCGCCGAAGTCGATGAGATCCAGAACCTCCGGAGCCCGTAGGACGGTGTCCGGCTGGGCCATGTCGGCATCCAACATGATCGTCCGATCGTTGTCCTCCAGCAGCGCCCGGCCGTGCGCCAGCACAATAGGATCGTTGTCGACGTAGACCACTCGGACATCCGGGTGGATTTCCTGAGCCACCTCATGCACAGTGCGCTGGGTCGGCAACCCGGTTCCAAAATCCAGGAACTGGCGAATCCCCAACTCCGCGGCTGCGAAGTACACCACGCGCTGCAACCACATCCGGTTCCGATGCGCGACGTCGTCGATGTCGGGAGTGGCGAGCCTCAACTTGACCACAGCCTCGCGGTCGGCCGCGTAATTGTCCTTGCCGCCGAGGAGATAGTCGTACATCCGCGCCACACTGGCGATACTCAAGTCCACCCCAATAGACTCGGGGCCGTCCTGGGGTGCTGACATCCTGATCTCCTTAGCCAAAATTCCATTCCGAATCCAGATGGAGTAGCGTCGGTACCAACAGGAACCAGCGCTACACATTCCCCAGCGGTGGGGAATTCGGAACAGCTGAGAGCGCGCAGCTCAGCTGTCCCGAACGGATGCCGAGCACAGCCCCATCTCGTTATCAAGTACCGGCTCGCCGGACCTGGACATCTACCGCGTGCTCGTACTCCTTAACCCCGCTCTGTGTCGATGAGGCCGTGTTGTCCCTCCGGCATGGCCGGGAGGATATGGCCAGGTGCAGCCGGTTTGTCCGCTAGTTGCGGACAACCGGTCGTGATCACCCGATTGGCCCTAGCCGGTCGGCGCCAAACCCATCCGGAACGCCAAGCCGCGCAATTCACGGCCGTCGGCATCACGTCGCAAACGTTGCAGCAAGGACGAACACGTCACTGCGGGACGCGTTCGAGCTGCCGCAGTGGAAGACTCGTCTCGTCAGCGAGCACCGGGGCCGAAGTAGCTGCGAGTGCGGGTGGCCAGCGACGGGTGGGATGAGGGCAGTGATGCACGCCCACGTGCGCAGCTCGATGGTTTAGGGACCCCGACGACCTCGGATATTTACCTCGGACCGGTACCGTCGGAGTGATCAGCAATGTTGGGGAGGTGGCACCGGTGGAGGAGCCGCAGGATGCTATTGGTGCACGGATTCGTGAGATCCGCAGCTGGCGTCAGATAACTCTTCGAGCCACGGCGGATCTTGCGGGCATATCTCGTTCGTATCTGTCCGAGATCGAGCGCGGGGAGAAGCCGGTCAGCAAGCGGGCCGTATTGGAACGGCTGGCGGCAGCGCTGAGAGTCAGCCCCACCGAACTCACTGGCCGGCCCTGGACGCGTAGTGATCCGCTGGACGCTGAGGCGCACGAGGCGCTGACAGCGATTGAGGCCGCGCTGGAGGAGTACGAGCTGGGACATGATCCGGGCGTGGCCGCTCGGCCGTGGCCCGAATTGGCGGCCGAGGTCCAGCGATTGCGGGAATTGATGCATGTCCACGCGGATTACGCCGCCCAAGGTCGGCTGGCGCCGCAACTGCTGGGGGAGCTCCACGCGGCGTACGTTCGCGAACCGCAGCACCGACGCGAGGCGCTGTTGGGGTTGTTGCACTGCTACAGCTCGTGCACGTGGACGACCAAACGGCTCGGCGGCAGAGGGTTGCCGCTGCTGGCGGCACGCGAGGCCCAAAAGTGCGCAGAGGAGTTGGAGGCCCCGGAGTGGCTGGGGTATGTGACGTGGCTGCGTGGTGACGCTGCCGGCGGCCTGAGCCGTTCAAAGCAGTACCAGCGCAGTGTGCTCGCCGCGGAGGAGATCTCCAGTGCGTTGGATGCCCCCGACGTCCTCCAGGCATCCGGAATGCTGCACCTGTCGGCTGCCCTGGCTTCGGCAGCTCAAGCCGATCGGGCCACGATGAACACCCATCTCGCCGAGGCTGAGGCGATGGCGAACCGCCTGGACGGCCCGGTGGGGAACTTCGCGTACATGTGGTTCGGGACGGTGAACGTCGGGATTTGGCGCGTCGCGTTGTCCACCGAACTCGGCGACGGGCCCCGGGTCGCGGAGGTGGCCCGCGACGTCCACCCGGAACTGATCCCGTCACCATCCCGGCAAGCGGAGTACTGGGCCGATCTCGGGCGCGCGCAACTGGCTAGTGGCCCGGCTTCGCGCGAGGACGGATTGGCCTCGATCCTGCGCGCCGAAGATTTGGCGCCTCAGCGGGTGCGCAATGACGTGTTTGTCCGCGAAGCCGTGGGGGACTTGCTGCGGCGTTCGCGACGTGATGCCGGCGGCCGTGAATTGCGCGGCTTGGCGTTCCGGATGGGTTTGGCGCCGACCGGCTAGGGCCAATCGGTTGATCATGGCCGGTTGTCCGCAACTAGCGGACAAACCGGTTGCACCTGGCCATATTCTCCCGGCCATGCCGGAGGGACGACACGGCCTCATCGACACAGAGCGGGGTTAAGGAGTACGAGCACGCGTTGGTACGGCGCCAAACGCGACCAACGCTACGTCAACAGCTACACGGCAACGCGCCGGGCATCATGACAGGTGTACCGCCTCGTCAGCGGAACCAACAACACATCCGATGAGCCCGTGGCCGAACTGGTGCTCCTTGGCTGTCGATCGGCGACGTGCTCCACCGGTAGCCGTGCCAGTCGGCCAACAGCTTGTTGGTCGCCTGCGTCAGCAGGTGGCGGCGATTGCGCGGCGAGTCGGCATAGACATGCTCGACCACGCCGCTCTGCACCGAGACGATCGGCTCAGCAGAGGTCGAGCTCCTGGCCGCCGCCAGCCCACCGGGCTGGTCTGCTCGGTGACCGCCTCGGCGCAGAATGCTGGGTCAGATTAAGTGGTCGAACTCGCCGTCCTTGGCGCCGGTGAGCATGGCTGCGATCTCGTGCTCCGTGAACTGGAGAATCGGACCGTCGGCCACTTTGGAGTCGCGCATGGCGATGACGTTGTCCACCTTGGTGAACTCCACGCAGCCCTTGTCCGGCTCGCTCGCAGACGCCTTTTGCCACTGCGCGCCGTCGAACGCGCTGTCGGGCAGGTACTCGTGCTTGTACATGCGTGGTTGTGTCCTTTCCTGTAGAGGGTTACTTGTACTCGTCCGTCACTTTCCTGATGAAATCGGCTGATTCCACCGGGCCCAGCGCAGCGGCTTGAAGGTAGCTCCACAGCTGTTCGTAGGTGTCGACCCGCTCGTGATCATCCAGGTAGCGCGCGTCGTCGTACTGCTCGACGTAGGCGAAGTTCAACGGTGACGCGATCCCTCGTCCCGGAACGTGGAAGAGCAAGAAATTCAACGATGTGTATACAACCGGGTTGACGTTGTCGAACGGCAAGACCTGCAGCTGGACGTTCGGACGTTCCTCGGTCTCGAGGAGCCGTTGCATCTGTCCGCGCATCACGTCCCGTCCGCCGTAAACCCGCCGAAGGCATGATTCAGACAGGACGAAGCTCAGCATGGGTGGGTTGTGGTCACGCGTCAGGATTGACTGACGTTCGCGTCGAGCCTGGATGACATCGTCCACGTTCGATTTGACTCCGAACGGTGTTGGAGCCTCGTGCAGTGCGCGGATGTAGTCGTCGGTCTGGAGAAGCCCGGGAATGATCTCCGGCTGGACCTGGCGGATTCGGCTGCTGCTGCGTTCAAGGTCAACCAGAAGCCGCATCGATTCGGAGTACACGGCACGGTAGCTGGTCCAGTCGCCCTTCCTTCCGAGGTTGCGGGCAAGATCCATTAGCACCTCGACCAGCTCGGGGCTGGCGCCGTATTTCTCGGCGAGGAGCTTGACGTCGCCCACGGTTGGCTTCGACGTCATCGTCAGAATCCGGTTGATCTTGGTGGCGGCGCAGCCGAGATGCTGTGCGGCCTCGGGGTCGCTGACCTTGGACTCCGCCTTCAACCGGTTCAGTTCGTTGCTCAGCATCAGCAACGGGACTGTCTTGGTGATTGCCATCTGAAGCTGCCTCCGCGGGTGGCCTGTCGCCCCATCAGTATCGGTCACGCGCAGCGGTCGATGCGAACCACCCAATCGGATCACTCGCAACTTAGGAGATTCTATTTTAGACTAATCCTACATCAAACATTGCCGATTTTAGGAGTCAGCTATGGTTGGCGGGAGGCTACAGCAGGCGTGTCCGGCGACGTCGGCAGGGACCGGCGAGATGCGCCACACGGCTCGGGAATGCGGACGCCTACATGACTCCCGCATTCGAGAGTCGTCGCTGGCGTTGGCGACGAGGGGACGGCGTCAGCGTCAGTACGTGGGCCATGCTGCCCGCCAGGTCTTCCATTGCCGAGCCCTCTCGCCTCGTACTGGCTCAAGGTCTCCGGTGGTCCGCCCCGTACCCCCCGACACGGGGCGGGCCACCGGGTTCCACGGTGCTCGTCACCACGTTCCGGCGAAGGTGGCAGCACGACACGGCGCGACGTGAGAACGCCGTGTGATCGCCCGGTGCGCGACGTCTGAGGCGGAACCGCTCGCGTCCCAGCCCGTACGCGAGCCGATCCGACCGCTCCGCGCACCTCCTGCTGGCCCACGCGGCCAAGGCGACTACCCCCAGCGCCGCCGAGGCCGTGTGGGCCAGCCCAGCAAGCAAGCCCGTCACCGGGAGAACTGATCAGTCATGAGCAACGCGACCAACGACGACATCAGCGAACTGCCGAGCCTCGTGAGCTGCCAGAGTGTGACCATTGTGGACTTTCCCGGCGGAAGAGACGCGAACGAGACCGCGGCCGAACGCAACATCCATACCCATGTCCGCGCCGCGGTCTGGGGATATCTCACCGGTGACATCACGCGGGCTGTGGATCTGCTCCACCAGGTCACGCTCACCTACGGGCCGGTAGGAATGGGTAAAGCTGCGTGTGTCCTCGCCGACGTCGTCCTGCGCCACGTGCCGCGTGAGCAACTGCGCGACGACGCGGTGATCCGTCCACAGCTCAACCTCCGCGATGTCGCCAATGACCAGCGGCGACTCTTCGCGGCCGCGATCGACATCACGACGGAGATCCTGACCAGCGCCGCGCTCCGCGATGATCGCCGGTTCGGCGCGGCCCTCGATCGGGCACGTGCGTTGCCGGTCGCGGTTCTCGCGGTGCTCGCCCAGGAGGCCGCGGCTGTCGTGGAGCGGGGAAGCGAGCTGTCCGGGGAGGCATCTGACGCATGGCTTGCCCTGGTATAGCCCCGGCCCCGGAAGCGACGGTACGCCGCTCCGGCGCAATGATCGACATTGGCGACGAGGTGCACGAGCGACGTCAGGACATCCTCTGGCCGACCAACGACCCGACGACCGACGAGTACACGCGCACCGTTGCGGCAACGCCAGGGCCGCCGGAGAGCAGCGCCCGCCATCAGCAGGCGCCTCCTGAACTGGCGGGTGTCCCGAGCGTCGACGCCCCCCGAGGCGCACGGGTACACCCGCCTCCCCGATATCGCTCAGAGTGCCGCGCATACCGCTCTACGAAGCACGTTCGATGTGAAGGTGTGTGATCCCAATGAGGAAAAGGGCAAGCGTGCGTGCGGTGTTGGAGTTGCTGGCCCGGTTTCGGTGACAGCGGGACCCGAGGATCTGGTCGGTGCCCTGCCGTGACCAGCATGGGCGCCGGGCGCACCTCGAAATCGGCATCGCACCGGACGGCGTCCGGCTGACCCCGACCGTGCAGGGATCGCTGACGTTGACTGAGTCAGCGGTCGGGCAGTTGCGTGCGGCGATGCGGGAAGCCGTGTGTGAACGAGCGCCGCTGGCAGTAGCAGGGGCACGGTATCGGCGCCGTCGGGGAGAGAATCCACCGGTATTCGGGGCGTTTTTCCATGCCGATCCCAAGTCATGGCGGGAAGTTGACCGTGTCCCGGTTCCCGTAGCGGCTGAGAGAACCCACGAGAATCCGAATGTCCCCTTCGGTCAGCGGGCGCGCCACCGCCGCGTAGGAGTCCTCCGATCCAACAAAGCAGCGTGACTGTGCCGGCTGGCTGATCCGCGTCGACCGCGTACGCCGACAACGGCGGGTGGATTGCGCTCACAACCCGGTGCGACAGATGTGCTCTATGGCGGTTGATCAGGAGGAGGTCCTGCTTTCTTGCTTGATCGGTTGTTGGTGTAGCGGCACATGCCGAGCATGGTGCCGATCCCGGCCAGCCATGGCGCAATGGTCGCCAGGCTTCCGTGCACGAGGACCAGGGTGATCAGTACGGGGAGGAGCGTGCCGAGGATGAGGGCGATCGAGCGGCAGGTTGTCCCCCAGTCGCCTAAGGCCTGGTCGAGCAGGTGCCAGACGGGGCTGTGTTTGGTATTGCGTGGGATACTCCTTTTTCCTGGTTGCTCGTGCTGGTCGTCATTGTGTTGAGCTGCCACTCGTCCTGGTCCGTGGTTTCGACGCCGGGGTGTCCCGGCTTGTTCCGTATGCGCGGCCATTCGATGGCGGCCTGTCCTGGCCCGTCACTGATGCGGACGGTCGTGTGCCCGCGTCCACGCAACGACGGCAGCACACGTTTGTGCTACCTGCAGTCGGTCTTACCGAGATCGTCTCGGTAAGAGCGACGATCGCGCCGAGTCTTCGTCCAGCGGTGATCAACGATCGGCAAGTGGTTGCTGCGCTTCAGAGCTACCGGCCACGACAATGACGATCACCGTATTCGCTCGAACCGGTGAGCAACCATGGCGGCTCGTGGGCCACCGAAGCCCCAAGGTCGAGGCTGGCAGCTCACCTGGACAGAGGTTCCGTCCGGTGCGACAAGGTGGCGACGGAGTTCGTCGGCTCAGAGCCGACGTCGTTCAGCTGGCAGGAACTGCGCTGGGACATCGGCAGTGTGGTTGCCGCGGTGCGGATCGTTCGATGGGCGGGGCCATTGAGGTCCCCGGCGTTCGGGGTGATGCCGTTCGCGCCGGGGCACGACGTCACATCTAGCATGCGGTAGGTCGCCCACGCTTGGCCGGCGTGCGCAGCGCGCGCCCGATACGCCAGCAGCGATGTCGGCCCTCCTGCGCAGTCGTCCGTGCTCCCACAATCCTGTAGGGCGATGAGGATGTCCGTCGTCTTGTTCGACGCTGAAGCAGTCTCAGGCGTTGCTCAGGGGATAGGCTTACGCAACTCCTCGAGGCGAGGGGCGAATTGGCTCACGAACGCGTCGAGAAGGGCGGCGCCCTTCTGAGCGCTGGCCAGCGAGGGTTGGCCGACCACGCCTGTGGAGGTGTAGGCGCGAAGCCCGTGCAGGAGCAGGTCGGGACGCTCGTCGGCGCGGTGGTCGGCCGTTTCGTATCCATCGCGGACGAGTGAGGGGGCAGCGTGCAACAGGATGCTCGTCTCACCTTCGCCTGCGTGCATATCTTGGGACGCGGTGAGCTCACAGCCTGCGGCCTGGCGGGCGGTTTGCCAGGCGCTGCTGCCGGGGTAGACGATTATTCGCCGCGACCTGGATACGGAAGCTTCCTGCGCGATGTTCGACAGGATGTAGTTGCCGCCGTGGCCCGAGATGAGCGCAAGGCGTCGAATCCCTTGGCGTTCCAGAGAAACGGCGATGTCGGTGATGGCGGCGTGCAGCGTAGTGGCGCGGATCGAGACAGTGCCGGCCAGTAGGCCTTCATGCTCGTGGCTGCAGGAAATGGTGATTGGCGGCAGGAGCAACAGATCGTAGGCGTCGCACAGCCGGGTAGCGATGAAGTGGGCGATCATCGAGTCGGTCGCCAGCGGTAGGTGCGCGCCGTGCTGCTCGAAACTGCCAATAGGGAGCAGCGCGACATCGGCCTTGCGGCGCTGTTCGTCGGCCGCGGTGGTGGTGGGGAGCAGGTGCACGCCGTTGATCTCCTTAGCGCAATAGAACGGGGCGGAGCCGGTCGGACAGTTGCGCCGCGGCACGGTCGCGCTTCGGTGTGAGCGCGACGCGGAGCCTTTCCAGTTCGGACAAAGCTCTGGCCGACACGGCGGACTCGATGGCAGAGGTCGCGTCGTGCCCAAGAGCGCAAGCGTGATCGAGCTCCCCGGCAAGCAGCTGCGCGCGTGCTAGTCGGGCAAGGCCGATACCTCGGTCTCGTGCTTGATCTGCCGGCCAGGCCAGCAGGGCGTCAGTGAGCAGCTCGACCGCACGGTCCGGGCGTCCCAGGCGCACCATCGCGGAGGCGGCTTCGGAGCGCACGTACGACAAGCTGCAGTACGGCGCAAGGCCGGACTCCTCGCCGCTCTGGTCGGCGATCGCCAGTGCGTGGTCGATGGCGCGGTCCGCCTCCTTGTCCTGGCCAGCGAGTGCGTGCGCGTGGGCGCGTTGCCGGTAGGCCAGCGCCTGGAGGTTGGCCGGAAGGTGTTCGGGGCGGGAGAGCGCTCCTTCGGCGAACAGGAGTCCTTCGGCGGCGTGACCTTCGGCGGCGTGACGGGCGTGGCTGCTGTACCCGGCGTCGGTCGCGACGTTGCTCCTCCGCATCCACACATAGCTCGTGAGCAACGGGTCATCGACCTGGCTGGCGAGGCCGGCGGCCTTCGCCGACCAGCTCGCCGCAGCTACGTGATCTCCGGAATCCTGGGCGAGCCATCCGGCCATCTCGGTGTAGCGTGCGCCGAGCCTGGCTACCGCGCCCTTCAGCGCCGTGTCGGCTTGCACGAGTAGCCCTTCGAGGTTGCGCAGATGCTCTCGTACGGGCCCGATGGCCGCTCGGGGGCCAGCCAGGGCATCAAGCCGGGCATACTGCTCAAGGAGAGAGTCGTAGATGCTCAACGACTCCGGCGTAATGATGCCGCGGTGGGTGGCAGGCGGATGCCCAAGCCCTTCGAGCGGTGCAGCGCTCTCGTCAAATCCGAGATCCTGCTCACTGCACCCGAAGGCCGCGCACAACAGTTCGCGGGAGAGCTCCTCGGGGACGTTGCGACCGGTCTCCCAGCGACTGATCTTCACACGCATGGAGTCAGGCTCGGGAAGACGGATGCCCAGCTCACGAGCGCACTTGTACAACTCGTCGACGAGACGCTGCTGCGTCCAACGCCGGTGGCGTCTTAACTCCCTGATGCGCACAGCCCCACCTGGTGCTCTCCGACTGCCGACCCTGGCCATCCGTCCGTTTCCTACTCCAGCTTGCGGGTTCATCCAGAGAATCCCAAGCCTGTAGCAAGCCGGTGTTACAAGTTGCTACATACGATGCCACTTACGGTAGCGGTCTCTTGACGGCATGGTGTTTTCCAGGTGGCTCTGCCAAAGCTGCGGTAGAGGCCCCGCGCCGATTCCAGCACGCAGTCCTGATCACTACGGCTGCGGCGCAATCCATATCGGTCGGCTTCAACCAACCGATCCCGAGGAGACCCGTGCGTTTTCCTATCTCGGCTATCACTGCCTTCATCAGGTGCCCAAGCGTGCTGGGAGGCCGGAGACGGCATTACCCGAAGACCATCGCTGGCCATGTCGTGACGATGCCGTACCTGGACCACGGGCCTAGTGGAGTTCCGAGAACTGTGATTCTCGGAATGTGCGGGGAGTACTTGGTGCCTCCTGGCGACGACTGCGGCGCGCAGCAGAGTTGCAGCGTGTGCGTCGCGGAACTCCAGGTCGCCGAGCGGCCTCTGGCCACGGCGTGCTGACCCGCACGCCCACGCCGCCTTCCGCCGCAACGAACAGCACCCCCGCGAGCCTGCCGTGCGTGGGCAAGCGACCAGTAGTGGGCTGCCGGGAAAGCTGCTGCCGTCTGTGCACGTCGCCCGCCGCTCCAACGCTGTGGCCGCCACCGCGATCTGGCGAGTGGCACCCAACACGTGATCAACGATCAGAGTCGAGCGCCCAGCCCCGGCGTCGTGATCCCCGCACGGGCACCGGGACGAGCCTTCGCCTTCACTGCCGACCAACATGTGACCGCGATCCGGCACCACGGCGCGGCTCACGCCGAGCGCACGGCAAGCGGGCCACCGCAGCAGTCCCGCCTCAGGCCCTCCTCGCTTGTTCTGAGCCGGGCACTGGCAACCAGGGCGGTGGACGGGGCACCGCACGTGCCCGACTCGCACCGCGACGAGCGTGTCACAGGCGGGCGAACGGGACGCGAGCTTCCACTTCTTCTCCGGGCTCCTTTGCCGCTAAGCCCCACAAGATCCTGACAACCACGACGGAGGATACGAATCGCGATGACCAGCCAGATCGACGATCGTGACGTACCGCCTGAACCCATCACGTCCGCATTGGGCAGAGACCTTTACTGGGCAGCCATTCCCGACATCGATCCTGCGTGGCTGGCGAGAGGAGTACGGCTGCTGAATGGTTTTCGAAGCTGGCCGCACTCGGATACGGATGGAATCCGATACCAGTTGGCTCATTCCACGCTTGAATTGCGCAACCAGGAGGGCCGGGAGTGGCTTTTGGTCGTCGACCGCACCGAACTGGCGGTGAAGTCGACAGCTGCACGACTGGGCTTTTCTTCAGAATTTCAGGTCCACTCCCGAGGATGTCCGCTTGCCGACGGCATCGTTGCCCCGAGCCACTCCGTAGAAGTGGCGAAATGAGCACCGCCGGCCACGAACACCAGCGGCAACCCGCCGCTGCCATCGTTGAGGGCGAGGAGCAGATCAAGCAGCAGGCCGCTGATGTGGGCTGAACCGCTCCCAGAACGTGCTGGTGGACCCCAGAGGACCCCGACATCGCGCGACGTTGCTGGCGCTGATCGAGACGCGGGCGAGGCAGCCGTGAAGCCGCGCCGCATGGTCCGCGCCGAGTACGACGAGCGCCGCCCAGTGTGGCTGGTGCTGTGGCTGCTCGTGCTGGCGCTGTTTGGGGCGGCGATCAGCGTCACCGCCACCCATTCCAGGCCTGAGCAGCCCGCCGAGCGCCCCATCCAGGTCCGGCACGCCGTATTTATCACCGAAGGACCCAACGCATGATCGAAATTGAACGGAAACGCGTACTGATCAACGGAGCCGAGGAAGCGCTGCGAATGCGCCTGGCCGGGCTGCGCTACTACTGCCCGGCCCAGACGACGGCCGAGACCGACGTCTACTACTCCCGGCCGGACGTGAACTTCATGACCACCGTCGAATGCCTGCGGGTGCGCCAACGGGACGGATTCGGCGAGATCACCTTCAAGCCCGCGTCCACCATCGAGACCCATTCGGCCGACGACATCATCGCCAAGCGCGAGACGAACGTGACCCTCGCCGCCCGGCAGACCGGGAACGCCAACGATCTGCTGCGCCTGATCGGCATGAGAGAACTGGTGCGGGTGACCAAGGTTCGCACCCTCTACCGGCACCCGGAGCGCAACGACATCGTGGTGGCGATCGATCAGATCACGGGCCTTGGCACCTTCGTCGAGGTCGAAGTGACCTCGATCGATCACCAGGCCGCCAACACGCTGCTCGCGAAAATCGAGCGGCAGCTCGGCGTGGACGAGCTGCGCATTGTGACTCTGCCCTACCGGGACCTGATGCTGGAGGCGGCGCGGTGATGCAATTCAAGTTCTCCTGGACCCACCTGCCCAGCCACGTCGACGAACGGCTGCTGAGACTCCAACCTGGCCAACAGATCGTGGATCTCGGATGCGGCCGGGGCACGCACCTGGCGTACCTGTGCCAGGCCTACCAGGTCCACGGCATCGGCGTCGATCGCGATCAAGAGCTGGTGGCCAGTGCCCACCACCACTTCCAGGGCGATACCGCCCAGTTCGTCCAGGACGAGGCCCGCGCGTGGCTCCAGCGCGATTCGGCCGCTGTGGACGCGATCTACTCCAGGTTCGGGGCGATCTGGTTCCCTGTCAAGTCGGCGTGTTGAGATCTTGAGGACCGCAATAATCGAAGGGGAGTCGCTTGCTGCGGTCTTCCGCACTAACGCCGACGCGCGGTGCGCATGGCAGAGGAGTTTGCGGACGAGTGGGCCACTCGCGGCGAAGACCCACAGAACCCGGTCACCGTGCGGATCCCGGGCAGCAGTGCCCCGGCGTCGGGGGTGCCGTCTGCCGGCCGTTCGGCCCCGACGGATGCCGGACGATCTCATCCGGTGCGAGTCGGGCGGTCCGCAGCATGCCCAGCGCGACCAGGTCCTTGCGGGCGATCGTGGCCGCGGCGGCCGCGTCGACGCCGTCCGGCACCGCGGTCAGCAGCACGGCCGGGGCGGTGGCGAATCGCTCCCAAGTCTTCGTGGTCGTTGGCTGTCATAATGTGTTCCTGCCTGTCGCGCTGGTCTGCGAGTTTCCGGAACACGTTAGCGCGGTGGTGCAGGCGTTCGATCCGGCGGACTTCGTCATCGGTCTCGACGACCTTGCCGTTGATGACGGTGTCCACCACCACAATGACGGTGCTGCTGGTGGGGGTTAGGCCAGCCAGTAGGAGCGGTGTGTTGGGCACGTTCTGCCCAGGCAACAGATTTCGCATCCGGACTGCCAGTTTCCTCGACAACGTCGGCACGGCATCAACGGTGCCTCGCAATGGGCGCACTCGCCGCGCCGGGCGCGTCGTACCCAAGACCACACCCAGTAGATCATGTCGCCCCCTCCGTTGCAGGGAACCGGATTTCGAGCATCTCGGTGATCTTGGGGTCCCGTGCCTGCTGCGCCAGGGTCCTGCGGAAAACCGCCTTCATGTGCACGGCCAGGGCAGTGATCGCCGCGCGGTACACCGCGTATTGCGTTGCCAGGCCAGCGCGGTGCTGCATCACGTCGCGATGTGCCCTCTGGGACAAGACGAGTTCGGCGGTCTCGTCGGCAAGGCGCTGCTGCACCGCAAAGAGCCCAGCCTGTTCAGCGGCCAGCTTGGTGGGCCAGTGACGACGGACCACATGGGCCATCACGGCGAAGCCTACCGCGCACACCGTGATGATCCATCCGATGGTCAGCACCGTTGCGTCCAGGTTTGTCTGGGCCCCCAGCGACGAGGCGGCTTCGCCGTCGGCGCTGGGGGCGGGAGCCAGGAGGAACGCGGTGCGCACCGCGGCTACGAACGTCACGGTGCCCACCCACATTGCGCCGAGACCGAGGATCGCCGCGATCTTGGGGCCGCGGCCGCCTTCCCGCAGTCGCGCGATCAGGTGCCCGATCATCTTCGGAAGCAGGATGCTGATCAACACCACTGCCGCGGCATACATGAACGTTTCCAGCGGGCCTGACCGCATGATCTGGAACGCGGAGGTGTTGAACGCGACTTCTGCGCCCGCAGCTGCAAGGTAGAGCGCCCAGTCTCCGAGTCGGCTTCGCCACCGAGGTCCCCGGTCGGGTGGGTCGGCTTCGATTCCGGCGAGCTCCCGCATACGGTCCAAACGGCGGTGCCGTTCGTCCAAGTCAGCGCGGCGCGCCGCCGCGCGCACCTCAGCGGCCGCCGCATGGGCTGCTGCGCCGCGTTCCACTCCGGCGAGCAGCTCGGCGTCTCGTTGCTCGGCGATCACGACATAGTGGCGATGCCGGTTAGCCCACGCATCGATGATCCGGTCGACGAGTGTGGGGTGACCATGCGCCAGGCCCGCCACGTCGCGCACCGCCGTGTCCTGGATGGCGACCTGGGTGATCTCATCAAGCTTCTTGGCGGGGTCGATCTCGTAGTCGGTTTCCGGTGGACCGGCCACGAGCTCCACATTGGAGGGATCAAAGTCGTGGCTGTTGGTGGTGTTCTTGCGTGTCATGTCACGTCCTTTCGATGTGCGACGGTTACGGGAACGTGCCGGTGGTTCCGCTGCCAGTGGTTTCGGTCGACGAGGTGGTTGGCGTCCCGCGGCCAGATCCGGCGGCGGGACGCTGTGAATGTCGCCCCGGTCATTCCGGCGGCGACCCCGGTACCGGGAGAGGTCACTCCGATACCGCCGAGTCCAGCGGCCGGAGACCGCGGCCCGCGTGGTGCCCGTTCCCGTTGGTCAGCGGGCACGCCTCCATCGGCGCCGGGTTGGTGTTCTTACCGGGTCGACGGCTCGCCACAGCGGTAGCAACCCGTTGCTTGAGCACCTCGGCCCGCGCGGTGAACGCCTCGCAGGCCCTTTCGGCGATCATCCGCAGGGCATCGAGGTCCTGGGCGATCCGGTGCGCGCGCTGTTGCAGTTCCCGGCGCTGCGCGGCGAGCCGGTCGTGTTCGGCCCGGTGCTCGATCGCCTCGCGGTATCGGTCGGACCACCCCACCCAGTCGCCGGTCTCGGTGGGCTTGGCCGGCAGGGGCGGGCGATCACTCGGCGGCTGCGGGCATGCTTCGAGGTCTGCGCGCACCGTGCTCAGTTCGCTGTGCAGGGGTGCGCTCCGCTCGGCCAGCCAGAGACCGACCCGGCGATGGCCATCTGCGGCCGCACGCTCCAGGCTGGCATCCACCGCCGCCCGCACCGGGTCCGCGCCGCAGCGGGCCGCGCGCCGGGCAGCGAACCACACCCCTATCTCCGCGGCCCAGCGGGCCTTCGGTGGCCGTGGCACCTGTGCATTGCTTTCCACCTGGATCTCCTTCCAGTTCCACCGGGTGGGTACGAGCTCCATCAGGCCAAAAGACAAGGCGACACGGGGGTTGTGGTTCCCCACTGCCTACGGGATCGAGTTGGGAAAACCGTCGTGGCGGCCACGTCACCGTGCGGCTTATGTGGAACTCGTCCAGCCCCTAACGACCGGCGCCGCGTCTGGGCGGCGCAGGAGGTACAACTGTGACGAGTTACAAGACATCCACCTGGCTTACTCGCCTGACTGCGGTGGCCCTCGCTGGCTGCTTCGGCGTCGGCCTGACCGCCTGCGGTGTCGGCCCGTGGGCCACCCCAGCACCGCAGCCCGCACGTAACGGCGCGCTGGCGATCATCGTCGGAGCCCACGCCAACACCGTGGCCCCTAGCGTCACCGAAGCCGTCCGCAGCGAACTCGCCGCGGCGATCGACACGGAATCCACCGGCACGGTGATCGTCGCCGACGGTGCTCCCAAGGTCACCAAGGTCGTCAAGCTGCAGGCCACGGGCGAGAACCAGTGGGTCCGCGACAGGGCGAAAGCCGCCGCTCTGGCGGAGGTGAGACGGAGCATCGAGACCGTGCGCGCTGCGGTCCCCGAAGTCGACGCCCTGGCGGCTCTGGACACGGGCGCCCGCGCTGTGGCCGATGCGCCCGGCGACAAACGCATCGTCGTCATCGACTCCGGTCTGTCGACATCCGGTGCACTGCGCATGCAGGACGGCGTGCTCGCCAGTCACCCAAGGGACACGGTCGACAAGCTCGAACGCGCGCACCAGCTGCCCCGCCTGCACGGCGTCACGGTTACCTTGATCGGGCTCGGAGAGACCCGGTCGCCGCAGGAGAGTCTGCGGCGCCCCGATCGGGAGACGCTCGTGGAAACCTGGACCGAGCTCATCCAACGCGGGGGCGGAACCCCGCGCCTCATCCAGGCGCCCCCGCTCGATCGAGCCCTCTCTGGTGAGCTGCCCCACGTGACCGTCGTCGACGTTCCGCGTCCGGTGTCGTTCCCGCAGGATCCGCGTGCTCTGCCGCCTATCGCCGATAGCGAAATCGGCTTCCGGCCGGACTCGGCTGCGTTCCGCGACCCCCAGCTGGCGGTGGAGGTGCTGGCGCCGTACGCGCAGACGATCAACGACAGCGGTGCTCGCATGCGCCTTACCGGCACGTGCGCGAACGTCGGTGACCACGCGGGCCAACGGGCCCTCAGCGAGACCCGCGCGGCCGCGGTGCGGGACCTGCTGGTTGCCCACCTACGGGTGCCTGCCGATCGGGTCGAGGCCCGCGGCGTCGGCTCGGCCTTTCCCGGCTACCTCGCTGACCGGGACTCCGCCACTGGTGTGCTTGATCCCGTGCGGGCGGCGGCCAACCGGAAAGTGATCGTCGAACCGATCTCGTAGCAGCCCTCGGCCGCAACGGCCCCGGTTCGCATACGCTCGGCCCGAGCTCCTCGTCTTGTCCACGGAGCTCGGGCCGACACCATGGATAACGGTGCCCCGTGGCAGTTACATCCTCTACGGCCTGGACTGGCGGTTGTTCGCTGCGCGCGGCGCGGCCATCAGCTGGTGGAGGAAGCCATCTGAGGGAGCCGGAGCGCCGTCGCAGATTTGGAAAGCGAACCACAACTCCGCCCGCACAGCCGGGGAGTACAGGTCGAGCCCGACGCCGCGCAGGGAGTTGCTCGCCGAGTGCAGTCGCCGATCCAGCGTCTGCTCGATCAAGCCCAAGGCCCTCGCCGCGGCTGACGTCCTGCAGTTATGTTCCAGCCACACCCGAACGCAATTAACCAAATCCACCTGATGATCTTCGTCGTACTGAATAAGAGGCTCAATAAGACGTCGTGCCGTAGCGCGCATTTCTTGCGCCTTACTGTCTTTCCTGACCAAATCAGTCAAGAATCGGGCGCCGAGATCACAAAAAAGAGTGACCGGGACTCCGAGATGAAGCCCGGACTCCACAGCGCGTACGGCCTGCCGGTACCCTTCCGTGAAATCATGGTATCGGCACGGCTGCGAAATACCAAGCGTGATCTTCCCGCCGAGGTCTCTCATGTACTCCTGAGGTTTCCGGGCGTAATCCTCCAACCGTGAGCGCGCGAAAGTGTGGCTCTTGCGGATGACGACCAAGAGTCGCCCCTCATCAGGGCGATCGACAAAGAAAACCGGGTTTCCCTCGAGCGCGACTGTGCGCAGCTTCTTGCACACATTGGCTCGCGTTCGTATGTCCCCGGCGACCAGATAGAGAACGAATGTCTCCCGAACACTTGGTAGGACATCCTTACGCCACGCCGCCTGCGCGACGTCGCGGGCGGCGTCATGCTGACCCGCAAGAAGCATCCGGAACACGGCCGTGCGCAGTTGATTGTATGCGTTTTTGAGGACATCGTCCTGCGCAAGCCTAAGCGTAAGCAGGGACACGGCGTGGTCACGGGCCTTGAATTCTGGACCTGTGAAGGGCACAGCTCGCCCTATGGCGAGATAGCCGAACGTCTGATCGCGATTGCGCAACTTCACCGTGCTGAACTCGTCGCCATCGATACAAGTGAGGCACGGCCCGCCAGGATTCTGCTCCAAATTTATGGCAGCCCTCCTGAGCGCCTCCTCAATTTGCGCGTCGGTTCGCGGCGAACAGTTCGCCAAGACGTTCATTTCCGGCCCGAGGGCTACCACCGAGGCTTTGTTAACAGAGGCTTCGTTAAGAAGCGTGCGGAGTCTCTCGGCCAGCGCGTTGACCCCCTTGAGCGCCTCCCTCGTAAGAATATGCAAGGAGCCCGCCAGGCTATCACTGGTATCGAGGTGGTCGGTGGCAGAGGTGGTCGCATGCGACACTGTCTTAATAATGGCCTGGAAGGGCGTATCGTAGGGCACCGCCAGCACCGGGAAATTTCGCTCTTCGGCCTGTCTGCACAACTCCTGCGGAATACTTGGGTGATACAGGCAGATGCCGAAACCCAGCCCGACCACACCAAAGTCTCTGAGTCGCTGCACGTAGTCCCGCACAAGCTTTCTAGCCTTCGGGGACCGGCTTCGTGGAATGTGCGCGCCAGTGGTGAGCAACAGCAACTCTTCGCCACGCGTCAGAAATGGTGTCGGGTCAAGGAGATCGCTGCCATACGCAACACCGACGCCGCGGTCCAGCGCAGCGTCCGATCCACACCGCACCGTGAGATCCAGAACCGGGTTGTCGGCGAGGTCTCGTAGGGTCGGCATACGACCACCGCCCCATCACTTCCAGAAGCGGGTGTGCCTGGTGTATCCACAGGAGCACCGTTGGAGCCGCGTGCCCCGCGGTAGGAAATTCATACCTCTGCTCGGCCACCGGGCGACAGGGCCCTCAGCCCTGTTCTCGCGCCCGCAGCAAGGCAACGTCCCGTGGACCACCGCCGTGGACCACCGCTGTTGAACCGGCCGAACCACCTATCCCAGCAAGGCTCCCGGCAACCACTATCCGCCGCACGGGCACCCGGACGGCGCTGCCGCCCGGCGGCGCACGTTGGTTTTCCCAACCCGCGGGGCCCCAACCGCGGGAAAGTCTCCCGATGCCCGACCAAAAACCCGTCGATGCTGGGAAGCAGGCCGCGGGACTTCCCGGCCGGGATCAACAAGGAGACACAACACCGTGACCCTGCAGCAGCTCGCTGATCGCTACCGCACCGTCCTGCACGACCGCCTGGGGCTGGAGACCGAGGCAACCGAACATGCGATGACCTTCCAGCGGGAGCCCTTCTGGTTCGCCATCGGCCTCTGCGAGGACGACCCCGAGTTTCTTCACCTGACCCTTCCCCGGTTCTTCGCCGCGTGCGACATGGACCGTGCCGTGCTGCTGGAGCTCTGCAACGAGACCACCAGCACGTGCAAGGGTGCTGCCCTGCTCGTTAGCGACGACGACGTGGTCAGCGCCAGCCTCGACATGCTCGTGGCGGCCCCGGACTGCCTGCCGACCATTGACCATCTCACCGCCGTGCTGCCCCGCGCGATCATGATGGTGGAGTACCTCGTCGGCAAGTTCGTGATGTTGGTCGAACTGAACGGCATCGAGCAGGCGTCCTCCGATGAGTAACACGAACACGACCCAGTCGCAGTGGGCCACCCAGCATCGGGTGGCCCACGAGAGCACCGAACCCCCAGCAGCCGCACCGGCATCGCGCGTTACCGGACACCCGGTGGGCGATGCCCAGCAACGCCACCACCCGGCCATCCACACGGTCGCCACGACCGAACAGGCTGCCGGACTCGGCGAATGGCTGCTGACCGCCCACCGGCCAAAGCCGGTCGTTGTGGTCTCCACCCCCGCTGGCCACTGCAAGCCGTGGACCGACCTCGCGCTCTTAGCAGCCGAAATCGGGAATCTGGCAGAGCTCTACCTTATTCCCACCGGTCCCGTCACGTGGGAGCTCGCGCGGCTGCTGCCCACACGAACCGAGATCTACGGCGCTGCCGCACGGCTGTACCCGACCGATCTGGCCTGGGCCGAAGATCCGTACCGATCGGCACTGCGGGTGTGCTGGACGCCGGCCGACGCCGCGCGAACCACCGAGGCCCTGATCAACGACGTACACACAGCGGCCTGCGTCGGCGATCATGACCACATCCCCGGCGGCCAGGCAGCCGCGCCTGCCCAGCCCGAACAGCGAAACCAGACGCTGGAAACGCGGCTGGCTGAGGCCGAAGCGGAACGGGACCGTCTTCGTGCCCAAGTTCGCACCGGGGAGAAGCGCCAGCAAAGCCTGAAAAAACAGCTCAACTCGATGCGGGCACGGCACCGCGGCGACCGTCATGATGAGGGCGCGCTCTTCTCCGACCCATCAGAGCAATTCCGCCATGACGTCTACCTCTCCTGGGCACGGCGAGTTCCCGCACCAGAGAAGCCGAGTCGACCGCTGCCCGCATACAGTATCGGGCCGGACTTCCTGCAAACGCTGCAGAGCATCGAAGGCCTGGATCCGTCCAAGATCGTTGACGTCGTCGTCGATCTCCTTACCGGGCGAGACGACCACGGCACGCACCCGCTGCGCGACGTCGGCGGACGGCCCGTAATCCGAGGCGATGGGGCAATCTGCCAGCGGGCGGCTGTCCAGCGCAACGCGCCAGCGGCACGCCGCCTGCACTACTGGAAAGCAGCTGGCGGCTTGATCGAATTGTCGCGAGTAGTGATCCACGATGACATGAACCCGTAGAGCCTCGGCGCGCCACCGGCGCGGCAAGAAACACGCGGGAGGCTGACAACAAGGTCGACAGCGGCAGCCAGAGCGGGAGCAAACCCCCGCACAGGTTTCGTCAGTGTTCAGCCTCGTGTGGATCCTGCTCCTGCAAAAGACCACGTGGGTACCCTGGTTGTCCAGGCCCGTCGATCGAGCTGACACTTCCCGTGATGCCTTGCCTGCCCTTCATCTGATCAGCGATATGGTCAGTCGTTCGAACGGGATGTTTGCCGGTTGATGAACGGGAGGATGTTGGACCGGGAGCCCGCGAGTGCGTCCCGGAGCTGCTGGTTCTCCAGCGTGAGCTGGTTGACAACTCGAACGAGGGCGGGAACATCGGCGCGGAGCTGACCAAGTTCTTTGTTCTTGTTGGAGATTGTTTCCTTGAGCTTGGCAATCTCTGCTCGTAGGCGGATTTCGACATCAGATGTGGCGCCGCGCTCCTGAACTCTCGTGTAGAACTCGCTTTTCAGATCGGGATGTCGTTGCGTAAGAGCGTTTCGGGGGACGTCGGCTTCCAGTGCGAGGGCGACGATGGTGAGTGCACCGTTGGAGCGTTCAGGTGTACCGCTCAAGATGCGCTGGATCGCAGTGCGGATGCGGTCACGTTCATCGGGTACGGGAGTCATCGGCGTCTCCATTGAGGCTGGTTCGCGTTCGGTCGTGGGTGTCGGCGTACGCGCTTAGCTTGCGGGCATTGGCGCGGAGCCGGTCGCCGACCGGTTTGGGAGTGTGGGCGGCGCGCGCGTCGAAGACATCAGCGCGGGCGCGGAGCTGGGTTGCGTGCTGGTCGGTGCGGATGATGTTGCCGCAGCCGGGGACACAGCGGTCGAGGCTGGGGGTGTCCTTGACTTCTTCGCGGTGGCACAGCGCTTGTGCCCGTTTGTAGTGGCAGAGCAGCAAGGCGTGTGGATTGTCGTAGATCATGGCGTCTTCGTTGGCCAGCAAGCGGCGGGCGGTGGTAGCGGTCATGGTCGTGCCGGCGAAGCGCGGCGCGGTGTTTGCCGCTTTGATGGCGCGTCGAGCCGCGGGCCCGGAGATACCGCCGCCGGTGTCGAGGTGGTTGTGGAGGTTGGCCACGGTGTCGGCAACTGCGCGGGCGGTCTCGATGTCGATAAGCTCGTGGATGCCGCGGCGGCTGCGCGACCCGTATCCCTCGGTAACGGCCATCGTGCGCAGGTGCCCGTACTGGATAGCGAGAGCCACCAAGCCGTTGGGACGCCGAGCGATGTGCCAGGCCAGAGACCTGCGAAATCGGGCGGT
Organism: Saccharopolyspora sp. NPDC003752; assembly: GCF_053605825.1. Taxonomy (NCBI): domain Bacteria; kingdom Bacillati; phylum Actinomycetota; class Actinomycetes; order Pseudonocardiales; family Pseudonocardiaceae; genus Saccharopolyspora; species Saccharopolyspora sp. NPDC003752. The sequence continues at coordinate 233,418 of NZ_JBSGJZ010000001.1, read as the reverse complement.
ACCGATGGTGCCGTGGGGATCGGCGGGAATGGTCTCACTGGTCAACCCGAGTGCGGCTGCTTGCTTATTTGCCCAGGCCACAAAGTCGTCGGTCCGTATCCGGAGTGCGGCTGGCTTGATAGAGCCGGTGTCGGGCTTCGCCCGGTCGTGGGCGTTGTGGTCGAACAGGAGGTCTCCGTTAGGGACCATGCGTTCCAGGACGCGGATGGCGTTGACCACGGGGGTGATGGCCACCCACGGGACCTCGCGTTCCGCGCCAGCGGACTGGTGATTGCCATGCTCGTCGGTGGCGGTTTTGTATTCGTGGCTGCGGATCAGGTGCCGTCCGACCTTGCCGTCCGCGTCGGGTTCCGGATCGGGGCAGCACCCGGTCCGCAGGCCCAGGACCTCGCCCGGGCGCATTCCGGTCAAATATGCGCAGACTATGAACGCGGCTGTTCCCAGGTGTCGCAGCAGCTCGGGTGCTTCGCCGAAGTCGAGCGCGTCGCACCACGGCTTCCCTGCGATCCGGCCTGTCACTGGGACGTCCAGCGGACACGGTCCTGGGTGTTGTCTCGCCGTGGCTACCAGCCCTGCCTTTTTGACGAACACCATCATCTGATTGACCGATGCGCCGGTGACGCCGCCAATGTAAGAGCGGGCCAGCTTGTGCTTGCCCTGGTGCATCGTGGTGGGCAGAGCGGCGCCGGCGGCGATCAGGGGGTCGAGGTAGGAGTGCAGGGCGGCCAGCCCGGCAGGGGTGGAGGGGTTGGTGCGGGAAGCCTGGATGAGGCGCTGTCGCTCGGTCCAGGCTGCGAGGATGTCGTCGGCGAGATCGTCGACGACCCGCATCGCCCAGATCAGCAGTGGTCCCATGGTCTGCTCGACCAGCGGTTCGGTCGCATTCTCCCCGCCGGCGGGCGTCGCCGCAGGTAGGTAGTCGTCGGCGCCGCGCTCTTCCCACGGTGGTCGTCCGAGTCCGCTGGGGCGAGCGCTGATCTGGTCGAACGCCCACAACCGCGTCACTGCGATCAAGATCGAATGTGCGCGTGCCCGACTGATGGACGACTCGAGAAGGTGTTGTCCGTAGTCGTGCAGGACATCGGTATCGCACTGGATGAGGCTGTGGATGCCCTGGGACTCCAACCACCTCGCTAGGCGTATCCACTCCGCGATCGTGCTGCGGACTTCGCCGAGACTCAGACGAGCTCGCAGGTTCGAACCGCGGCCTTTGAGGAACGTCGGCCGCAGCTGGCCATTGATCAGAGTCCAGGCCGCCAGGCGGAGCTCGTCCCGGAACACGTCAGGACAGCGACGCCAGTGAATCGACTTCTTACTGGCGCTGGGGTTCTCGGTGAGTGGGGCAAGCGACCAGGCTGGGTCGGAATAGCGGACGTTGAGGTGAGCGTGCACCGGGGCGACCAGGTGAGGCAGGACGACCGGGCTGTGCGGAGCGGGCAGGGGTAGGCGGTAGGGATCGGGTTCCAGTGCGGTGCTCACGTGTCGAGGGCTCCGGTCAGCAGGTGGTCGATGAGGTCGCGGTCGGCATCGGTGACCTTGGACAGCGCCTGGGCCCAGATGCCCTCCCCGAGCCTGTCCTTGAGGTCCTCAAGGCGGGCGTGGGCGTCGCCCCAGTCGGCATCCCATGCTGCGGGCTCCAGGACCGATCGGAGGTTGGACAGTGCGCGGTGCAAGTGGGCCAAGCGGGCGTGATGGCCCGGGTGAACGTGTGCGTTCGTGCAGGCCAGACACATTAGGAACGACGCGCCACAGCCACCACCGGGCGCTGGGTAGGGACTGTTGTTGAAATCCGAGCAGTCCGCTGTGGCGGTCTCCACGTCCGTCGCACTGACCTCCTCGCGCAGTTCGGCGACCAGGAAAGCGCTGCGGGCGCGGTCGGCGGCGTCCTGAGCGCCGGCCGCGATGACCTCGATTGAATCGGCTTGGACTCGCTTGTCAACCAAGGCGTAGTCGCGGTCGTGGGTGTCCTGGGAATGCTGGCTCGCCTCCCTGCGGTCCAGTGCGATCACCGTTCGCCGCCCCCGGCGAAACGGGGAGCCGCTGAACCCCTCCAGCCGTGCCCAATCTGCACCGGAAGCGGCGGCGACGCCGAAGCGGAAGGGGCCCACTGGTGGATGATGATCCTGATCTGTGCTCTCCTGACTAACCCGATTGGACCGCCAGACGATCATGCGGTCGGTTCCAGGAGCGAGGGTTTCGACGATGGCGCGGGCGAAGCGGGTAGCGCTTAAAGCCTGCGTGATCAGGCGTCCCCGTGAGGCGGCGGCGTCGTCAGTGACGTTCCGGGTTTCATAGTGTTCGCCTGGGCCGCGACGAGCCTTTTCCAGCGGGATGCGGTAGGTCGGGGTGCCGTCTTCTCCCGGGTCTGGGGACGCACGAGGCACTTTGGCGCTGTTGATCACCGACAGGTTCCACCCGTACTCCGCCAGCAGCAGCACTCCCAGCGCAGTCGCTTCCGTCCGTGAAAGAAACAGCCGTTGCCAGGTGCGTATGGCGTTGCTTCCGTCGAATGCCTTGGCGTACTTGGCAATGAGGGTTCGGCTACTGGATTTCCCAGTGTATTTGGGGAGGTCCGCGGTGCGAGCCAGGGTATCCAGTCCTTCACCCAGCACCCAGTCAAGACTGCCTTCGGTGAAGGCGCCATTGTGCCATTGGGCCAGGTGGTGGGCGTTCTCCTCGATCCGCAGCAGTGCGGTACGAAACGTCCGACGGGCTGCCACCACGATCCGGTCGAACTCCGCTTCGCTGTAGGACTGCGTCGTGCTCGGCAACCTCAGCACGCGCCTGGCGAGCTCGTCGGCCACCGGACCCGTCTGCAACCGGGGATCCGTCTGCAGCAGGCCGGCGATCACGCGGAATGCGAAGGTGCTGCCCGACTTCAGTGCGTTCTCGCGCCACTGTCGCACCTGGGCCACGGTGAGTTCATCCAGGTCGCGAGGCGGATGTTTCTGTCGTGCCAAGAACTCGACGAACGGCACCAGAGAGAACCAGTACGTTCTGGACGTGCTGTGGGTAGACCAGCGATGCGGGACGCAGCGGGAAGCAAACAGCGCGGCCAACGAGCGTTGCATCGGCCCGGCGGCCTGTAGCGTGGAGAAGTCGTAGTCCTTGATCCGGCCGTCGCGATTGTAGTGATGCACGACCAGCCCGTCTGGAGCTAGATATTCGGGGCGGGTGTGGTCGGCTGGCGGCAGGGACGCCTTGTGTCCACGGGGGCTCACTCGGCGCCGCCAGCCGAGGGGTGCAGTCGGTCGTCAAGATCTTGGATGCCCACCGATTCCCGCGCGATGCGGGCAAACACCGCATCCAGTTCAGGCATTGGTGCCGTGATCGTCTCGGTGGCGCCGGTCAGCATCGACCGCAGTTGCAAGTCCGCCACGGGAGCTAAATATCGGTCCACGGTCGTTTCTCTGGAGGCATGTCCTAACAGGTTCTGCACCATGAACCACGGGTCCCCGTAGAGCTGCCGGAAGTCGCGGCGTTCCTCCGGCGTCAGCCCGTATTTCTCGTCCATGAGCGTGTTCAGCACGACCAACATGTAGAGGGCGAAGCTGTGACGTGCCGAATGGGGTGTCGCATACGGGGCATAGACCTTGTGCGGGTCGAAGCCTTGCTGGCGCGGTGGGGTCAGGATCCGCGCACAGCGCTGGTTCGCCGTGGTGAAGACCCCATCCCACGAATGGATCTGGAAGGGCATGCCCTGCTCGTTGAGCCATAGCCACAGCGGCTCCGGTCCCCGCGGGCCCTCGGTGAACAGCACCATGCGCTCTCGGGCCGTAAGGTCGTCGAGTGCCCTCTCACCGGCGACGCCGTCTCGGCTGCGCCAACGCACGACCGGCTTGATCCGCCGGGTGACCTCGGTAACCACTCGTATCTCGGGCAGGTGGTCGTAACGGCCCTTCTTCTGGGCCTGCTTCACGGCCCAGGCCCTCGTTGAGTCCACGTATGTCTCGATGTCGCCGATCGCGTCCGCAGCAACGTAGAACGTCCTGGGCTTTTTCGAGCGCGTCACCTCAGCGGCGACCTGCCCTCGGTAGTACCGGCCACCATCCAGTCGTCGTGTCGGCACTTCGAAGGCCAGCAACGACCCGGCCTCGGCCCGGCGCAGGCCCGAGCTGGTCAGCAGCCGCACGAACGCCACGTTTCGGTCCTCCAGGCGACCGATCCATCCCGGTTCCGGCACACCGTCGCGGGTGTGACCCCGGAGCCCGACGTCGATCCACCGCCGCCAGGTTCGTGGCGTCAGCCAGTGCACGTTGCTGCGCCGGGCATCCTTGGCCCTCGCCAGCGGCATGGTCGACACCGTCCCATCGCGACCGAGTACTTGTTTCATCGCAACCGGGTTGCGCGCGACATGCCGATTCGCCACCGCCCACCGGTACAGATTGGTCAAGGCCGCCAGTTCTCGATCCCACTTCGATCCGCCGATCTGGATGGGGTTGTTCTCGGCGAATCGGCGCCAGTGCTCGTAGTCCTCCAGATCGCGCTGTGTGGCGTCGGTCCATGCTCGGTCACGGCTCCACAGGAACGTGAGAAACAAGCTGATATCCGTGACGTAGTTTCGGCGGGTTTCCGTGGTGTATCTACGGAACTTGCGTGATTGTCCGTACAGGGTGAGTAGAGGATCGACCTGGTGGTCCGGTGACAGGAAAACCGGGTCTCCTGCCCGAACCCCAACCTGCTCTTCCCTGGCAGGCAAGTCGTCCCATCCCTTCAGCAACCGCCGCCGCACTCCGGCTCGTGTCGCATTCTGCGGTACCCAAAACACCCGCCAACTCGCCACTGAGTTCCCTTCTCGAACAGCATCAACATGCACATTCAATAGGGAAATCTGGTTCACCAACCCTGACCAGCTCCTCCCAGCCATCGCCGACCGGTTGCGCCCCGGCGGGCGGCTGGTGTTCTCCCACCTCGCGCCCGGCTTCCGCGAGTTCGATGTGCCCCGCTGGGACTACGAGGTCGACACTTGGTGTGACTGGCTGGCCGATCTGGGGTTCTCCGAGATCTACGGCGGGACGCTGCCCTGCCGGGGGAAATGCCAGTACGAGGGCTGCCCCGGTGTGATGGTTGTGGACGGCACCCGGTGAGCGAAGAAATCCCAGTCGTGTTGCAGGTACTCACCTGGGGGTTCAACCGCACGCCGGTTCCGCAGGCGAACCTCGCGGTCGACGTCCGCTGGATTCCCAACCCCTGGCACCTGCCGGAGTTCCACGATCTGTCCGGTTTGGACGCCCCGGTGAAGGAGTGGGTGTTCGCCCAGGACGGCGTTGCGGTGTGGTTCGACGCGCTGCTCGATGTCCTCGGGCCGATGGTCGCAGCCGCTGAGACCCGAGGGCATCCCTTGGTGACGGTCGCACTTGGCTGCCAGGGCGGCCACGACCGGTCGGTGTCCATCGCGCTCCGATTGGCCAAGGCGTTCGAGCGGACCGGGACCCGGACCCACGTCAAGCACCTCAGCTTCGTGCGGGGACGGCGGTGATCCGCCGAATCCGGAAGCTGATCCGGCGCTGGCGGGCGAACTCCCGCGCCCGCTGGGAACGATCGGTGAGGGAGCACGGCGGCATTGGATGAGCACGATCGCCGGGCACTCGCGGCGATCCGGACGCACTCGGCGCTCCAGAGGCGTCCGGGCGTGGTAGTCCCGGTCGCTGATCCGCACGAGGAGCGCGCGGTACGTTCCGTCGAGAAGTTGAAGCCGTGGGCGCGTCCGCTCTGGATCGGCGACGGCGTCGAACGCCTCGTCCACTTCTTCACCAAAACCGAGCACATCGAGCTCATGCATTGGTGGTGGCTGAACGGGGCCTGCATTGGCGACGTGATCAACGAAATCGAAAGGGCATGGCAGCAGGCAGCAGACGACGAAAGGTACGAGGAGTGGGAGTACTAGGGAGATTGTCCCGGTTACCCCGCTTGCGAACCTGACCACCGGGGAGCGCGCTGCGCGATCGTGGGGATCGCCCTTCTGACGGCCGCCCTGTTACTTGGTGGCGCGGTCAACGGCGCGAAAGCAGCCGTCAACCGGGGCGGGAGTGGACCAGAAGACGGACGACACGGGCGTTCAGTGGACGCGTTCACCTGCTCCCTCGACGCCAGGCATCTCGCTGGACGTCGACGCGCCCGTCAGCGGATGAGCCGCCAGCGATCTTGGGGGTTGCCCGCTGCGGGACGTCAGTCCCTACCCCTCAGGTACATCGGGGGGACAACGCTGGTTCGTCTGTCGGCCATCTGGCGGAACTACCGTTCGTCCGAATTTCCCGATCATGCGTGGACGCACGCCGTGCGGACCGCGCACTGCCGAACAGGTGGCACATGTCAGAGAATCCCGGCCCCAGCCAAGCAACCCCGTCCCGCCGCAAGGTCCTGTTAGCCGGCACGGCAGCCCTCGGCGCGGCAGCGCTGGGCAGCACCGGTCTAGGTGCCGTCGCCAGCGCCTCCCCCGGCGCGGGAGTCAGGCCGATCCGCTCCCCGTTCTCGCTCGGCGTCGCTTCCGGTGACCCGCTGCCCTCCGGCGTCGTGCTGTGGACCCGACTGGCCCCGAACCCGCTCGCCGAGGACGGGCTCGGCGGCATGTCCGACCGGATCGTGCCGGTGCAGTGGCAGGTCGCCACCGATGAGCAGTTCCGCCACGTCGTGGCCGCCGGCACCGAGATGGCTCGGCCGGAATCCGCCCACTCGGTGCACGTCGAGCTCGACCGCCTCGAGCCCGCCACCGACTACTTCTACCGCTTCCGGGTCGACGGCGAGCTCAGCCCGGTCGGCCGCACGAAGACCGCGCCGCGCTTCGGCGCGCGGCTCGACCGGTTCGCGTTCGCCTTCGCCAGCTGCCAGAACTACCCCGTCGGCCACTTCAGCGCCTACTCCCACATGGTCGAGGAGGACCTCGACCTGGTCGCCTTCCTCGGCGACTACATCTACGAGAGCGGCGCCAAGGGCACCATCGGCCGCGCGCACGTACCCGCGCGCGAGATCTTCGGCCTCGCCGACTACCGCACGCGGCTCGCCCAGTACAAGACCGACCCGGACCTGCAGGCCGCGCACGCCGCCTTCCCGTGGGTGGTCGTCTTCGACGACCACGAGGTGGAGAACAACTGGGCCGGCGACCGTTCCCAGCCGGACAGCGAGCCCGACCAGGACCCGGCGGTCTTCCGTCAGCGCCGCGCCGAGGCGTTCCAGGCCTACTACGAGAACATGCCGCTGCGCTCGACGCAGCGCCCGTCGGGCCCGAACATCCGCATCCACCGCCGGCTGGCCTTCGGCGACCTGGTGGACTTCCACCTGCTGGACACCCGTCAGTATCGTGACTTCCAGGACCAGGCCAAGCGACTGGACCCCGAGCGCACGATCCTGGGCGCCGACCAGCGCGATTGGCTGCTGCGCAACCTGGGCGGCCAGACCGCCCGCTGGAACGTGCTGGCGCAGCAGGTCTTCTTCTCGCAGCGCGACTTCACCGCGGGCGACGACGACTCCTTCAGCGACGACGCCTGGGACAACTACGTGGTGGAGCGCAACCTCGTGCGCGACCAGCTGGCCAAGGCTTCCAACCCGGTCGTGATCACCGGCGACGTGCACGCCAACTACGTCGCCGACATCAAGGCCGACTTCGATGACCCGGCTTCGGCGACCGTGGCCACCGAGCTGGTCGGCACCTCGATCACCTCCAACGGCAACGGCGTCGACCAGAACCCCACCGACGCGGTCCAGCTCCAGGAGAACCCGCACATCAAGTTCATCAACCGCAATCGCGGCTACGTCCGCAACACCATCACGCATTCCGAGTGGAAGGCCGACTTCCGCGTCATTGACTACGTCGAGACCCCCGGTTCGCCCATCCGCGACCGCGCCCGCTTCGTGATCGAGAACGGCCGCCCCGGCGCTGGCCAGGTCTGACCGCCCGGGCGCAGGGGCGTTTTCCGCGCCCGCGCCCGGCTTTCAGCTCGGGAGCTCGGTCAGCGGCCCGGAAAGCGGGATGACCTCGCCGGTGCAGCGGCCGTCCGGGTGCATCAGCCAACCGACCCGCTTGCGCGTCCGCAGGATCACCGAGCTGTTCAGGATGCCGCCCTGGGGCAGCAGGCGTTCGAGGCTGTCCTGCATGTTCATCAGGTCTGCCATGTCCGCCGTCCACGCGTTCACCACGAGGTTCGCCGACCCGGTCACCGACATGCACAGACGCACCCGGGAATCTTCGCGAATTGACCTGTCCATCGAAAACGCCGCCAAACTCCGCGACTCGCTGGCGTCTTTCGTGGCCAACGCACAGAAGACCGGTGGCCGCAAGCGCCGCCGCCAAGGCCGGCAACCCCTCTACGACGCCGACCGCGGCCGACCGCGGCCGACCGCGAACGAAACCAGGATATCCGAGATTGGGCCCGGAATCGGGGGATGCAGGTTTCCGGCCGGGGCCGCATTCCTGCCGAGGTCGTCGAAGCCTACGAGAACCAAAACTAAGATTCGCACGTTGTTGGTGCCTGGCGCGGATGCTTCCCGGGCACCAACGTGTGTTCTCGCCAAGAAATCCCAGGTTCGGTTCGCCTGCTTGGCCGAGCCTTTATGAACGACCTGATGGTCGCGGTTGCTGACAGGCAGCAATGGTGAGCGCGACGACGACACCGCGTGTGCTGGAGCAGCGGATTCCGTCGCGACACCGCCTGGTAGTTCCCGGCGATCCGATCCGCTGGCCGATCTCACCTTCGAGGTGCCGCATGGCCGTCGCGCTATGGCTGGGCTGTCGGGGTCTGGCACCATCTTGCGGGTGGAGCCGTTTGTATCAGGTGAGGTCGCTGAGTGGCTTAGCGATCATGAGCGGGCGCTGTTGCGCTCCGGCGAGTTGTTCGAGCACCCGATGTATCAATGTCTGCGGTGCGGGCAGCCCGGTGACATGGGCCGTGATGAGACCTCGGCCGTGGTGCTCTTGGCCAACAATGAGGGGACGCTGGGTGCTTTGGGGCGGGTACACGCAGCGTGCGGCCCTAGCGCGATACATAGCCGACGCGAGGTCGAGGAATGGGCTCGGGCGGGCAAGGCTCGTGGTTCGGGTCTGCCTGATGAGGTGTTCACGACCTGCCTTGAACTCGATGGAGTGCTGTATCCGGCCGTGATTGTGGTTCCGAGCGCGAATTTCAGGGTGTGGTCAGAGGGAACGGCAACTCCGGCTGATTCCTGTGTGGCGGAGATGCGGGAAAGCGGGTTTTCACTGGTCGAATTGCCTGGGCCGGCGCCGGTGCAGCGACTGCGGTGGATGGTGCGGGTCAAGCAGAGTCAAATGGTGACGATCACACGCCCTGGTCGGACTTGGTGGTCATGGCAGGAAGCAACCAAACCTGTTCCGCTGGGGGAGGAGTGGTTGTCGGCCGCGCGGGACAGGCGCCGAGTCGTACTGCTGGTTACAGGAGCTAGGTTGGCCAGCTACGGTGATGATGAAGCTAGGTTTCGTGCCGCGCTGATCTCGGCAGCCTCCCAGGGGCGGCTTGCAGGAGCCTTGGTGTCGGTGAACGGCGTGAATGCTGCCCGCATGACCAGCTGATCAGGTTGGGTTAGTGCGGTGTGCGCCAACGGCGGCCGGTAGCTCTGTTGGGCCCTTTTTGCCTGTGATGATCTAATACGGTGCGGTTCCTTCCCTCGGCTTCTTGATGCTCTCGGCGGGCTTAGGGGTTGCGTGGCGTGCCGCCGAGGGCTACAACGTCCGCATCAAGGACCAGCGAGCGGCGATCAACTCCGTAATGAACCTACGTTGCTGATTCATTCAAAGTTGGCTGTTGACGCAGAGATTCGGGCCGGAATCTTCGGCAGGGATCTTTTCGCGGTGCTTCCAGAACGGGCTCGCGGCAGGTCGCTGCCAAGCCGCTCAGGGCTGGTCGGTGACGTTCAACGAGGCGAGGGTGTTCTCGCGGTCGCGGATGTATGCGAGATCGGTAACCGCGGCCGGGCGGAACCAGTTCAGCAGAGCGGCGAGTGCGTCCCGTTCGGAAGGGCTGACCGGGATCTGCCGGGTAACCAGGCTCGCCGACAACAAGTCGACCAGCATCGACCACTCACCGACATGACTCAGGGTGCGGTACTCCTCCAGCCGGTCTGGTGGGAGGCGATCGGCCAGACGCTCCAGAAGGGCATGCGAATCCGCACTGAGCTTGCGCAGGTCCTCATGGGTGACGACCCGCGGCTGATCGGCGACCTCGATCGCCGCCAAGGTCTTGTCACGGTTACGGAGGTAGTCATAGTCGCCGGTAGGGACGGTATCCAGCAGCCGCGTCAGCGCCTCCTTCTCTGCAGGTGTCACTTCAGTGTGGCGAGCGACCAGCATTTTGCAAATTTCGTTGAGCAGCTGAGCCGTCTCGCCGGCTTCACCGAGTGCGCGGTACGGGGCCAGCCGACGCTTGGGGAGGCGATCGGAGAGCTGTTCCAGTAGCCCGAGGGCCGCCTGCTGGGCTGTGTCCATCGTCGTGTGGTCTCCGCTCACTTTTTCAGAGTACCGGGTGCGGGTTGCCGAACTTATCGTTCTGAACGACGCCCTCGCCACGTACGGGGAAACCAGTTTTGACCTGTCCACCGGGGGTCACATAGCCCTCGATCTCCACACCATCCCTGGTTCCGCGGACTCTGTAGTTCCCGCTCCTATCGGACAGCACTGGCGGGCTGTCCGGGTTCTTGGCTACATCCTCGACCGATTCGAGGATCTTGGCGTCGTCCCAGGACTCGGGGAACTCGGTCTTAAACGGGATTCCCGTGCCGTAAAAATGACCACCCGTATCATCAGCTCCGCCGTCGAGGATGTGAATTCCCTCAAGTTCCGGGAGATGGATGTCTGCCGGATTCGGCGCATCCCCGACAACATGGTCCCACGCACCGGCCGCGGCAGGCTGCTCACGAGGAAGATCGGCGGAGGGGCGAGGAGGGGCCGAACGCGCACGGCCGTCAGGTTTGGCACGCGCACTACCGGAGGAAGTACCCGTCGTGGGCGCTGGGCTCGCTCCGATGCTGCTCCCGTACGTCCTGATCTGATCAGAGCAGCGGCCAAGCACCTGCTGCGCCTGCATGAGCTGGTCACAGGCCACGCCGTATTCCGCCAGAACCTGTTGTGCCTCGACGTCGTTGGTTCCGTCCAGCACCGCGAGGCCAGCTTCGGCCTCGTCCCAGGCGAGCAGAGCGAAGTTGATTTGTTCCGCCGCGTCGGCGAGCTTGGCAAGCACCATGCCAAGTGCCTGGCCCACGTCCTCCACGGCAGACATGGGCGGGATCATGCCGGAGGCCCCTGACGCCGCTCCGCAGTTGAAGGACTACTGCTGGTCAGAACCGAGGGCGACGGTTGTGGTGTTGCGTTGGTACGTTGACCTGCATGGCCGACACCACCGCCCCTGTCGTCACGGCTACGCAGTCGTCTGCGGTTTTCGACGTACGTGAGAACCGGCACGAAGACGTGCTTGACCGTGCCGAACGAGCGTTGGACGTGCGGCTCGATCGGTCGTCCGTGGTGTACGGAGAACACGGGGCCACGGAGGGGTTCCGCACCAGCAACGGCACTTGGGCGAGAGTGGAACGCCGACAGCGGTGGCGGATCAATAGCGCGGTGTGGATCGGCTTGGAAGCCGCGGCCACGATTCGTGGGGTCAAGAAGCCCGAGTGGTTCCAGAGCGCTACGTGGTCCGATCCGGCTAGGGATGTCGTGTGGCGCGTGGACGAGGTCGAGCTGATCACCGCCCCTGTGGTGGGCGATCTTGCGACGGCCACGACGCTTCCGGATCCATGGTGGATGGGCTTGCGTGAGTCGCTGGCCGCGCTGGGGGCGCACCCGACCGAACGGGTCGGTATGAGCCAAGCTCACCTCACCAAGAGGATCAACGAAGTCTTCGATGGCGTCGATACCGTCGTGGACGAGTGGACGACCGCGCACACGGACCTGCATTGGGGAAACCTCTCCGTTGAGGGCCACATCATCGACTGGGAGGACTGGGGCGCGGCTCCGCGTGGGCACGATGCCGCGACTCTGTGGCAGTCGGCACTGCCTGATCCCCAGTTGGCTGCGCGGGTTCAACACGAATTCGCCGCTGATTTGGAGACCCGTTCGGGCAAGCTCGCGAAACTGTTGCAGTGCGCGAACGCGATCCGGGTTGCCGCCCGTCGCGGAGCGCCGACCCCCCTGTCGGAACCCGCACGGGCGGCTGCGGACGTTCTCCTTGCTGAGCTACGGGGTGCGTGAACCCGCGCCGATGTAGCCCGCTGCCAGTTCGTCGGTCAACTCGCCGCACAGCCCCTCATCGAGGAGGGTCCTGGCGAGCACTGCGGCGTCGACTCCCGTTGCCTCAGCGACCTGCTGAACGTTCACTGGGTTACCTGACAGCAGCCGGCGCAGCGCCGGTTCGGCCCTGGCAGCGAAGGTCAGTTGCTTGCCCACCGCGAAGACCTCGACCGCGGAGTCAGTGACGTCGATGCGCGGTGGAAAGTCGGTCACGCACACGACGTCGGTGATTGGCCCGAACATCCCGCCCGTCCTGACGTGCCGCCTCGATGGGCGCTCCTGTTCGCGGGTAGCGAGGAACACCTCCTGCGGGTACTCGGCCAGGAACTGCGGAACGCGCGCGGCGAGCGCGGCCGAGCCGCCGTCGCGGTCCAGGTCGTGCCGGAACGCTTCGTCGGTGCGGGATCGGTCTGCGACCCACGACAGCCAGTCCACCCCGGTGCGCTTCACGAAGCCGAACGTGGCGTGCAGGCTGTAGCCCGCACTGTCGCCGGCCCGGTCGGTGCGGGTGGCCTGGTGCCAGTAGCCGCGCGGGATGTGCATGACGTCCCCGGCCCGCATAGTGCCGGACCACACGATTTCCTCGGGCGGCTCACCGGAGTGTTTGGTGTCTCGGTACATCGGAGCAACGCGGCTGGTGCCGCGCACCTCCCAGGACTTCTCGCCGCCGAGCTGCACGATCAGGACGTCATGGTCGTCCCAGTGCAGATTGAACCCCGCAGCGTCGGCGGTGGTCAGGTAGGTGTTGACCTGCACCAGCTCGCGGGACCACCACTGCAACGCCTGGCAGGCGATCTCCATCGTGGGGTCGAACGAGTCGAGCGTGTCCAGCACGACGGTGCAGCCGTCGGTGAGGAACCGCGAGAGACGTTCCATGCGCGCCATCGACAAGCTCTGCCCACGGCGGGTCACCGTGTTGCGCAGGTACCGGTCCGGGTGCAGTTCTTCACCGTGCTGGAACACCCGGAATTGGGGAAATGCCAACGCCCGGCGCATGATGACATCCAGCAGACGCGTCGGCGTCAGTATCCGTTGGCACACCTTGGGATCGCACATGCGGCCATGAGCGAACCCGGTTCCGAGCGGTCGAGAATCGTTCCATCCCAATGCTTTCTCGATCGACTCGATCAGAATGTGGTGCACAAATCCCTCCAGTTGTAAGAAAGGTGGGCAGACCGACGAGCGCGCCTCGGTCTGCCCACCGTCACTTCGCGGTTACTCCGGGATGTTCAGCCCGTCTCCGCCCTGATCGCCGTGCCCGTCGCCACCGCCGGACTTGGACGGGTCCCCGTGCGAAAGGTCCACGCGGTCACGTACGACCGACACGTTCTTCACGCCGAGCACCAGGTTGCTCTGCTCGCCCATCTGCTTCCCTCCTTTCGTTGCTCGTTGTTCACGCCGGCGCGAGTTGCCAGCGCTGCCTACCTCCGTTCAGGCGCCGTTGCCTGCCCGGAGGAAGTCCCGGACTGCTGGCTCAGAGAATCCGCCGCAGTCCTTCGAAGATCTGCATCAGCTGCGGTCGAGTCGCCGCCGCAAAACTCCGGTGGAGTGGGCGTTCCTCCACCTGCGGCAAGACCTGCGTCGGCAGGTCGCCACTGAGGTCACCGGACCAGGCACTTACCAAGCCGTCGGGTGCCCGATCGGCCGCATGCCTACCCACGATGACCACCGGCCTACCGGGCATCAGAGAGGTCCGGGCAGCAGCAACAGGCCACTGAACCTACGTCGGCTGATCGTCGGCGCTCCGGGAAAACCGTGCGGCGGCAATGCCAGCAGCTCGGTGATGACCGCCTCGACGCTCCCAGTGTGCTGCCACAACGGGTCGCCGTCCGGATAGTCCTCGGTTCTGATCCGCGCCGAGCTGGCTTCGTTCATCCCGCGGATCGTGAAGCTTTCGACCACGCCGTAGCTGCACCACCGCTCGGCGTAGATCGCGGCGAGCTCCTGGCCTTCGCCATCGCTCAGGTGCAGGAATTGGAACCCTGCGTCAATCGCCCGCAGGAGGGCGTCGTGGTGGGGGGCTTCTTCGCTGGTGAATGGAGTCGGCGGCATGAGCATTCCTTGGGGTGGTGGTACACGGCGGGCCTGCCGGTGTCGGGGGGTTCACCGCGACAGGCCCACCGTGGCCGGGCTCTGGCCAGTCCGTTCGGGGGGCACACGGAGTGACGGACCGACCAGAACGTCTGTGGAGCAGACGCCGCACCAGAGCGACTTGCGGTGGCTATGACGACGCCGGTCCGACTGGAGATCGAAGCCGGTCATCGTGGCGCGGGCCCGAACGTAGAGTTCGCACCGAGGGCAACGTCCGCCTGGGGGGACGATCAGCGAGACCGGCGTGACCGAGTGACCGCAGACTGCCCGGGCGTCCCGCCCGCCGTGGCATGCCTGTGTCGCCTCCTCGTCGGTGACCGCATGGCTGCGGCCGTCGGCGCCGCTCGTGAACCACGTGATGAACAGGCGTTGGGATTGCAGAGTCATCGCTCACCTCGATCTGTTTGAGGGGCGGCGGGCGGCGCGCGGAGTCTGGGAGTCCTGGAAGCTCCGTTGGACTCGACGCTGCGCCGCCCGCCTCATCGCCCGGCCACGCCACCTGGGGGTACAACGCGGCCGGCGGTCCTGTTACCGATGGAGCACGCGATCCTGACCAACGGCTGGCGTGCTGATCAGCTCCGTTGTGTTCATGGCGACCTCCCCGTGGGTCTACCGTGCAGATACAAACCGTGACGTTATGACTACTCACGGGCGTGAACTGACAAAAAATTGACAAAGATCGAGACCGGGGTGGAGGCGGTAAAATGCCGTGTAAGCACGCGACCGACAGCCGGAGGGCAGCGTGATGGACCAGCCAGAAGACGGCATAGGACGACGAGTCGCCCAATCACGGAAGCTGGCAGGGCTTACACAGGAGCGCCTGGCCGAGAGGGCCAACCTCTCCGCATCCCTTGTTCGCAAGGTTGAGCAGGGCAGGGCTCCAGCATCGCCAGCCTTCGTCTCGGCAGTGGCACGGGCTCTGAATACCGGGGTCGCCGACCTACTCGGACAACCCTTTGAGCACCGCCATAGCCGGGCCGAACACCGAGTGCATTCCACGATTCCGCCGTTGAGGCGGGAGCTTGCGGCCTACAACATTCCACCGGATGAGTCGGTTCGCCCCCGGCCAATGGATCAGTTGGCCGCCGCTGTCGCCCATGCATCCGGCCACCGTCACGCAGTCAATCTGGACGCCCTCGGCGCTGAACTTCCCGGCCTACTGGCCGAACTACGGGCGAAGGCCTGGAGTAGTTCAGGTACCGATCAAGAGCAGGCGTACTGGCTGCTTGCCGAGGCGTACTACGCGGCAAGTCAGGCCGCATACAAGCTCGGCTACATCGACCTGTCGTCGCTTGCGGTTGACCGTTATGAGTGGGCGGCCGAACGCAGCGGTGACGAACTCGCTGTCCTAGTTGGACACTACCAACGCGCAGGCGAGATGATAGGTGCAGCCGACTGGGGCAGCGCCCTCCGACTGCTTGAACAGAGTCGTGCGCGAATCGAAGACCGAGTCCGCGGTGACGATGCGCCGGCGATAGCCGTGTGGGGCAGCCTGCACCTCAAGTCCGGCCTGGCCGCTGCCCGATCCGGAAACCTCGCCAGCGCTGACGCCCATTGGCAGGAAGCCCAGGAAGCCGCCCAGCGGCTCGGAATCGACCGCGATGACTACCGCCTGTGCTTCGGGCCGACGAACGTCAACATCTGGTCAGTGGGACTCGCAGTTGAAGCGCTCGACGGCACTGAAGCGGTGAAGCGTTCCGAGCGCTTCGAGATCCCCACGAATACCCAGCGTGAACGATCCGGGCATCACTGGATCGACGTAGCGCGAGGCTTTTTACTGCACGGCGATCATGAGAAGGCCACCCAGAGCCTGTACAAAGCAAAGGAAATCGCTCCGCAGCAAGCCAAGTACCACCCGATGGTTCACGAGACGATCCGAAACCTCGCGACAGCACGCCGTCGTGCAGATCCGGTGGCGCGCCTAGCCGCGTGGGCAGGCGTTCAGAACGCCCAACTCCCTTAAGTCGTAAGCCTTTCGCAAGCCTGAAGCCCCGTTGCCCTGATCCGGGAAACGGGGCTTCAGCTCGTCTGTCGCCCAAGGACGCAGCATGAGCCGTCAGTTGTCGGGGTGCAATTCGGTCCGTCGTTGCCAATACGACTGCATCGTGTTGTGGCACAGTTCATCGGGGCATTCTTCCGTCCATGGGGAACCCATTTGCATCTCCTCTCCGAGGTGCGCATCCTGAGCGCCGAGCAGCCAACTCGCGCAGCCTGCCGTCGCCGTCCGGGCGAAGCTCCAACCGCGGACTCCGCAGAGCCAGACCAGCAAATGGCCACGGATCTGGCAGCTCGGCGGGTGGCTGGTGTTGAAGGGGCGTCGGGTGATGTCGTCCTGCAGTGTCAACACCCGGCGTCGTTGTCCAGGATCGTGAGCGCCCGGCGAATAGTGCTGTCATTACCGAGGAAGCCGTCATTGACAAGTCCTGCGATCAAACGCGCTTCTGGTTCGTCCTGGATGCCGCTGCCGTGCACGTAGCTGGCGGGTGGGAGCGTCGCGCTGGTCATCCGGCCGGTACTGAGCAGCTGGTGGAGAAGTCTGTCAACGATGTTTGCGTGCCTCTGTGCCCAAAGCGCCTCGATCTTCTCGTCAGAGAAGCCGAGTGGCGCGAGGTCCAGTTCGAACACCCAGCTCCTTCCTGATCGTCTAATCACCGTGTAGGGCATCCCTGCTGCTTGGCACCGCTGCCACACCTCGTTGCCTGACTTCACCGCTCGAACCTCCGGTACGACCTCGCGGAGCGCGGCGTCGGACCAACCACAGTTGTCGCACCGGACCCACCACGGACGAACGTCTCGATCAGTCGAGACCTCGGCGTTCGCCAGAACGCCATGGAATGCGCCGGCACAGGTGCACTCACATTCGTTCGGATCCTGCCCCGCTGCGACAAGGCACTGCGGCGAGCACTGGCCGGCGCGCACGAGATCGCCAGCACGCACGGTGGGTAGCTCGATTCTCATCTCGGGCACGTGGTTCACATCTCCCTGCTCTCCCCCAATCGGCCCAGTGTGCCGTAGGAGATCACCCGCTATTTTCCCGATCATGCCCGCCGAAATGCTGGGAAGGGTGCAGGCGGCTACGTCGTCCTCGGTCAGGTCGCCGTTGCCGTCGATCGCTTGCTGGCCCCACCGGAGCTGGTGCTCCAACCCGTTTCGTGTTCAAGCGGTGCCCGGCATCGGCTTCAGTTCGTGGTGCGGCCGGTTTCCAGTTTGGTCAGGGCCTCGGTCGCACGTTCGTGGAGTTGC
This sequence comes from Saccharopolyspora sp. NPDC003752, assembly GCF_053605825.1. Taxonomy (NCBI): domain Bacteria; kingdom Bacillati; phylum Actinomycetota; class Actinomycetes; order Pseudonocardiales; family Pseudonocardiaceae; genus Saccharopolyspora; species Saccharopolyspora sp. NPDC003752. The sequence continues at coordinate 215,855 of NZ_JBSGJZ010000001.1, read as the reverse complement.
TGGTCGTCGAGGTCGTCTTCGTCGCGCAGGTCAGGGTCGGCGACGTATTCGTCGCAGTCGAGGAACAGGTCGTTGAGGATCTCGTAGACGGGTTCGGGGAAGTGGCGGGTCGCTGCCTTGAACATCGCCATATACTGTTCCTCGAACCGGGGCGCTGAGATCTTGCCCGACGTGAACGCGCGGATGAGCCCAACGTAGTCGGCGACGTCGTTGCTCATGCTCTCGCTCCTGGCTGGTTGCATTGGTGGGCGCACCGTGTTGGCGGCATCATAGCTTTCCTCTGGTCAGGACGTTGGTGAGCTGGTCAGGGTTGAGTCGCCAGCCGCTGAGGAACTCGCCGGTGGGTTTTTGCATGACGAACAGTCCGGTGGTCTTGTCGACTTGGAAGAACACCGGGTCTCCGCGGTAGGTGCCGGACATGCGCTCGAGGTCGGGTCGTTGAGTGAAGTCGCGGATGGCGTTCTCGAACTCGTCGAATGCTTCTTTACTGCGTGGCTTGTCGACGCCGAAGTCGGGTGCATGCCGGTCGTATTTCTTCTCGATCTGCTTGCGGTCGATCTTGAGTTCCGGCGCGCTCGTCTCACCGGTGCCGACCCGCTCGCCGACCTGGGTGGTTTCAGTCTGGGTGACGTTGGGGTCGGGGGTGTTGTTGATGGCCATGGCCAGAGTGGCGTTGGCTTCGACTGCGACCACGGTCGTGACCGCGCCACCGAGGGCGATCACGAACTCCGTGGCGACTGCGGCCATCCGCACACCCGCGGCGTCCAGGACCGCAGCCCCGGCACCGCCTTCCACCGCAAAACCCCCGACCGGTGTGGTCAGCAGGGAAGCGACGAACGCGATGCCTGTGACGACGGCGAGCTCCAGGCTTGTTTCCTCAACGATGTCGCCGATGGTGTTGCGGGTGCGTTCGACCGAGATGGCATAGTCGCTGCAACTGTTCGCCAGCGCATCACACGTGGCGGGTAGTGCGGAGATGAGTGTGCTATCGCCGGCGGCGACCTTCTGCCAGAACGACTCCAGCGCATCGAGGTCTTCGGCGATGTTGTTGCTGGCCAGCGACTGCAATCGGGCGTGTAGGTCATTGGCTATGTCAGTGAGGCTGTCACGTGCTGCGGCGAACGCGGCGGCGACGTCGTGCATTTTGTCGACGTGGCCGTTGGGGTAGTAGGGGTTGACCCAGTCCGAGATCGTGGCCAGCAGGTTCGTGTCCCCATCGCCCAGAATCGGAGGAGGCTCGCTGGCGGCGGGACACTTGTCCGGCCAAAGTGGAGCGAAACCCTCGCCTGTGTCGACACTGGCAGCCTCGGCGTCGGCCCGGCGGTGATTGTCGGCAGAGATCGCGAGACCTCGGGCGATTCCACCCAGGAGCTCGTGAATCCGCACGAACCCGGCGAAGAGGGTGCGCACTGCGGGGGTGTAGGACTCGGAGAACTTCTGTGCGGGCTCGTCATTGCCCGCCGCGCCACTGAGCTCCCCAAGGCTACGGGTGAGGGCCTCGTAGCTGCGCATGACCTGGTTCTGGCCGTCGACGAAATCCTGGGCGACCCGGTAGTAGTCCTCGGGACGCACATCAACCGGGATCCCCGGACCTGGCTCCGGTGCCGGCGCCAGCGGAGGCAGAGGTGCGGACACGACGCTTCAGACCTCCCAGACGTGGGCGTTCGCACGCACCGCTGAGGCTTGATTGCCATGGGCGGTCACCAGGAGCTGGTGCATCTCGCGCACGGTCTCCCGCATCGCCGCCACGGCCTGATCCCACTCAGTCTGAGCGGCCTGGTAAGCGTCTGCCGCCTCACCATTCCACGAACCCAGGAGCCGTGCCACGACGCCCTCGAGCTCGGTCAGCTGGAAATCGATCTCATCGACCGCCCGCCGGAGCGCGTCTTCGCCTTCCTCCAGAGCGCGGAAATCCACCGCGATCTGACCCACCCCGCAACCCCCAGCAGACATCAAAACACTCGGTCAACCAGCGGACGAGCCTCACACAGGCGAGCACGCCACCACAACCGATCCGATCAAGTTCCGCACGACATCACCCAACAAGACCAACCGGATTGCCTCAGCACACCAGCAGCAACCGGACTGGCGAGATGCGGCTAGCCCAGGCACATGGTCCGTATCGCCGAGCGAGGTATAGCAACGCGAACTTCAGCTCGGACCGCCGTGGGCAACCCCAGCTGGCGCACCGTCTTCCGAAAATGGCGGTGGCGTTCGCTAGCACGATTCGCTGCTCAGCGGACGCACGACACCTCCGATGAGGTGAAGCTACGAAGCAGGAAGCGATGAAGGCGACAGAGTTGTCGGCTCACTCTGACAAGGTGACCAGGGTGAGCACCGTGTCAGACCTGCCCGCCGTCGACGAACTCCGCGTCGCGATGGTCGCAGAGATGCGAGAACGGGGTTTTCTCCACAGCGATGAGATCGCCCAGGCGTTTCTCGCGGTCCCGCGGCACGAGTTCGCGCCGGAGGTGTCGCTGGAGGCCGCCTACGCTCTGGACGTCGTACGGACCAAGTTCGATGAACACGGCACGACGATCAGCTCGGTGTCCGCACCGCACAGCCAAGCGATGATGCTCGAGCAGGCCCAGATCATCCGTGGCATGCGTGTGCTGGAAATCGGCTCCGGCGGCTACAACGCTCTCTGGTAGTCTCTCGCCTTCTCAAACCCGACACCGTGTCGCCCGCTTGACCCATTTTGGGAATCACTGGCTGAAAATCATCGAAACCGAGAGAAGTCGTCGTGAGCACCAGCACCACCCTAACCCTCATCACGGGCAATGAAGGAAAAGCTCGGGAATACAGCGCCCTTCTCGGCATTGACGTCGCTGCAGTCAAGATAGACCTCGAAGAGATCCAGGAACTCGACGTGGTCGCCGTTGTGCTCCACAAAGCCACCAACGCCCACAGCAAACTCGGTACCGCCGTTCTCGTCGACGACACTGGGCTGACCGTCCATGCCTGGAACGGGTTCCCTGGTGCCCTGATCGCCTGGTTGCTCAAGGCACGTGGTGTGGCCGGCATTCTTGAGTGGGCCGCAACGCTGACTGACCGTCGGACAACGGTCACCACCGCGATCGGCTACGCCGACGCCGAGGGAGTTCGAATCTTTACCGGCGCGCTGCACGGAACGTTGGCGACCGAACCCCGCGGCGCCAACGGCTTCGGCTACGACTCAGTCTTCATCCCCGACGGGGAGAAGCTCACCTACGCTGAAATGACTCCCGAGTACAAGAACACGATTTCGCACCGCAGATTGGCAGTCGACGAGCTACGCAAGGGCCTCGACCTACCTGTGACTTGATCGTGCGGGGTCGCGTACCGGGGCAACTGCTCGGTACCCCTTCCAGCGACTCCGGTGCGAGCGCTGCCGCATCGACAGTTCCTCAACCTTCGACCTGAGCGATGTCGGCAGTCCCGGTGGCAGTCAAGATCGTGCACATCACACGTCACACGAAGTGCGGTTCGGCGATCGGCAACGGCGGAGTACTACGCCGCCCAGCATGGTGGGCTCGATGTCTGGCAAGTACGGAATATTCCGCAGACACAAGAGCTCACCACCAATACGTACGGACAACTGCGGCGCGACTAGACGCTGATCTTGTGGCGTTAGTAGTGGTGTTGGCTCGCCGCCACGAGCGTCGCTTTTGCGGCGACCCTGGAGAGGCCGTGGTGTGTTGGTGCGATCGACTTCATTGGGTATCGGCGGCGTTTCGATAGGCCTGCGCTTGGAGTGAGTACAGCTGGTGATACTGGCCTTGGCTGCCGAGCGCCATTAGTTCCTGATGTGTGCCGGACTCGACGATGCGGCCTTGATTGAGAACGAGGATGCGGTCGGCGCGGGATACGTTGGCGAGGCGGTGTGTGACCAGCACGGTGGTTCTGGTGGCGCGGTCACTGTTGGCTGAGCGGCTGATGTTGGTGGCGTGTTGCAGCCCAGCGAATACGCGTGCCTCGGCTTTCGCATCGAGTGCGGCGGTGGGCTCGTCAGCGACGAGGATAGCGGCGTCACGGTAGATGCCGCGGGCGACGCCGATGCGTTGCCATTGGCCGCCGGAGAGGTCTTGGCCTTGCCGGAACTGTTTGGATACCACCGTTTTTTCGCCGTGTGGTAGGGAGTTGAGCACTTCGTCGGCTCCTGACTTTGAAACGGCTGCATGCCATGCTGCGTCATGTGTGGCGCAGTCCAGGCGCCCGATGCGGATGTTGGTTCCGGCGATCATGGGCCAGCGTGCGGGTTCCTGGGCGATCACAGCGATCTGCTCGTAGACCGAGCGGGTGTCGGCGGTGGCCAGGTCGACGTCATCCCACCAGACGGTGCCGTGTGTGGGTGGGTAGAGGCCGGTGAGGATTTTGCCGAGGGTTGTTTTGCCGGAGCCGTTTTCGCCGACCAGGGCGATTACTTCGCCTCGGCGCAGGGTCAGGTTGATGTTGTGCAGTGCCGGCTGGTCTTGGCCGGGGTAGGTGAAGGAGACGTTGTCCAGGCGGATGGTTTCGGGGTCGCGTGGTGCGGTGATTTCCGAGACCGGCGGGTGGTGTTGGAGTGCCTCGTGGAGCAGTTTTTCGTAGAAGCGAAGGTAGAAGGAGTGTTCGTAGAGCCGGTTGATCGCGACCATGGTGCTGTTCAGTGCGGAGGTGGCGGTGCGCATCGCCATTACGGCGGCGCCGGCCAGTGCCAGTGGCATCACCGTCAGATACAGCAGGATTCCTAGCACGATGTAGGCGAGTGCGGTGCCGGTACCGGACAGAGTGCGCCCGAGTAGGCGGACGAGGCTTTTGCGGTGTTCCAGGCGGATCGCTTCGTTGGTGACGTCGGTGGCGACGCGCCGGTGCTCGGTCAGCAGGACATCGTGCAGGGTCAATGCTGTGCGTTCGGCGGCCACATCGCGGGCGACGAGGAGGTTTTCGACGACGTGCAGCCGCATCCGGCGGGAGACCATGCTCAGAAACGAGCGGTAGCCGAGTTTGGCGCTGGTCATGGCTGCCCAGGCGTCGGCGGCGGTGGCTAGCAGCAGGACCGGAACCAGCCAGGGGCTGAGAAGCCCGGTCGTGACCATAGCTGCGGTCAGGGACACCAGGGAGGCGGTGACTTCGGCGATGTTGCGGACACTGTTTTCCGTAGCCATCACACCGTGATAGCCGCCCTGACGGGCGAGCTCGCGGAAATCGGCGTCTTCCCACGTGATCAGGGCGACGCCGGCGACGGCGGTGTTGATCTCATCTTGGGCGGCGTGCCGTACCCGGGGAGTCAGCGTGCCCTGCACGGCGCTGACGGCGGTGTCCAGCAGCCCGCGCAGCGCGAACGAGGCGACTACGACTGCGATGGCCGGAAGCGATTCGATGACCCGCTGCGGGGTGGGGCCGGATTCCAGCAGTACGGTCAGTGCATTGGCGGTGGCGAACAGCCCGAAGGCGGTCGTGCATCCGGACAGCAACTGGACGATGCCGGCCAGCAGCGTCAAACGCGGCGCGGTGGCCCAGGACAAGCGCACGATGATCGAGGCCGTGGCGGGCAATTCCCGCAGCGTCTGCCACAGGCTTGCGTCGGCGACCTGCTCATCGACCGAAGCCCACCGGGGGGGTTCGAGGTCATCGACACCGATCAGCGTTCCCGGGCGCCCTGCGGCGCGATCATCGGTTGCCGAGGATTTTGTCGGGGCTGTGGCCTGGGCCTGCTGCTGAGACATCAGCGGTTCTGATCCTCCCGTTCGCAATGACAGGATGCCGTCGAGACCGGCACGCGAGTGGTGTGTCGCGAACCGGCCCCTGCTGGATGCCGAAGGTGACCGCACGACGTCCGGCTCTGCCGGAGGCCGGCCGTCGCCGGGCGTGGTTTCAGGCGGTCTCTGCGGCTGATTCGGTCTCGTTGCCGGCGGGGCCGTCATCGGGCTCATCGTCGTGCGGGAGTCCGTACTGGTCGGTGAGTTCGGCGAGATGCTGGATCAGCGGCAGCCCGAGGGCCTCGCGGTAGTCTTCGGCGAATCGTTGCTGGTGAAGGAACATGGCCCATTGCTCGGCTTCGGTGGCATCAGGGAAGCCGAGCATGGCGAACTGAAGGAGTTCGGGGTTCCAGGCGTTCTTATCGGGGCGGATCTCCGCCTTCTCTTTCGGGGTGATCCGGTGGGTGAGTTTCGTTGATTCCACGGAGAGCGTGTGGGTTCCGGGCTTGTCGCTGGTGCTGTAGAAGATCCGGTTGCTCTCATCGTGGCCGGCCGGTTTCCACAAGCCCTTGCTGATGCCACCCGACTTGCCGCCTGATGGGTCGGTCTTGGGTGCCCACCACTGCGGGGTTTCATCGCGGTCGCTGGTGGCGATGCGGGCGATGCGGAGGTTCTGGCCGAACAGCCGGAGGCGTTGGGCGGGGCCATTTCCGAGCTGGATGCGGTTGGGGAGCAGGCCGCTGTTGGTCAGCCACGGCCACCGGGTCCGGGTGTTCTGTGCGTGTGTGACCACGAGTGTCGGGGTCCCGCGCAGGGTGTAGAGGGTGTTCTGGACGAAGGCAGCGACGGCTTTGGTCTGCTGATCGGCGGTGGCGAGGTCCTCGGGGCGGATGTGGCCGGTGAGTGCGACGAGGAGCTGGGGGTAGGGAACCCACCCGGCCGTGTCCGGTGTCCGGCCGAGGATGGACTTGTGCCCGGGGCGGATGAGGATCGCGACCGGGGTGAATTGCGCCCGGCCCATCTCGCCTGCGGCTTGCCGTTTGACGAGCCAGAACGCGAGCTGGTTGAGCCCCTCGGGGATCGTGTCGTTGCCCAGCGTGTGCTCGGGGACGAGCCGCATTCCCAGCTGGCGCAGCCCGTCGGCCCATGCCGCAGCGGCGCGGAACTCCGAGTCATCCTCGGGATCGTTCGGGTCCCGAGGTGTGAGGAACTGGCTGACCATGCCGGTATCGGCGCAGCCGAGCCGGATGGCGAATTTGGGGTCGCTCCGTCGCCGTGTGAACTTCTTCCGGCCGTCGAGTTCCACGAAGGTGATGATCGTTGCTTCTCCGAGTTCGGTGGCGAGGTCACCTAGGCGAGAGGCGACCGCCGACCGGCGGGAGCCGATGGCGTCGAAGTGTTCTTGACCTTTGCGCGGGGTTTGTTCGCCGTTGCCCAGTGGAGCGCCCAGGGCTCCGAGCTCACGGGCGTGAATGCGCACGCGCAGATCGGGAGTGTCCCAGCTCCACACCTCTGGGCCGGTTTCCTCCCGGTAGTCGGCAAGGCCCAGGCTGGCTTCGGCGGCGGTGATGAGCTGCTGGCGCATGTGCCCGGACTGATACAGCAGGACCGCGGTCAGGTCCCGGCCGTCGAGTGCCCGTGCCGTGTACTCGCGACGCAGGACCGCGTTGTCGAGGTCGATGAGTCGATTGGTGGCGAGGGCGTCGTCGATCTCCTCGTCGGTCGCGTCCTTTTTCGGGACGGAAACCTTCGGGGTCAGGACCTTCGCCGGTTTCTGCTTGATGGTGCTGCGGGTCAGTACGGGTGCCGGGATGAATTCAGGCTCGAGCGCGGCACCGGCCCATTCGGTCAGGCGGCGTCGTTCGGCGGGCATGAGCCCGGCGCCGATGCCGTGCCAGCCCATCATCGTGTGGTGGCTGGCGGCACCCTGGATTCCGTCCCGGCCCGGGATCCAGGTGTCGGGTTCTTTCGCAAAGACGTCGGCGGCGGGCAGCTCGTCGATGGCACTGACGCGGGCGAGCATCCCTTCGGGGCCGCCTTGGGCCCATTCGATCTGGCGGGTGCGGGGGTTCCAGGCGAACTGGGCGACAGCGAACCGGCCGGGTTGTGGGCTGTCGGTGAGCAACGGTTCACGGGTGAGCAGGTAGGCGGACACGCGTTGCGTCCCGGACATCGACACCGGGCCCGACACCCACCGGCGGATCCGGGTGCTCAGGTGAATCCGGGGGATGGGGGAGAACGGCACGGTGCGCAGCGAGACCGCGATCACTGCGGAGTAGTACCAGTCCCGGTGCGTGCCGTAGCGTTTGCGGGACTCGGCGCCCGTGACCTTGGTGGTGTGCTTCAGCGGCGGCCAGGACATCAGTTCGGCGCCACCGGCGCGGGTGTCGACTGCGACGCGGTGGAAGCGCACGTATTCACCGCAGAATTCATACGGCGCCTGCGCGGCGATGCGGTCGGCGAGGATCTCCGGCAGGAGCCGGTACAGCCGGGACGCCGGCATGCAGGTCCCGCCCGGTGAGATCTCGTGCTCCAGCAGATTCACCGTTTCCGGCTGCCAGCGCAGCTTGTCGACATCGAGCGTCCGTGCGGTGTCCCGGAATCGCTGGAAGGCCTCCGTGCTGGGTTGCAGGCTGCGCAGCCATGCATAGACCAGGCGGGACAGCAGGCGGGGCGGGTAGTCGGTACGGCTGTAGAGCCACGGCTGGGTCGCGTCGAACGAGGCGTTGGCGTCGACGGTGACCAGATCCGGTGCGACAGTGCGGATCAGCGAGTTCAGCGACCTGATCGGCACTTCTTTGATCCTGGCCTGCGCTGCCTCGGCCTTGCCGGACTTGTACAGCTCCACGATCGGTTCCCGCCAGGACGCGGGGAAGGCCAGGGTGTGCAGATCGGCCTCGAAGGCTCCGTTGCCGGGGTCGGGAATGAACGTGGCGGGCTGGATTTCGTTGAACACCATAGGAATGCGTGTCCTTCGTGGTCGCGGGTCAGTCGAGGTCGGCGAGCGCCTGGTAGAGCGGCTCGTAGAGGGCTTTCACGAGCGAGCGGTCCAGCGGCGTGGTGTCCGGGGCGCCGGTGAAGTACGGGGCGAGGACGGCGCGCATGCTGGCCAGCAGGCTGGTCTCGGGGGTGTCCACGGCCTGGAAACCGGCCTGGCGGGGCGCGAAGGCGGCGTCGACGAACACCACCCGTGCCGGAACTCCGCCGCGGACCAGGCGGCCGATCACCTGCCACATGACCACCAGCTGGTCCCAGGTGAAGCTGATCTTCTCCTGCGGGGTCAGGCTGCTCCACGCCATCCGGCGGGTGAGGAACCGGTTCCATTCCTGGCCTGCGTGCTTGCGGAAGGCCAGGGCGGCCAGGTTGGGGGTGCCTGCGGTTCGGGCGTCGGCGTGGAAGCGGTGGGCGGGGTCACGGATCTGCCGGACCGCCCAGTCGTTGATCGCGTGAATGGCCAGCGCGATGTCGTCGGGGCGGGGGTGCGGCCGGGCGAGGAAGAAGACGCTGCCGATGGCGGCCTTGCCGCCCGGCAGGACAATGTTGTGGCCGCGCTCCACTGCCAGCAGGGGAGCCACGAGGATTTCGCTGCCGGTGTCGGGGAATTTGGTCAGCTCGCCGCGGCGGAGCACCATCCAGCTGTTGTCGAGGTCGGCGTCGTCGGAGACGAGTTGGGTGACCCGCCCGCTCCATTCCGGGATGGCATCGAGGTGCCGTGCCGCGTGCTTGGCCTCGGCGTAGCTACCGACGAGCAGCAGGATCCGGCGTCGCTGGCCATCGTCGATGTCGGCCAGTTCCGCGTCGAGCATGCTCGGGGCATCGCCGAGGCTGCGGTCGGGGATCGCGAGCTGGTTGAGCATCTGCTCGAGGACTTTCTCGCGATCCTCCACACCGCTTCCCGACAGCTTCAACGGTCTTGTGGTGCCCGGCCAGTACAGGAAGTGCGGGCGCATCGTGGTGCCGAGGATCGCGGCGACCTCGTCGCCGTGCGGGCGCAGGACGGCATCGACAGGGGCATGGACGTGGTAGCGGGTCGAGGTGCCGGCCCAGCTGGTCGCCGACATCAGCAGCACGTTCGGTCCGGGCCGGTCATCCACGGCAGGAATACCGGGCAGGGCCAGCAGCAGTTCGCGGCCGACGCCGCTGCAGCGGAAGAACCGCAGCTCGCCGCTCTGGTCGCCGTCGCTGGTGCGTTCCCCGAGCTGGAACTGGAACCCGAGGACGTTGCCCATGGGGGATTCGGGGATGACCGGCTCGTAGTCCTTGGGCGGCCGGCGGGACAGGACGTTGGACGTGGCCTCGAGGTTGAGCGCGGCCTCCACCCGGGGCCACAGCGTCGTCATCCGGTCCAGCCGGTGGTGCAGTGCGGCCAGGATGAGGGTGAGCTCGAAGCGCGAGGCGTGGGTTTCCAGGTCCTTTTCGATGTCCGGGTCGTGCTCGATGAGGTCGAGCAGCACCGTGCGTAGCCGCTGGCGGACCTGCGAGCCGCGGTCGGCGTGCAGCAGCTGCAACGTCAGATGCACCAAGGTGTTCGCGGCCGGCGTGATGCGATCGGCATCATCGCGGGGCGTTTTCTCCTCCAGCGGATCGTCGCGGAACTGGTCGAGCACGGCCTGAATGTGGTTCATCCGGGCCTGCCGCTGCGGTGACGCTGAGCCCGTGATGTCGGGGCCGTCGGGTGGGGTGAGGTCGGGAAACCAGGACCGGATCAGCCATTCCTGCAGCGTCCACGCGTTGAAGTAGTCCACGCTGATCCAGCTGCGCAGCGGCGGTGTGCCGATGAGCAGGGAGTACAGGCGGTCGGTGGCCGCGGACACGGTGTCGACGGCGCCGGTCCAGTCATCGACGTCCTCGGCCGACAGCTGCAGCCGGCCCCTCCGCGCCAGCTCGGCGACCTTGTGGCCGGCGACTTCGTCCAGCCACGAGTTCGGTGATTGTCCCGCCAGTGTGGTGGCCGGGGCGAACGCGCGGTCCAGCTGCATCTGGACACGGTCGGCCTCGTCGACGATCACCAGGTCGCTAAGGCGGCAGGCCGCCTCCAGGTGCCGGAGACGTTCGGACTGCAACGCCAGTGGCAGGCCACTGTGGACAAGGCTGGCCGGGGTCGCGACCCAGATCTGGGCATCGACGAGACGACGCGCCGCATGATGACGCGGACACACCGACCACAACGGGCACCCGTACCGTGTCCGGCGTCCCGTCCCACGCGAACCGGCGGTGGTGCCGGTCCCGCCGAGGAGATCGTCGGTGTCCGAGGGGAGAGGTTGCACCGGGTAGAGCGCGGTGCAGGGGGCCTCAGCGATGCGCAGGGGACGGCGTGCTTCCAGTCCGCGTAGCGCGTCCAGCGGGCAGGCACTGCTGAGGTAGTCGAAGCTGGGGTGGTCGTGGCCGAGCATCGTGTCGGCTCCGGCCGAGGCCATGCGCCGGTGCAGGCGTTCGAGGTTGCGCTCGCGTGTCGAGTGCCCGATCACCGGGGCGGCATCGATGCCGAGGCGGGTGAACTGGTCGACGATTGCCAGGGTTTCGGCGACGTCGCCGACGACGATGGTGATGCGCCGCCCGGACGTGGTGGCGGCCCAGAACGCGAGGATGTCGCGCAACGTCGACTTCCCGGCGCCCACCATGCCGACCAGGTTCATCAACCGGTCGATCCGCAGCCGCCCGGACTCGGTGAATTCACCGGCGGCGTCGTCGCGGATCAGCAGCTGCACCCGGCCCAGCCGGCGTGCCCATTCGTTGGGTTTGCCGGGCAGCTTCTGCTCGATCGCATCCATCGAGGCCGCAGCCTGTTCCAGCTCGGCCCAAGTGACCTCCACCGGATCCCCGCCACGGGCTACGGAGCCGTCGAGGTCGTGCCCGACCGGCGCCGGTATGCCCTCCAACAGCTCCGCCGGGATCTCCACCGAGTAGCGCCGGTCGCGCACATAGAACTCGTACTCACCCGGCTCGGCCATCGGCAGCGGTTGCCGGGCGAACTTCGGCGGCGTGGTCAGCAGCGCTTCGTATTCCTTGAAGCGGTGCGGCGCGCGGCTTGGTTCACGCGGCGTCGGCTCACTGTCGACACTGGCGAGGAGATATCCGCGCAGCTCCTCGGGAACGCGCAGGTAGGCCTCGACCGCGCGGGTCCATGCCCGGCGGCGCCGCATGTCCCACAGGTAGTGCCGACCGCGCATCACCCGCAGCGACGTGTCGGCGGCCTGGGCCCCGAACACCTCGCTGTAGGGGTAGCCGCCGAACAACGTCCACGCGTCCTGCGCGGTGTGTCCCGGCATCGCCGAGCGCAGCAGGTAGAGCCCGAGCTCCACATCGAGCATCTGCCCCGCAGAAAAGTCCGGGAGGGTGTCCGGCCAGACCGGGGTGAGCTGGCCCAGCAACCGGGCGTGCCAGCCACTGCGTTCACGCATGCGCCACCCCCGTGCCCTCAGCGGTGACCTCGTCGGTGCCGGTGCGGCGCAGTTCCCGGTCCACCCGCGCCAGGAGCTCGGTGTCGGAGATCAGGCCGATCTGCCCGGCCGTGTCGGGGCGGTGGTGGGCGAACACCCGGGCGTAGTCCTCTCGCTCGTCAAACCGGTACTGCGGCACGACCAGAAACCCTTCGTCGTAGGGCGGATCGGGCCGCAACGGCCCCGCACCGCGGCCCAGCAGCGCGGGATTGGCACGGTCTTTCACATCGATCGCCCACACCCGCCCGCGCGGGAGAGTGATCCGAAGGTCATAGGCGTCGAAGTTGGGCCACATCTGCGGCCGGAGTCCGCGCTCGATCAGCGCGGCTTCCAGATCGGTTTCCGCCAGGCCGGGTCCGGTGATGAACATCCGCATCGGCCGGCTGAGCTGGAACACACCACCACCCCTGCGGGCCTGCAGCGTCGCACCGACACGGGGATGCTGATCGCGCCGGCACCGGTCCAGCTCGCAGACGTAGCGGTCCCGGCCCACCGGCACCAGCAAGCATCCGCACCGCGCGCACACCGCATACGCGCCGTCACGCAGATACGACGCGGGCGCCGGCTCGTAGCAGCGGCTGATCACGGGGTGGAGCAGTTCCAGGTCCAAGTCGTCAGCGAACGCGGCGCGTTGCGCATCGGTGAGCACCGGCCGTTCGATCAGAAGCCGTCGGAACGCGGTGTAGGACTCCGGTGCGCCAGCGGCCCGGCATTCGGCGATCGCCGTGAGCATCAGCTGGTTCTCGATGTGCTCGGCGGCGACGTCGCGCGCAGGGATCCGCCATTCCCAGCACTGCTGCGTCGGGGTCTGTGTCCGGGCGTCGACCAGCGTGGCTGCCGGATCGAAGTCCTCCGGCAGCGTCCATGGCCATGTGCCGTCGCCGATCGGGTGCGTGGCAGCCCACCGCACCATGTCCGGCACACTGCCCGGCGGAGTGCGGTGTTTCCGCACACACAGCAGCACCAGCTGGTTGTAGGTGCTCTGCACGGTGGCGTCGTAGACACCTTCGGAAGGGCCAGGTTGCTGCGAGAGCCGCACGAGCGCGCTGGCCACCATCTTCAACAGGGGTTCACCGTCGAAAATGGACTCATTGTTCGAATGCTGTTGCCGACTTGGCACCGCTGTCATGATCCTTTCCCTCGGCATCTGGGCCGGGATAGCTGGGGCACCACCGTGATACCGGACACCACTGACAGTGATCGTCTGGTCGCGCTTCGAACGTGCGATCCGCCCGCCACGGCGCGGCCAGCTCACGCAGCACCGTGCGGGCCGTTTCCACCCGCTCGTCGTCGCCGGGGTCGATCAGCACGACGTCCGCGCCCGTCGGCCGCAGGATCTCCAGCTCGACACGGCCCGCTCCGCCAGGGCCGAGCGCCCCGGCGGCCAGAACCAGCACACCGAGTGCCAGTTGCGGGAATTCCCACAACGGATCGGTGAAAGACCTCTTGGCCTTCTGGGTCGTCTTCAGCTCACGCCAGACCCACTGCCCGGCTTCCTGGTACACCAGATCCGGCTTCGCCAACACCATCGCCCGCGCGGTGGTATCGAAAAACGTCAACCGCCGCTCTGGCCAGACGCTTTCGATCTCCGGTGCCTCACGGAAGGGACACACCTCAGCGTGGTGGGCCAGCATCCGGACCCCGGCGTCAGCCAGATCCCCGGTGACCTGCCATGTCCCGGCGGACCAGCCCGTCCCCAGCGGCGGCAGAGGCCGCGACCTGCACGCGTCCGGACCGGCCTCGTGCGCCTCTTCCAGCCAGGCGTGCACTGCCTGCCCGAGTTCCGCTTCGCCGCTGTATTCGTAGGCGCGCGGCAGATGCACGGAGCGCAGATAGGCCTGAGCCGGGCATCGGCGGTAATAACGGAGACCGGAGACCGACACCGTCCGCAACGGCCCCTGCGAGGCCTCGAGCCCCAGCAGCCCCGGGGTCCGGCTCGGCCCTTCACACACCGCGACCCGTTTGCACCCCACACATCCGAACCCCGGAACCACATCGCCGCCGGCGGCGATCTCGCCGACCTGGTTGCGGCCGTGCTCAGCGAAATAGTTCTCGACATCGGCCGCGGTCCCCTCGAACAGCGGCTCCACAGAACCATCGGCCAACCCCACGCTGACTACGCGGACGTGCTCGGCACCGGTCCGGCCGCTCGGGTGAAACGGTTCCGACCACGGCTTCGGCCACACCGCTGGGGTACCGAATGCGGTGACATAGGCAGCGATCGCAATCGCGGTCGCCTCGTCCCGCCCATCAACCAGTGCGTCGCCTTGCCGCAGGAACCGGAACTCCCGCAACCGGCCATCCACCGATTCATACCGGCGCCCCCACGCATACAGCTCCCACACCACCGACTGCGTGATCCGCTGAGACACCCATAACTCACGGACCGGCCTCAAGCCGACCCCATCGTGCTGGTGCGACTCCAGATACACGCGCGCCGCATGTTCGGCATAGCCGATGACCCCGGGGTGCCTTCGTTCCTTCTGATGTCGGATTTCCGCGATGGCCTGCTCTGCGGTGACCCCATCGAACTCGACCCTGTCCACGGCGTCCATCACCGGGCGAAGAACGAAACCATCCCAGTACTCATCAGGAAAGCGTCTCGCCGACTGTGACCGTGGCCGTGCTTTCCACGCCAACGACGAGGGGCATGTCGCATCGACCGCGCGTCCCGCGCTGGCCCCGATACGGACTAGATCAACAACCGGCAGCGCGACGTTGTGCTGCTGCATTCGCTCACCGCTCATTCAGAAGATCCCCGGCTTGGCGTACAAGGACAGTGAGGCTCGGTCGGCGGCCCACGGTCTCACAGAACAGCGGCGTGAACGCTGTTTCATGTGCTCCCCCAGGCGGGGGGGTCACGGTCGGCAAGACGGAAGAACCCCCTGGCAAAACGGTTGTCGTACCGAGAACAGCCCACCACCCCCACGGCGGCCGGCGATGCGCGCTGCGCAGGTCGGGGTCAGCGTCGCCAGGGACGCCAGAACGGAACGGCGGCTGATACCGACGTGAGTGCGTGCTTGAACGGTCCGGGACGCAGGTCCGTATCGGGCAGTGAATCCGTGGACAGCCAGGAGAATTCCAGATGCTCTTCCCATCTCGTGATCTCCTCGGCGACCAGCGTCGCATCGAAGACGACGTTCATTTCATAATGGGTGACGCCGTTTTCTGTGTACCCGTTCTCCTGGATCTGCAGCACCGCCGTAAGTGGGCAGCCGGACCGCTTTTACCGTGCCTGCTGGGCTGGGCGGGAGGAAGAAGCTGGTGTACCGGAACTGCTCGATACTGCTCGACCTCGGCTGGTAGCCACCCCGTTACGCTGGAGTTCTGCCTGATCGCCTCGCTCGGCCACTGGGAGGACGCCTGCGTGACCCACGACATCGCATGGACGCCACGCGAGGTAAAGGCTTTACGGGAGGTCCAACACCTCAGCCAGCGTGCTTTCGCCGAGCACCTCGGGTTCGCTCACAGCACGGTGGCGAACTGGGAAAACCCCCACCGCAAAGCTCTGCATCACGAGACCCGTGAAGTGCTCAACCGCGAACTCGACGGCCTTTCCGATGAAGTCCGGGATCGTTTCGATCGTCGCCTGGGCCATGCCGCAGGCAAGCTCGACGCAGGTTCGACGGCCCGTACCGCGATGCTGCTGGATTCGCTCAGTGGTGACACCGCGTCACCACTGCTGTATCGCCCGCCTCTGGACGCCGTCGGCGGTGTCCGAGCGTTCCTCAACTCCTCCGCGCGGGTGTTGCTGCTCAAGGGCGCTGCCGGAACCGGCAAGTCG
The DNA here is from genome assembly GCF_053605825.1 of Saccharopolyspora sp. NPDC003752. NCBI lineage: Bacteria > Bacillati > Actinomycetota > Actinomycetes > Pseudonocardiales > Pseudonocardiaceae > Saccharopolyspora > Saccharopolyspora sp. NPDC003752. The sequence goes on along the minus strand of NZ_JBSGJZ010000001.1, from coordinate 199,971 downwards.
CAGCTGACCCACTACCTGGGGCGGCATTTCGCGGAGCAGGCCGACTTCCAGCTGCTGACGGCGGAGAGCTGGGATCTCACCGTTGTGGACGTCGCCGTCGAGATTCTGCGCTACGCGTCGATCCCGCGCGGAGACGACGCCCTGCTCACCCTGGAGACGAGCTGTCAATCGCTATCTCGGCCCTGCGTCGTCGTCATCGACGGGATCTCCAGCCACCACGAATTCGCTGTCATCGGACGCCAGGTCGACGCGATACTCCGGCAGGTCCCCGCGTCGTCACTGCGGTTCCTGATCACCGTCCGCACACCGCCGGTTCCCGAGACCACCGCGTACCCGCTACTGCATGCGACCCTGTTCACCGCGCCCGGCAAGACAGGCGACACGCACCGGACCGAGCTGACTCCGTGGACGTCGGCCGAGGCTCAGAACCGGTGGGACCAGGCACGCTCGGCCGAGGTTCCTGACTTCGAACGTCTTCCGGCCGGAATCCGGCATCTGGTGCGAACCCCGGTATACATGCGACTCGCGCTGGCCGCATCGCTGGAGAAAACCGGACACGACCTCAACGCCTACACCCTTCTCGACCGCTGCGTGCGTGCGATCATCGGTAGTGGCGTCTCTGACCCTCAGCCGGTCATGGCCGCACTGACGGAACTGGCATGGAGCCAGAGTCAGCTTCACATCAGGCTCAGCTCGATACCGCAGCCCGCTCACCGCACGAGCCCACCGTCGCTGCCGCCAGGTGCGGCGACCGGCATTGTGCGGACCCTGTCCCACGGACGCATCGAGTTCACCCACGATGTGCTGAGCGAATTCTTTCTCAGTACCTACATCGCTGACGTACTCCAGGACCATGGACGTTCGGTTGCGGCCGTTGCGCTCCTCAACGAACTCGCGACCCAGGCCAGTGTCTCTGGAGCAGCGCGCAGCATCTTCGAACTGATCGTCCAGCGCCTCGATGGCCGCGCGCCCGAACTACTGGAATACGTCGCCACCGCTCCGACCGCCACGACCACGACAGTGCCACTGCTGCTCGCCATGGCCGACGGCTCCCACTTCGCCACCTCCGAAGTCCTCCGCGCCGTGGCGAACCGAGCAAGCAAGGAAAGCTCGATCAGCCTGAGCCGTGCCCTGCTCGAAAGCAGGGCACTCCACCCCGCGCTCGGCCACGGACGCACCACATGGCTGCTGGCACTCCTGCGTCAGTTCGGCACCGAACTTTGGCCGGAGATCACCGGATTCATCGAGCGCACCTTCGATGTCGCCGACACCTATGCCTTGCTGGATGCAGCCGACCTGAGCGAAAGCGACGAAGCGACCTTCTTCGCACGGCACTTCTACCTGTTCTTCTCCGACACCACCAGCAACGCCATGGAAGCGTTCCTGAGCCATCCGAACTGGCGCGTCCGGGCGGCACTCGCCGAAGGAATCCGCGACGATCACGCCCCGGCGAGTGCGCCCGGATTGAACATCATGGAACAACTGGTCCGCGACGCTGACTACAAGGTGCGTGCCGCCGTCGCACCCGCCGTCACCCGCGCACCCCAACCACTCGCCGAGCGACACCTCACCACACTGTTGAACGATGACAACTGGCACGTTCGTGAATGTGCCCTCCGCGGCCTCGACCACCTCGGACCGGGACACTCGAGGCAGGAACTGGTGCACGCGGCGCTCGCGACTATCAGAGCCGACTCTGCCTGGCGCCGCTGCCCCCGCCATATCCGCCCCAGCTGGCAGCGGCTCGAAATCCTGCACATGCCCGACCTTGCCGACGTGCCCACCACACACGACGGTGACGATCATCGCGCGCTCCTGATGGTGCTGAGAGAAACCCGCACCGGCTACCTGGCCCTGCCGCCTCAGATCAGGCAAGCCGTCGTAGACCGCGCCCAGCGCAGTGGCAGCTGGCTCGTGCAGCACGAAGCCGCAGGTATCACAGCTGGTAGCGGCCACTCCGACAACGATGGCGATCCCCGCCTCAGCCGGGAACGGTTCCGCCGAACGCGGAACCACCGAGCGGTGCAGATCGCCCTCGACATGCGCGACATCAACGACGCCATCACGGTTGCGCGAGCCGCTGTCGTGGCCGGAGCCGACTACATCGAGATTGGTGACCCCCTCATCAAGGAAGTCGGTGTGGGCGGTATCGAGCAGATCAAGGCTGCCGTACCCGAAGCCACCATCGTGGCCGAAATGATGTCCGCCGACTGGGGACGCGATCAAGTCGTGCTCGCTGCCCAAGCCGGAGCAGACGTTGTCCTGCTCATCGGCCCGGCCACCATCGCCAGCGTGAGCGCCGCCGTCGAGGCCGGACAACGCCTCGGCGTGCCCATCCTGCTCGATACGCCGAACGCCACCAGCCAACGATGGGTCACCGAGATGGAACGCGCCGGAGTTGACGGGTTCACCATCACCACCAACATCGATCTCGGCATCGGCAACACCACTGCCCTCGACGCCGCACGCACGCTCCGATCCTGGACCCAGCTGCCCGTCGCCGTCAGCGGCGGCTTCAGCACAACCGACCACGCTGTATTCACCAGTCCTGACTGGGACATCCTCATCGTCGGGCGCAGTGTCGCTGACGCCGTCGACCCGGTCGGCGCCGCCGCACGCATCGTCCAACTCGCTCACCGGACCGAAAGGCAATCATGAAGATTCGGCCGCTGCACCAAGACGACATTCCCGCGATCCTGGAGCTGATGGAGCAGGGCGAGCCCTATGTCCGGGCCCGCACCGCTTCGGACTACTGGCTCTACGCCAACCTCTTCTCCACCACATGCCCCGTTGCCGACGACAACGGCCAACTCCTCGGCGCCGTGATCGCATTCCGCAGCCAAGACCACCCGGACGATCTCTACGTCCAGGACGTCATCACCAACCCCGGTCACCGCCGACGCGGTATCTCCACCGCGCTCATCACAGCGGTCCGCGATGCCGGACATCGGTTCGGGTGCCACCGGCTCTACCTGACCTCGGAACCCGATAACACCGCTGCCCACCGCACCTGGACACGCATCGGATTCACCAACATTGCCGGCGACCACACCATCAACGGCATCGAAGTCATCTCCAACTACAAAGGCCCAGGCAAACACCGTGCCGTCTACGAACTACCGCTAATCGAGGCTCCTGGCCTCTGACCAGCGTGACCGGGATCGACGGGGCCTGACATCGGGATGAGGCTGTCTGCCGGCCACTGAGGTCACAGAAGCCCGCGAAGTGCGACTTCGGCCTTGTCCACGGCTGCGGTGAGAGCGAACATGTGTGCAGTTGAGACCGTTCCCGTACCGAGCCCTGACTCGGCGAGCACGGCGTCGAGTTTCTGCCCTTGCCCACTGGTGATTGCTTCCCAGCAGCGCTTCGCTATCCGCCAGCAGGCGAGCGGAGCGGTCGCCACGTTCATCGCTGAGTACAACGTCGTCCGCCGCAGGTTACGGAGCCGCTTCTCCGGCCTCAAGGGTTGCTGCGCGATCGCTGACGCGACGGGCTCACGGCCCGCCCTTGACCTCGGCGTCTCTGGGGCCTCGCACCAGGCAGCGGCACGGGCAGAACCAGCGGCCCTGCCCGTCCCAAGGCGCGGCGCTCAACACAAGATCTCTACACGCCAGGTCTCTACGGTTCCAGGGGATTGCCAGCGGAAATCATCTGGGCGTTGGCTGGTGCAGTGGGCTGAGCAAGGCGCGGCCGTGCTGAATGAAGGCGGGGTCAGAGTTTCGGTGTCCGTACGCCAGTGTGGTGAGGCCGTCGAGGACGGTGCAGTGGGCCAGTACTGCGGCATCGGATTCGTTGAGTGGCCCATATCCGGCGAAGAAGGCGGCTTTCAGGTCGGGGCGCTGGGCGAAGTGGCGGGTGGTCATGCGGACGAGGTCTCGTGCCGCGAGGTCGATGCGTGCGTGTTCGAAGTCGATGAGCCGGAGTCCTTGGCCGGGATGCCAGAGCAGGTTGCGGGGCTGGAAATCAAGGTGGCATGCGGTCACGCGTGCTGTGGTGATCTTCATGAGTCGCTGCATGTGGTGCCGGATGCGCTGGGTGTCGTGGCGGGTGAGATGCAGCGTGGTGCGAGCGATCCAGTGTTCGGCACGCTCAGCAAGGTAGGACGTGATCTGTGGGGCGTGGCCGGTGACGGGGATCTGGTGCAGGCGGCGGAGAAGGTGCCCGGCTTGGCGGAATGCGGCGCGTTCGGCTTCTTGGGGAAGGTCGAGTTCGTCCAGTGGCCGACCGGGGACTGCGGTGATCACGATCCCGGGCAGGTCCGGATCGACGGCCAGGAGCCGGGGCGCGGCGTCGGCGAGGTGCGGGGTCCATTCGCGGTAGGCGCTCACCTCGCGTTGGTGGAGCGTGCGGGATCGGTGGATCTTGCCGATGAGGCTTGTTTCGGTGCTGCGTATCCGCACGACTGTGCCGGTGGCATGCGTCTGCGGTGGTGAGGTGATGTCGGCCGGGTCGTAGCCGGCGGAGCGTGCGAGGGCGCGCAGACGCTCAAGGTTCTGGTCGTTCATCCGGTCGCGGTTTCCGCTGCGGTAGCGGCGAGGTGCTGAGTGTCGTTGTGGGCGGCCAGCATCCACACGGTGTGGCCGAAGCGGTTGCGGTGTTGCTGCCAGCGGGTCAGGCTCGCGTGGCTGGTGACGATGCCGGGTTGTTCGGCTTCTGAGTGCGGGAGGCCGAGAAGGAATGCGAAGCTGGCTTCGATGGTCTCGCCGTGGGCGGCGATGAGGATGCGCTGGCCCTCATGGCGGTGGGTGAGGCTGGCCAGGATTCGGCTGGTGCGGTCGAGGTAGGTGTTCCAAGCTTCGGCGTCTTCGGCGATCGGCTGGTGCGGATAGCGCTGGGGGCGGCCACCGAAGCGGGTTTTGATACTGGTCCAGTCGCAGCCGTCGGCCGCGCCGTGGTCGAGTCCCCGTAGTTCGTCGTCGGTGCGGATGGTGAGGTTCAGTGCGTGGGCCAGTGCGGCGGCGGTGTCTTGGGTGCGCTGGCGGGGGCTGGTGTAGAGCGCGTCGAAGGCGGGTTCGCCCGTGAGACGGGTGGCCAGGCGGGCGACTTGCTCGCGGCCGTGGTCGGTGAGCCCGGTGCAGGTGCGGGGGCCTCCGACGAGTCCGGCGACGTTGCAGGCGGCTTCGCCGTGGCGTGCAAGGACCAGTTCGGTGGTGACGGGCATCAGCGGCTCCGTTCGGTAGGTGTGCTGGTCACGTGGTGCGCGGGCCAGGGGCGTACGGCCGACCACGGATGGTGGTAGCCGTGGCGGCCGAGGTAGCGGCGAGTCAGGAGGTCGTGAAACTCCGCCCAGACAGCGATTTCGGTGTGGGAGCAGGGTTCGCCGAGTTCGTGGGTGTAGGCGGCCACCGCGTCATCGGCGGCGCTGCGGGGGAGCCGGCCGTAGGTCATCCCGGTGGTGACCAGGAGTTTGGCCAGGTCATAGCCGGCGGGCGCCAGCGTCAGGGAGTCGAAGTCCACCAGGACGGGACCGCGGTCGGGGGTGATGAGGAAGTTACGGGGGTTGGAGTCTTTGTAGATCGCGGCAGGGAGCAGCGCGGCGTGGTCTAGCCATGCGTCGATGTCCTGATGATCCAGTGGCGAGTCCGGGGTCTGATCGCGTTGATGGTGCAGCCGCTTGCGGCGGGGTCCGGCGAACGGGGCGAGCCACAGCTCACCAGGGGTGATGTAGCGGGAGTTGACCTGCGCCCGGTCTATTCCTGCCCGGCGGGCGGCGTGGTGCAGACGCCCCAGTACAGCGGCGACAGCAGGGAGATCGTCGAGTTCGGCGGCCCGTCCGGTGACGTGGGCGAAGCCCAGGGTCGTGTCGGTCCCGCTGATCATTTCCGGGTACTCGATCCCGGCGTTGAGGCCGGTCAGCCATCGGTAGTGCTCGCGCGCGGTGTCCGCAGCGTGGGCGTCGCGGTAGGTCTTGATGAATCGCCGGGTGGTCATCGCCGCTCCGCCAGGACGTAAGTAACTCTCGAGGTCGCGGTCACCCCGGACTGGCCGACAAGGGGATGAAGTGCGGTAGCGATGGCTTGTTCGTCCGCGGCGAGGTCGTATTTCGGGGTGGTGGTCAAATAGCGCGCCGCGTGCGCGGCATCGCGGAAGCGGAACACATGCTGGTGGTTGACCGTCTTGCGCACGGCGAGGTGGTGTGTCGTGATGTGCTCGGCGTTGCCGCTGTGGAACGTCTCGTACAAGCTGGGCCGGCGCGTGGCGTGTGGGTCGAGTCCTGCTGCGGTGACGAGCTCGTCGAGTTCGCGGTAGCTGTCGGCGGACTTGGTGACCAGCACTGCCTGGCCACCAGGTCGCAGGCAGCGGGCGAACTCAGCGATGACCCGCTGAGGCTGGGGTGCGTGGTAGAGGCAGAACGCCGCCACCACAACGTCCACGCTGGCTTCGGCCAGGGGCAGTGCGTGAAAGTCAGCACGTAAGAACCGCGCACGGGCCTGCTGTGGAAGGCGTCGGCGGGCGTCGACCAGCAACGCGTGGGAGAGGTCGATGCCGGCCAGAAGCACGGGGTTCCACCGCTGGGCCAAGTGCGCGGTGGTGGAACCGCGGCCGCAGCCAACGTCGACCACGGTTGCACGGGCTCGCTCGGGGTCGGGTAGTTCGCTGATGACTTCGGGCACCGGTCGGCCCTGGATTTTGGCGCCATGCAGCGCGCCAGTGCGCCTGGCCAGCCGCTGGCTCGTGCCGTACAGCTCCTGCTGCCCACTCAGGAACGGGTTAGCGCTCATGCGCGCGCCGAGTCGGAGTGTCCGCCGTTGCTGGGCACCGAGCGCAGGAACCGGCGCATCTCGCGGCGGGAGCGCAGGGTGATCGCCGTGCCGCGGGCATGCTCGGCGATCAGGGTTTCGACCTTCGGACGCATCGTGCGCCGGTAGCCGAGGATGTACTTGATGAATCCCCAGGTGATCCGGCCACGCAGGTGACGCGACAGTTCGTCGTCGCCGCGGTGCTGGAGGCGGCGCTGCAGGATGCCCCATAGACATGTCAGCGCGGGGAGATCGAGGAAGATCACGGTGTCGGCGGCGGTAAGCCGGATCGGCATGGTGCTGGCGTAGTTGCCATCAATAATCCACCCTGGCCGGGCTACCAACGTGCGTTGCCTGTCGGAGAAGGCCTCCTGGCCCAGGGGTTTCCAGTCGGCGTCGTAGAACACCGTGTCCAGGTGCGTCACCGGCAGCCCGAGTCGCTGGCTGAGTTGGCGCGCCAGTTCGGATTTGCCGCTGCCGCCGCACCCGCAGATCATGATCTTGCGCATGGTCCTCCGTTCCGGTTGGTCGGGCTCTCTGCCCGGTGTTTACCGTGGCGGTCACGGCGGTGTCCGTCGGGACTGGCTCAGCAGCGTGTCGATCACGTCCAGCTGGTGGTGTAGCCGGAAGATCTTCAGGTGGTGCAGGCACTCGGCCAGGAGATCGGCGCGCCGAGATGTCCCGGTGAGGCGCAGTTCGCTGATCAGCTCGGTGGCGTGCTGGCCGCTGGTGATGTGCAGGTCGGCGGGCACGTAGCGTTCGCCCCCGCGGATGGTGGCCGGGGCTAGCGGCAGGCATCCGGCGAGGACGGCTTCAAACAGCCGCTGGGTCATGTGGCCGTTGGCGGCGTAGCGCGGCGGCAACAGCAGCACCGTCGCCAACGCGTCGCGATACATCGGGTCCACCGCGGTGAACGGGATCCGGCCGATGAAATGCACGTGCGGCCACCGGTCGGTGTCTGTCCATTTCCCGGCGACCTGGTGGTGGTGCTCGGCGGCGGCTGGCGCGAAGTAGGTGTCGAACGCCTCGTCACGGCCGTACTGGTTACCGATATACAACAGCGGCCATGGCCTCCGGCCTCGCGCGAGTTCGGAGGGGTCAACCGTGTCCAGCGCGTCGTCGGCGACCGGGAACAGCAGGCTGTGTGCCCCCGGACTCGGGTACAGCGCTGGCTCACACACCCGTACCGCGGAATGGCCGCGTAACGGGTCGTCGGCGGAGAGTTGCTGGTCTTTATCCCAGAGCAGGGTCGGCAGACCGTGCTGCGTGTAATGCTCGACCAGCTGCTGTTGCCGGTGCAGGTCGCAGGTGTGCCCGGGTGCGCCGCATGGGGTGGTGTTGCGGCCCGCGATGGGCCAGCGCCACTCCAGAAACAGCGCGTCGATCTCGGGGAACCCGGTGTCCCAGCGGTAGGTCTGCCGCAGGTCGGTACCGGCTTCGGTGAGGTCGCGGTTGGTTTGCAGGAACACGATGTCGTGCCCGGCCTCGCGCAGTCCGTCGATGAGGGTGCGGCGGTGGCTGCGCCCGCCGTCTGGGGTGTCGGTGATCCCGGCGCCGAGGAATCCCCAGAAGCTGTAGCCGATCTTCACTGGCGCACCACCCACCAGTCCTCCAGGAGCAGCGCATCGATTCCGGATTCAGCCAAGCAGTCCAGCGCCATCTCCGGGGTGCCGCAGATGGGTTTGCCTTTGACGTTCAGCGAGGTGTTGATCAGCACCGGGGTGCCGGTGAGTGCGGCGAACTCGGTGAGCACCTCGGTCAGGAACTGGTTCTGGGCCGCATCGACAGTTTGCGCACGAGCGGTGCCGTTGGCATGCACGATGCTGGGGATCCGCTCCCGCGCCAAGTCGGTGACGGGGTGCGCTCGTGACATGAACGGCGAGGGTGCGTCGAGGCGGACGTAGTCGGATGCCTTGTCGGCGAGGATGACCGGCGCGAACGGCCGGAACGGCTCGCGGTATTTCACGGTGCTGTTGAGCCGGTCGACGACCGACGAATCCAGCGGTGAGGCCAGGATGGACCGGTGGCCCAGTGCCCGGGGACCGGCTTCGAGTGCTCCGGTGAATACCCCGATGATGCGGCCGGCGGCGAGTTGTTCGGCGAGGTAGCGGGCTCGGTGGTGCAGCCGTCGGGCGCGGGCGCCGGGCCGTGGCGTGGTGGGCAGAGTGAGGCCGCCGAAGGCTGGGCCGAGGTAGCAGGCGTTTCCGGCTCCGGTGGCCATGTGCCCGCTGTGGTGGTGCCAGGAAGCCAGCGCGGCCCCGATGGCGGTGCCGGAATCACCGGGTGCGGGCGGGACGGTCACGGCCTCGAAGATTCCAGCGTCGGCGATTCGGCCGATGCTCACGCAGTTCATCGCCACACCTCCGCCGACGCACAGCGTGGAGGCTCCGGTGGCCTGCCGCGCCCGCCGGGCCAGGCGCAGCATGATCTGCTCCGTGCGCTCCTGCAGAGCCGCAGCCAGATCCTGGTGCACGTCGGTCACCGGCTCGTCACTGTGCCGAGGTGGACAGGTGCGGGCGATGAATTCCGGAGTCAGCCGCTGCGCGCGCCCGGAGAGCACTCGCAGCGCGATCAGCCGCGGGTCGACGGTGAACCCGCGGCTGGTCATGCGCACCGCGTCGGCGAGCAGCGGCCGGAACCGGGTCGGGTCGCCCAGTGCGGCCAGAGCCATGACGGTGCCTTCCTCATCACCACGGCGCCATCCCAGGTGCTCGGTCACCGCGCCGTAGACGTATCCCAGCGAGGCAGGGTCGGTGAGCGCCTCACGCTGCCGGAAGACCAGCCGACCGTCGGAGTGGTGTGCGGAGGCGATCGTGGTGGTCTCGGTCTCGCCGAGGCTGTCGACGATGAGCACGGCCGCGTCGTCGGCACCGGATGCGGCGAAGGCGTACAGCCCGTGGGCACGGTGATGCGGAATCGCCCGCACCCCGGCGCGAGGGAACCATGCGCGCAACTCGCCCAGCCGGGCGTGGGTGCGGGCGGCGACCTTGACGAACGACCGCGACCGCGCCATCGCCCGACGAGGGTCGCGGACCAGTCGCGCCGGGGCCGGGAGCGCGGCGGGCAGGTAGCGGACCGGCACGAAGTTGTAGGCGACCTCATCGACATCGGCGACGCTCAAGCCCTGCTCGCCCAGCAGCCACTGCACCGCGTGCCGGGGAAACGAACGGTCGTGTTTGACGCCGGAAAGCCGTTCTTCCTCAACAAAACCCACCAGGTGCCCGTCGATCAGCAGCGCGGCGGCCGAGTCGTGCGTGAACGCGCACAGCCCCAGCACCACGCTCGGAACCGATCGGCTCATGCCAGCCTCTCGCGTGCGTTGGGTGTGGCCGGTGCGGACGCGATCCGGTGCGGCTCGGATTCCAGCAGCTCGTACCACCGGCGCAGCGCGGCCGACAGCAGCTGATCCGAGCTGGTCAGCAGCGCTCGGGCATTGTCGCGATCACCGGCCTTCCAGCGGCGGTAGCTGGCCAGCACGATCGCGAAGTCATCCCAACCAGCGTGGCCCACGAGTTCCCCTGCGGTGATCTGGGCCAGCAGCGTGTCGAAGTCCTCCCACGGCACCCGCAGATCCAGCTGCGCCCCGGCCTCGGCCTGGCCGTCGACGGGCTGGATGTCGAGTGCTTCGGCCAAGGTCAGGTGGTCGTCATAGAGGTGCAGCGAGTCGACCAGGTGGTGATACTCGCCGAGGTCGACGTCCAGCCATCCAGCCAGCAGCTCCTGCAGCAAGGTCGTGGTGAAGATGTCGTAGGGAAAACCCAGCCACGTGTCCTGGCTGCGCATCGTGGTGAACATGACCAGCCGCCCGGACCGGATGTAGAAGCGATAGCCCAAGGTGCACGGCACATCGCGGTGGCCGGAGAAATCACGAGCGGGGTTGAACAGCTGGATCACCGCCTGCCGCGACTGGTCGTCCTCTTCCAGCACCCGCCGCACCGTGTCCAGCTGATCCCGTCCCTGCCAGTTCCGAAGCCGTGGCCCGTAGGCTCCCTGCAGGCGGCCGTGGTCTGTGAAACGGCGCAGCCGCTTGTTGAAGTCGAAGATCCACGGCTCGTCGGATCCGGACAGGATCCAGACCGCCTCGGCGGCCGCGAACGCGGCGTTGATCACCCTTGCCGGGGCCGCATCAACGAACCGGTACCGCGGCCGCGTCAAGTGCAGGTGCGTGCCGAGAAGTTCAGTGGTGGCCAATCCACGGGGCGCCACCGCTGAACCGTGCGTACGAAGGCAACGGCAGGCCACGGTGAACAGTTCGGTGGCCGAGCCTGCTGACAATGTGTGCACTGATCAGGTCCTTTCGTCAGGAAGCGGCTTCGGCGCGCCCGGCTTCGGAGTTGAGCCACTGCCAGTGCCGGGTCATGCCCTCGACCAGATTCACCCGCGGTTGCCACCCCAGCTCCTCACGAGCGCGGGTCGGGTCAGCCAAGGTGGCGGGCACATCACCGTCCCGGGCGGCGACGGGGCGGGTTGGGATGCGGGTACCTGTGATGTCTTCGGCGATGCGCACAACATCAACGACGCTGGCCGCTCGGCCGCCGCCGATGTTGAACACGCCCGCTACCGGGGCGGTGGCGGCCGTGAGCGTGGCCGCCACCGCATCGTCGACGAAGGTGAAGTCGCGTCGCTGGTCGCCCGCACCGAACAACCGCACGGGCGGGCCCCCCATTGCAGCCGAGAGCACCCGACCGATCAGCATGTCCGGACGCTGGCGCGGCCCGTACACGGTGAAGTAGCGCAGCGCCGACACTCTTGTCGCCGAGTCGCTTCGCCGCGCGTATGCCAGGCACAGCGTTTCGGCGGCCAGCTTGCTCACCCCGTACGGCGACAACGGCGCCGTCGCAGCGGTCTCCGGTGACGCGGCACCACCGGTCCGGCCGTACACGCTCGATGAGGACGCGAGCACCACTCGCGGGACCTTCAACCGCACGGCCGCTTCCATCAGACGCTGGGTCGCCATGATGTTGCTTTCGGCGTACTCCGCGAACCCCGGCCCCCACGAGGGCCGAACCCCCGGCACACCGGCCAGGTGAAACACCACGTCGGCGCCCAACACCAGCGATTCCGCCGCGCAGTGGGCCAGATCAGCCGGGACGAACACGAAGTTCGGCGCCGCCCGGACAGCCTCTACGTTCGCCGCGGCAGCGACATCGCGGTCCGGATCTCGCCGGTCAACGCCGATCACCAGCACCCCGGCATCGACCAACCGTTCCACGAGATGCCCACCGATAAACCCAGCAGCACCGGTAACTACCACCCGCCGCATCGGATTCGTACCGCCACATGCATCGTGGATGGCGCTACGCGTGGCGCTTGAGCCGGCCATGAGCACTGTCGACATGGGATACCTCGATGTCATCTGGTTCGGATCGGTTCAATAACCAGGAACAGCGGACGCGCTGGCGGCTCAGGCCTGCCCAATGGGGAACCTGAGCCAGGCCACGGCTGACACAGCATCGCCAGCGGATTCGATCGCAAGTGCTCCGCCACGCAGCAGCGGCACGCGGGTGCGCCAACTATCGGGTTCGACTCGCCGGCCTTGCGATCGCACAGCGAGCGTGCGGTGACGCTCACCGGGCTCGCGTTCGTGCACGATCCCGAGGTGATCAGTCCATACATCGGCGCACTGGTCGATTCAGCTGTGGTCACCCACCCTCGCCCAGCGCGGATAAGCAAATCTGAACCCCTGTGACCAGCTACAACGCTCTACCTTTGTGCCTGGCTGTAGCTTCGGAGCCCTGGTCCGAATAGTGGCGTGCCCCGCCCGACCCCGAGCAGTCCTTAGCACTGAGATACAGGCGTCGTGAAACTGCGGGAATGATGCCAGCGGTGCACGAGGTCAGGCTTTGGGGCTCGATGGTCCGCGGCATCGGTACTCCTGAATGAAAAGCGCCGCCATCGGGTGGGCGGCAGTCCGCACTTACGGTGCCCCCTGGTCGGAACGGGAGGAAGGAGGGCGTGTACTGGAAATGCTCGATAGTGCTCGATCCCAGCCAGTTACGCGGTAACACCAGGCCGCGAGCTGCACGTCTACGGCAGGGTCGGACACAGGGCTGGGTACTCGAATTCCCGACCGAAGACAGACGTTGCTCTATTTGGATGAATTATGTCTGGTATTGATCGCCCATATGGCGCATTTTGGCGCCATGAACTACTGCTCGGGCATCTGTTCTCTTCTTGGGTTTGTCGGGAAGTCTTTCTACAGTCGGTCGTCAGCATCAAATGCGCGCACGACCGGTAGTCATTGTTGTAGGGCGGAGAAGAAGGAATGCGTGTGACTGTGCGGAACCCGAGGGGGTGGCGTTGAGCGAGCCGGCGGAGCTGACGCTGGATGATGTTTCTGGTGAGGCCGCAGTGCTTCGGGTGTATCGGCAGGTGTTCGCGGTACTCGCGCGGGAGGCCGGCGCGATGATCGTGGACCCGTCGACCCTCGACGTCGACGAAGCGATCTTGGACGCTTTCGCCGACGCCGGGAGTGACGGGCTGACCGTGGAACACGCGGTCGCCGCGTGCCGGCGGTGGGAGGCGCAGACGGTGACGCGCCGGTTCGAGGTGCTGCGTACCTACGGCGCGATCAGCCGGGTGAACGACCGCCCGAATGAGCGACACCACCGGGCGGCGTCGGCTCCGTATGTGATGTTGCTGTTCCTGCGGCGGATGGCTGCCCGGGGCGGGCAGTCGGAGCTGCACCAGTTGCTCAGTCTGGAGCAGCTGAACGTCAAGAGTGCTAACGCTACGGCCGATACCGGTTTGGACTCGGTGCGGCGGCTCACGAAGATGTTCCGGCTGATGGGTAATGAGCTGGCCATCCTAGTTGCGAGCAGCACCGCCGAGACCCTCGGCGATAACGCTCAGCTGCTGTGGGGCAATGAGTCCCTGATTGGCCAGGCCAAAGACGTGCACGCCGTCGTCTTGCGCCGGTGGTCCGAACTTGACCGTTACTGCGCCGAGTTGCGCACCGCGCTTGCCGCGTATGCCGATGCGGTCGATGCGGCGGCGGTCCGCTTGCTCGCGCAGGCCGGCACGACCAGGGGGTTGGGGCTGTTGCCGGTGGAGACGTGGCGCACCTTCGCCCGTGACTCCGGGCCCGACATGCTGGCGGCCGTACTTGACGAGTTCGTCTTCGACGCGCCTGCCCCGTGGTTCTCGCCGCACGCCTTGCTCGATGCGGTGGAGTCCGGGCGTCAGGTCAGCACCACTCGGGTGCCGCCTCCACGCCCGGATGACACCGAAACCCCACCTGATCCGGACATAGGTGTTGTCGATGACATCGAGGAGCTCAAGACGCTTGCCGAGCGGCTTCTTGGCGGAGAGGACTTGGTGAGCGTGACCGAGGTCGTCGACGACGCCGGCGACTGGATGACGGCGCGCCGGGTCCTCGCCGGTGTCACCGCGATCCACCACCATCCGGATCTGGACTACGAGCTCGTGTGGCAGGACGGGCTACGCATCGACACCGAAAACAGTCCATCGTGGACCTCCCATGGGCATTTCCGCCGGACCCGGACGGTGCAGGGAGGGCAGGCGTGAACGACACCGCATTGTGGTGGGCACGAGTGCGCGCCGCCGGCCCACAACGTGTCGACCCGAGCAGCGCCTTCCCGTCGGGCATGGTCCGGCTCGTGGAACCCGGTGTCAGTGCGGTGTGGCTGCTCCCGGAGCTCCCCGAGGGCGCGCGCCCCGGTGCCCCGGAGGAACTGGGCATTCCAATGGCGGCCGTCGAGCAGCCCAACGACACCGCCCGCGTGCTGGCCGCGTGCGTGCGCTGCTGCTGGCGCGAACCAGCCGGGCCGGTGTGGCCAGGAGCCACGGCCTCCAGAGACGACGTGATCTCGGTCTTCGCGCAGATCACCAACCGGGACGACACCACCGCTCACCGGGCAGTGATCGGGGCCCTCCGGCGCCTGGCCGCCGCCGGGTGGCTGCTGTGGGGCGAACCGGCCCGGACAATACGGCTCGGACCGCGCGTCGCGTCCTGGAACACGGTGGAACTGAGCGCATTACGCGAACTGTGGCGCATGCTGCCGCCCGCCACAGCCGGACAGGAGGCCGACGAACCACGATGACCACCGACGGGCCGCACCCGCTATTCGATCCCCTCCTGGCCGAGCTGAGCGAGCAACACCGCGACGAGGTCCTCGCCGCGTTCGCCGCCGTCGAATACGGCGCCAACCCGGTGCCGGAAGCGCAGATGCTGGCGCTGCGTGATGCGACACTGCGCCGCACCCTGCAGGACTTGCTACACCAGATCGGACGGACCCTGGTCGCCGTGGGCACGGCATGGACCTCGGGTTACCGCGACGACATCGCCGACGAGCTCACCGCGGCGGGATGGAATGCGCTTGCGGTCACCGACCGCGCCGTCCTGGTGCTGGTGCTGATCCACTCGGTGGCGATCCCACGCAGTCAAGGCGTCATCAGCGGCGACACCTGGACCTCGGCCCAGCCGACGCCGGCGGAGGAGCTGCTGCGCTACACCCGGCTCGGCAAAGGCGACGTCCGGGGCGCTCTCCAGCGGTTGCGTGCAGCCGGGCTCGTGCAGCTCGCACCGACCCGCGGTCGCGGCTCGGCCGGTGGAACCGCTTACCTGCCTGGCCCCCAGTTGCACCGGCTCACACCCGTGGCGCGCCGCAGGCTGCAGGAGGAGCTGATCCTCGCCGCGGCGCCCGAGAGCCCTCTGGCAGCGACGATCCGAACCCGCCGCGCCCATTTCCGAGGAGAACAGTGACGACGCCCAACACCTGGTCCACGACGGGCAGCGACTCCGGCCCATTCGACATCGTCGGCGAGCGCGTCCTCGCGGGCGTGCAAATGGTCAACATCTCCCGCTTGTCGACCCACCCCATCCCAGTCGTTCCCCAAGGGCTGATCACCGTCGCCGGCCAGGGCCCGAAAGATTCCAACGGCGCCGGGAAATCCTCGCTGATCGCCGCGATCAGCCTGCTGCACGCCGACGAGCAATGGCGGCTGACCACCGGCGCTAGTGGTGCCGCCGAGCTGCTGTTCACCGCCGAACTCGCCGCTCAGGAAGGCCGCTGGTCCAACGTCGACTGGGGATATGTGATCGGCGTGTTCACCGACCCCCGCGCGGCCACCTTCGATGAACTGTCGGCCAGCGCCCTGAGCGTGTGGTTGCGGATCAACCGCAAAGCCTCCCACCTGCATCTGCGGTGGAGGGAAGGACTCCATGTCCCCTACGGCACAACCGAATCCGAACGTGCCGCCCGCGTCGACGAGCTCTGGGATGCCCTGCCCACCAGCAACGGGCGCACCGATTTCCACGCCAACCGGCTTGCCACGGTCCTCTACGGCGGGCATGTGCGATGCGTGTCGTTCCTGTCGACCTCGGTGCGCTCCAGCCCGGCAGCCAACCTGCTCGCACAACCCCTCAACGACCTGGACCCCCGCAGGATCTTCGACGCCATCGCCACCCTCACCGGGCTCGACCGCGAACTCGAACACGAACAACGACTCAGGTCCGCCGAACACACCCACCGCAGGCAGGTCAGCGACGCTGAAGAAGACCTGAAGCAATGGGAAGACGACATGGCGCTGGTCGAGGACGGCATCGCCAAACGCGATCAGGCACGCCACCTGCTCGGCGCCGCTGAGGCGGCCTGGCATGGCCGCTGTGCCCGTCATCTTGTCGACGGCGTCGCCCGAGCCAACGACATCGGCGTCGAGCTCGAAGAACTCAACACCGGCGCCGGACAGCTGCGCTCCCAGCTGGAGAAGGTGGAAAGGGACCTTGCCGCGCTGAAAGACGATGCGGAGTTCGAGCGCCGATTCCAGGACGCGGAGAACCGCTGGAATCAACTCAGCGAACGCGACCGGCAACTGGACACCGACATGCGGGTCACCACCCAGGAACTGGACGGTCTGACCAGCAAACACCGAGACTTCGTGGCGAAAGCACGGGCCGCCGACGGCCGCACCCTTACCCAGGCCCAGCAAGAAGAAACCGGCGCCCACACCGCCGTCGAGCACGCGCTCACGGCCCTGGGCGTCGCTGAGGACGCCGAGAAACAAGCACGCTCCCGGCTGAAAGCAGCCGAATCCGGCGACGACCTCGCCGCACATGAGCTGGCCATCCTCCGCGACGACGACATCCCCTCCGCCGCGCTCCTGGACATCATCCAGCTCACCACCAGCCAGCGACGCAGCTGGGAACCCCGCCTCGCGCCCTACCGAGGCGCCGTCGTCGTCACCCGCGCCCACGCCATGCGCGCCCAGCAGAAACTCGTGAACCGACCGGGCACGATGCTGGTCATCGCCGACTCGCCTCCAGAACAGGCACCCGCCGTAGACGCCGGTGGCCCCACGTGCGCCGATCCACGCTTCGACCTCACCGCCTTCCTGACCGCGATCGCCGATCGGGCCGGGGACACCTCCGACGTCGTCGACGCGACGGCAGGGGTGATCGTGCTCGGCGACTTCCGTGAACCGATCACCGGACGAGCCGCCCGCATCGACGCCGCCCGCACCGAACACCAGGAGAAAGCCGACCTCCTCACCCAAGCCGAGGAAGCCCTCACCACAGCACGCCGCACGCTGGAACGCGCACGAGAACGCACCAACGCAGCCCAAGCCGGCGAACAGGCACACGACATCGAACAGGCCATCTCCGAAAAGCGGGAAGTCAACGCTGACCGGGAGGAACGCCGCAACAGGCTGAAGCCGCTGCTGGATGCCGCGTATGCCGCCTACACCACAGCGCTCGGCGACCGGACATCACGCGACATGCTGATCGGGAATCTGACTGGCGAAAAAGGCAGACTCAACCGCCAGTTGACCGGAAACGCGGAAAGTACAACCGCGCTCACCGACGAGCGACTCGCCCTGGACTTGCCCAATCGGCAGGCGGCCTGGGGCGACTCGCCTCAGGCCGCGGAAACGTACCTGCTGTCTCTCGACGCCGAGCAGCAACAGCGCACCACGCCGTCCTGGAACGAAGAAGCCGGCCACCAGGTCAACGAAGTCGTGCGCCGCTGCTTCCCCGACGGCACGCCACCTGAACAGATGCCATCGGAGATCCGGGAACTGCTCATCGGACAACGCTGGTACCGCGGCGGCCTGGATACACGGATCCGTTTGGTGCCAAGCCTGATCCGCGCGCTACGCACCCACCTCGCCCTATTCGAGAAGCAGGACAGCTACGAACGGCAGCAGATCGCCACCCAGCGCATCCAGCGCACCGGCGACCTCGAGGCCGCACGCGGGGGACTGGCGGAAGCCGAGCAGACCTCGCGGGCACACCGCGCCTCGCTCGCCCAGGGAATCAAAGCGAAACTGAAGAAAGTCAGCGACGAATTCGACCGCCTCGACCAGAAGTACGGCGGATACGGCGCCGGACTGGACTACCCCGAACCCGAGCCACCCTCCGAACCCGACCGGCCCTGGCGGTGGACCGTCACACCGAAGTGGCGGCGCGACGAAGGCAAACGCATGGCCGGCTACAACCTCCGGGGCAACACCGCCCAAATGGACGAAAAAGCCGTCAAACTCGTCTGCGCCGCCGCCCTCGCCGGCGGAGGAGAACGGCCCTTGCTGCTCATCCTCGACGAACTCGGCCGCAACCTCGGCAAACAACATCGCCGCGAAGCCGTCGCTCTCTTCGAACAAATCGGGGCCGACCGCAACATCACCGTCATCGGTGCCCTGCAGGACGACATGGAGCGCTACGCCATCGAAGCATCGGGCCTCTACATCAAACTACGCCGACGCTCCGACAGCATGGCCTACAACGAGGCACCCGTCATCGTCGGAGACGACACCCACCACGCCCGCGTCGAACTCCTCCGCGAATGGCTTGCCTCCTACCGGCCCAACAACACCCCGACCGACATCGACGACGAATCCGGTGAGAACGTGGCGTGACCGAAACCCCACAGCCCAAAGGCGAATTCCCCCTGCCCGGCCACCCCGGCGTGCCCGACGGTCTTCGCGCCTACGCCCAGCCCACCCGTTCCGACGGGACCTTCGATCACGACCGCGCCGGCCGCCCCAAAGTACGGCGAGTGCACCTACGCGCCCATCCCACCGCCCCGCCACACCGACCAGAGGGGCTTGTCAGCGACACGGACTGGAACTGGGCCACCAGCGCACCCCGCCGCAGGAACACCATCACCAGCAGATTCGGCGACCGAACCGACGACATTGCCTTCGCGCTGGCCCGCGCTGGATGCATCGCAGTCGAACATGACTACCGCAACGGCGCCATCCAGCAACCTCCCCGACGATGGATCCCACACCCCGCTCTCACCGACCACCACGCCACCGGCAAACAAACCCGGCAAGCCACACGACACACACTGCGGGAACGCGCCGGTGAACTGCATGACGCGCTGATCGGCGAATGGCCCGGCGCAGCCGCAGCCCTGGCTGCACACGTGACCGAGACCCGGCTGGTGTGGTTGGTCCGCGCCGCCGAAGACCTCCTCGCTGAACGGAGCTACGACGGGCCTCGCGCGTTCGTCCAGCACCACGCCAACAACACCAAAGCCCGCGAAGACCTGCCCCGCCTCCTCGCCGATGCCGGATTCGAATCCGAAGCCCTGGTTCTGCTCGGCGTCAACCGCAACCCTTACATCGGTGTCGGCGGCCCAATCCGAGCCCACCACGACGGACGCACCCTCGACTGGACAGGCTGGCCTGGCCCACACGACATCAGGCTCCCCGCCCACCGAACCGTCAGCCTCGAAGTCACCCCAGGCACCCGTGTTCTCGCAGTCATCGAAAACCGGCAAGCAGCCGAAACCATCTGCGACACCCACCCCGACACCGCCGTGATCTGGTGCCACGGCCAACCACCAGACCCACTCCTCGACCTGATCAACCAAGCCGCCAACAGCGTCAACACCGTCCTGATCTGCCCCGACGCCGACCTCGGTGGCATCCGCATCGCCACCCGCATCCACGACTGCCTCCCACCCGACACACACCGCGTCATCGTCGACATCGGCAGCAGCGAACACGATCCAGGAGACCCCTTCAGCGCCGCGACGCGAAACCACATCGCAAAAACCGCACAACGCCACGACACGGTAGGAGAATTCGCAACCCACTGCCTCGCGCGCGGATATGCGATTGAACAAGAAGCCCCCGCCCGCGCCGCACTCCAAACCCTCCTTGAGCCCCCGGAACCCGGCAATCGCGTTGAGAGCGCCTGCTAGCTCACGCGTATGCCGGGATGCGGGGATGGAGCAGAGGTGACCGGTCCCGGGCCAACCCGCCGTGTGTTTCTGGCGAGCCCTGCCCTCGCCCACCGCGGCGGGGCTGTCAAGCCCCGCCGGTCGCCCGCTACCCGTGGGCGAAACCTTGGAGGTGGGATGAATACGCGCGCGAGCAGCCGCGGATCTTCCGCTTTCCGCGCGTTGCGACCCTTGGAGGTGGGATCAGTTACGAGCGAGAACCCGGTGGCCCTGCGTCAGCTGACGCAGTTGCGACACCGGAGGCTAAGCACCGGTTTCCGGGCCTCCCGCCGCCGGGCGCACGCCGTAAGAGCGCTACGGCCCTCGATCGACCTGGAGAGGCGCGCTGCTTCGCATCAATTTGAACCGGCACAAGCCACCGAGGCGGCAGTCCCTCTCCCTCGCATTGATGGTGACGCGTCCCGGTGACCGGGGCGGAGGCGTGTTCGTCGTTGGTGATCGGCCCGCGAGCGCCGGGGCTCGTGACGTTGTGCCCTGCCACGCATGCGAGGGGTGTTTCAGGATCAGCTGTGCCGGGAAGCCGGCGCTGGCTTGCCCGGGGCGGAAGGGCCCAGCTCAACCGCAGGAAGCGCTACCCATGGGTCCGTCAGTCCAAGGCCATCGACGACGACCCGTCCCGGGCAAGCCCTCGATTACAGCCGGAACGTCTGAAGGTTGTGGGGCATTGGTCGCAGTCTGGACGGGAGCGATCACCTTCGGGCTGGTCACCATCCCGTGCACTCTTCACCGAGCAACCCGGGACCGCTCGGTGACCTTCCACCAGGTCCATACCTGCGGCGGGCGTATCCGCTACCGGAAGTTCTGCGAGCGCGAAAGCCGCGAAGTTCCACCCGCGGAGATCTCCAGCGCCTACGACTACGCCGGCCGCCTGGTCGAGCTGACCGACGAAGACTTCGACAACCTCCCGCTCACCAGCGCCCGCCGGCTGCAAGTCCAACAGTTCGTACCGATCAAGCAGGTTGATCCAGTGGCCGTGGGCCGCGCCTACTACGTCCACCCCGAGCAGCTGGCCGAACGCGCCTACGCCCTGCTGCGCGACGTGCTCGCTGAGACCTCTCGCGCAGCGCTCGGCACCGTCTCGTTGCGCGGACGTGAGCGCCTGACGATGCTGCGCCCGGAAGGCAGCTTGTTGGTTGCGCACCTGTTGTACTGGCCGGACGAGATCAACCCCGCTTCGGACCACGTGCCCCCGGCAGGGGCTGCGCCGCAGCCCGCCGAGCGGCAGATGGCCCGGACGCTGGTCGAGGCGATGTCGGGTGATCTCCACCCGGAGCAGTGGCGGGACCGCTACCGGGACGCCATCGAAGCGCGGATCGCAGACAAGCTGGCCGGCCGCCCGTCGGAGGCTGAGGCGGTCGCGGAGCCGGTGTCGGACCTCGAAGCAGCGCTACGGAAATCGATCCACGAAGCTCGCACAGGACGGAAGCGCCCCACGTCGTAGGACTAGTGCCCCACGCCGCCACCCTCGTCAGGTTCGGCAGGCTATTCGGGTGATCCGCGCTCGTCTTAATCGGTGACGCCTGCTCGCGGAGCAGGGGTTCTGTCAGGGGGCGCGCTGAATATCAGCCAGTGTGGGCGACGACGTGGCGGCGGTAGCGGCGAAGGTTCGCGAGGCGATGGCAAAGCTGCCGCCGGAGGCGTTTCAGGTGGCCGGCGAGTGCATCGACGAGGCGGGCACCGGGCTGCATCCACTCGCTCTGGAGACCAACGACGGCGAGTTGGCCGCGGTGATCGCCGCGTTGGGTGATGCGCGGGAGGAAATCGACCGGGCATGGCAGATCTGCCGGAAGGTACGTGATGCCTGCGCGGAGTATCTCAAGAGCATTGGTGCAGCGGAGCCCAGCGCTCCAGCTACCAGCGCAGGGGCTGCCGGTGGCCGGGCACGGCACGTCACAGCGAAGGACGGGTCCCAGTACCCGCCGGAGGCCGGGGCGGTGGTCGATGTCCTACCCCGTCGTGTCCGGGAGGGGAAGGCCAGGGAGAAGACAGTCGGCTTCGTCGACGGCTTGGTGACTAGTAGTTTCGTCTCGGGTATCGATCAGACCTGGACGCCGGCGGTTCTTGCTCGTGCTCGCGAAGTGGGGATCTCTCGTCATTTTGCGAGGTTCGTCAGCAGCCACGTCGAGATGAAGGTGGCCGCGATGATGACGCAGACCGGCAAGCAACACAGCGAGCTGGTGATCAACCATGTTCCGTGTGGTTCGCAGCCGACGCAGCCGCCCGGGTGTGATCAAGTGATTGAACGATTTTTGCCAAAGGGGTTTACGTTGACGGTTCACGGCACCACCCAGGCCGGCAGGCCGTTCTCCAAGACCTACAGGGGGCATGCATGAGCGATTCGGGGGCCGACGTTCTCAACTACGGGCAAGTTCTGCTCACGCCGGCCATGGACATCGAGGAGATTATCCGCGGCCTCGCCGAACACGATCAAGAGCGCCAAGGTCCTGAAGCTGGCCTGACCTGGTTTTTTAAGCACGAGCCGGGCGAGGACACGCCCACTTTGACCCTCGGTGTACGCGGCACGACCGGAGCGCTCATGTGGTTCGACGCCACGTCCGGCCTCGTGCCCGCTGAGGGCACGAATACTGAGCACGTCGATTACTTCACCATGGACGGCCATTTGATGGTGATGTCTCCTGGTGCCGAGGTTCCCATCGCGCGGGTTCAGGAGGCACTGCGCGAGTTCGCCCACACCAGGCAACGGCCGACCTGCGTCACCTGGGCACCTGACCCTGATCTGGACGGAATCTGGTGAACATCGGGGTCTCGTTCAGGACATACCCGACTGGTGAGGTCGTGGTCAACGTCGACTCGACTGCGTCGGTGCACCCACTAGTGGAGCGACTGGCCGGCGGTGAGGCCGGGTCCTCGGCGATTACGCATCACGACCGGCCGCTGCGGAACGGCAACCCTGATCACGAGTTCGTCGTGGCGTTCCGGGACTCCGAGCACGCGGCCATGAGCTACTTCGACCGGGACACCTCGCTGCACTACAGCCAGGGCGAGGACCTCGGCGACGACTGGGGCGACGAGAACATCGAGCCGCCGGCGAACGCGTGGGTGCCGCGGAACGCGGTCGAGGATGCCCTTGCCGAGTTCCTGCGGACCGGGCAGCGCCCCCCCCGGGCCGTGCAGTGGCAGGCCGACCCGGACCCGATGCTGGGAACGTGAAAACCTGCCAGCTCGCGCCGGTTCGGTGCAGGCTGTCAGCTTGCTCCGGGAGTGCTCGGTGGTGGACGGTGTTCCAGCTGACCATGCTCCGGCTGGAGATAATTCCCGAGATTGCACAGGCTCTTGCGTGTGCGGTTGTGGATAACTCTGTGGATAAAAGGTGTGATGGCCCAGGCTGTTTAGTCTGTGGGCATCACGGGCGATTGAATGATCAGATTGACCTGGGTCCGGTGCATTCTGGTGGGTCCGGTGGAGCACAGCGGGCGCAGTATAGGTTCGCTGAGATTTCTCGGTGCACGTCACCGTCGTCGGGCAGACTAATTGCGTGCGGCGCCGATCCGAAGGTAGACCCGGGATTCTTGCGGTTGGGGCGTCAAGATCACCAGCGATGGTCCATTTACGGTCCATAAACGTGGCCGAACCAGGCCGAATCATGCCGATTCAGGGCGTGAACGATTGCAAACATCCCAGCTAGATCGACCGACGGCGACTGAGAATCAGACTGGCCAGTTAACCGAAGGGTTACTGGTTCGAGTCCAGTCGGAGGAGCGCAAACCCCAGGCCGGTGGCCTGGGGTTCTTCTTTTGGGTTGATCTGTTTTCGAAGAGTGCGGATCCGCGGCGCCTTGCCTCTGGGGTGGAAGCTGGGCGCATCGACCATTGATCGTCGTGGTTTCCGGCCGGCGCAGCCCGCGCGCCGAACGAAAGAGTCGCGCATGGGCGGTGCATTGTGTCACAAGGATGTTTTCCTCCGAAGCCGCCTGGTTCGCCCCTCTGTATCGATAGCATCACTGTCCGCAATGGGGGCGGAAGAGGTATGGGGGAGGATCGTGGCACAGCCATCGGACCGCATCTCGTGGATGGTGCGGAGGCTCGAAGGGCGGGCCGTGCAAGCGGTTCGGCGCGTGGAAAGGACAATTCCGGCGCCCTGCGGCGGGCGGTCCGCTCTGACGATTGCGGCGACTCGTACTTGCGGTGATGCGGCGTGACGATGAAGGTGGCGCCGGATGCGCTTTCGGCGCACAGCACGGGATCGGCAGGTGTAGCGCAGCACCTCGACCAGCTTTCCGCAGTGCTCGAGCAGGCCCGGGTCAGCGACGACTGCTTCGGGCCCATCGGGGAGTTCCTCGCTTCTGCTTACTTCGAATCGCTGGCGGAGTGCCGTGACCTGGCGAAGCAGGCCGGTGCCTTCATGCAGCACATTTCGGAAGCAGTGGGCGAATCCGCGAAGGACTACGCGGAGACCGACCGAGGCGAGGCCGACAACTTAGGCAAGATCGATATAGCCGGAATGGCGGCATCCGGCGCGGGACCCGCCACGTTGGCAGGTGTCAACAGCGCCGGTGGTCCGCAGCGGAGCTTCATGGCTCAGACAGCCGGGTACGGCATGTCCACCGTCTCGGCCGGCCAGGATCTGGCCAAGGCGGACAACCCGCCCGACATCGCAATTGCGACGGTCAACGCCCGCATGGAGCAGCTGCAGCTGGTCACCAGCCCAGGCCAGTCGTTCATCGACAACGGTCTCGGATTCCTGATCTCGCTGGTGATCAGCCCGCTCGTCGAGTTCGTCCTGGAACCGGCTATCGGTGACCCCGAGCAGATGCGCAGTACGGGAAAGGGCTGGGAGCAGGTCGCCGAGTGGTTGGAGAAGCTGGGCGAGCAGGAGAAGCAGCGCGCCGACGCGACCCGGCCCGTTTGGGAAGGCCAGGCCGGGGACGCGTTCCGCAAGCAGCTTCACGAGTTCACCGATGGCACGAAAGCGTTCGCCACCGACGTGCGCGGGCTCAAGCAGATGCTGGATCTCGCTGCGGACCTGTTCGACGCGTTCGTCGAGATGGTCATCGACATCATCCAGGAACTGGTCATCGGCCTGATCATCGAGTGGATCGCCGCGCTGGCCGCATCGTGGATCACGGCGGGCGCTTCCGTCGGTGCGGCCTCCGGGCTGACCGCCTCCCAGGTCGCGATCACCGGAACTCGGTTGGGCACCAAGGTCGCGAACCTGGTGCACAAGCTGAAGCCACTTGTCACCAAGCTGGAAGACCTGCTCCAGATGTTGCGAAAAGGCCCGCTCCGCAAGGTCGTGGAGAAGATGGACGGCCTGCGCAACGGCAACAAGCTCGAGCAATGGGCAGCGCGCAAGATCGACGCCAACCCGTTGGCGAAGACGCTCACCCGTGGAGATACGGGCGACCTCCGTGATGCTCAGAAGGCTCTGAAACAGGCGGAAGAGGCGGTCCAGCGCGGTGAACCCGGCGCTCAGACTGCGTTGAACAGGGCGCGGCAAGCAGTCGACGAAGCGCGGGAGAACGCGTCGATGGCCTCCACCACCGGGAACCGCTTTTCGCACCAGGCGGTCCGCAGCGAGGACGGTACGGTGGTTGCGCAAACCGACCGCCACGGCAACCTGAAGACCACCTTGAGCGGTGACTTGAAGCCGGAATTGGAGAGCGCCACGGGCGAGCGAGCGCTGGCGGCGAATGTCGTGCAGGCCGGGCTGGGGACGCTTGGCTTGGGTGGTGAAGCGCGGTGGCAGGACGCTGTCATCCATCAGGGCAGTCAGGCCGTGTTCCAGGAAGGTGTTGAGCAGGGCGTCAAGTACGGATACGACAAGGCAGTGGACCCGTCGAGCGATGAAGACCGCAAGGCGGCGGAAGAACGCGGCTTCCAGGTCTGAGGAGACGATGAATCGTGACGGTGTCGGGCAAGCTCGGAGCGGCGCTCGTAGCCCGGCAGTGGTGGTGCCAGGCAGGTGAGCCGATCCTGTGGGCCGTGTGGCAGGTCGGTGAGACCTATCGAGTGGCGGGGTGCGACGAGAACGGGTTCCCGAAGAAGACCACCGGTAGCAGGTTCGCCCGTGCGGCCGGGCGGGCGGTGGCTTCCGCCGGCGACGCTGCGGTCACAGGTCTTCTGACCGCTGCGTTCGGCGGCACTGACGACCGGGGACCGCGAAGCACCAAGCGTTCACCGGATCTCACCGTTGTCGGGTCGATGCCGGATTGTTCGGCGATGCGCCTCATCCGTTCTGAATCACCGGAGCGAGGTGGAACGTACCGGCAGTTGTGGGTCCTGACACCTACGCGGCTGGGCGTGCTCGTACCCGTCGTGGAGCCGAAGGATGAAGGGGCTTCGGACGGAATCCGCCAGCTCAGCCGGGGCTGGGGAGACGTGGGCCGCGCGTTGGTGGGGAGAGCCCCTGAGGAGTTCGGGAAGAACAAACCTGGCGAGCCGCTGCGGGGCGAGGAGGTGCTCGCCTGGTTCGAACTGTCCCGGAGCGACGTCGCCGGCTGCCGGCTGGCTGGGGACACCAGGTACCCGGGCCAGGTCCGGCACTGCGCTCTCCTGCTGCCTGACGGGTCTGGCTTCGTGCTGAACGCGAACTCGGCGCTGGGCGCACGTGCCATGGTCGATGCGACGAACGGCGGGAATCGTGGCTGATCTGACGCTTCAGGACCAGCAACTGTTGCGCGAGAAGTGGAAGCCGCTTCTGGAACAGCATTGGGTGGCCGAGCGCGAGTCCGTCCTGTGGATCCAGCTTCCGTCCCAGGGGTACGTGGGATCGGTAGTGGCTCAGCGGGTCAACGTCCCGCACGCCCCGATGTCCGCGGTCAGGAGGTCTTTGGTCGGAGCGCCGAACTGGCCCCTCCCGAGCGAGCTAGTCACCAGCGGCGCGTTCCTGGCCGATGAGTGGGCGGATGACCCCTCGATCATGTGGTGGGTTCTCTCCGCCGCGCCGGAGCTCGACGCCGCGCTGTTCGGCGACCACATTGCGAACGTTCCTGGTGAGGCGTTCGTAGTCCTCACCACGCACCGGCTGGCCGTCGTGGTGGCGGGGAAGCAGCTCGCAGCGGCAGAGCCGGAAGCGCACTCCGCCGGAGGATTCTTCGATCGGGCCAGGGCGGTTGTTCACCAGGTGCAGCGCGCGGCCGAAGGCATCTCGTCGCAGTCCGGAGACGCGCCGGTCTCCTACTTCGAGGTCCCTTTGGCGCGGATCGCTCGGATGCACGCCGTTCGCCTGGGCCGCAGCATCCCGAACTCGGGGTTCTTGCGGATGGACTTCGCGGACGGCTCCACCCTGTTCGTCCGCTCCGGTGATGCTGATGCTCAAAAGGCCGCGTTCGAGCAGTTCTTGTCGAGCCGCTGATCGCTTCGCGACCGCTGTCCGGTTTCCCGCACGCCTTCGACTGTCGGCCGATGGCGTCAGGGCGTGTTGCGTAGACTATTCTGTTGTCTATTCCTTTTGGGGCTTCTTCTGGGGTTTGGGTTCTTGCTTTGAAGCCTCTGGCCGTCAGGGTTTTCAGGATTTTGTCTAGTGCGGACCTTGTTTCGTGGACCTCTATTGCTAGTTGCTTGATGCGGGGCCAGTCCTCTTCCGCTCCCTCTATGTCCATCTTGATCAGGTCTATCCGCGCGTTGCTGATGATCGCGCTCCACCGGTCGGGCGCGTTGCCCCGGGCGCTGCAGGTGTTCGAGGACCTGAGCCGGGCGCTGGGTGGCGAACCGTCGGCCTGCCTGCAGCGGCTCCGGCAGGAATTGCTCGAGGATCCGGCGAGAATCGAGGTGTCGACGTACTTCCCGGTCGAGTGCGGACTCCCACAGACGGTTTGAAGTGATCAGGGTGCTCGTGAGCGGTTGGTCCGGTTCTTACCGGAACAATCACTCAGGAGCTCTTTTCAGCCGGCGGCGCGGACTTCGGCGATCCGGTTTTCCAGGGCTGCGCCGAGTTCTGCCGGGCCCAGTGGGGCGAGGACGAGTTCTGGGCCGACGCCGGGGCGTTGCTGTTGGGTCAGGCCGTAGCGGCCGTCCGGTTCGAAGGCGTCGAACCACTTCAGCACTTGGGAGCGGTACGTGCGGCCCAGCCGGTCGCGGAGGTTCGCGGTGAACTGGCCGTCCCGGAGGTGGTTTTCCTCGGTCATCGCGCGCAGCGTCGTGGCCGCCGGGGCGGCTCGCTTCGGACCGGCGGACTGCATCATGTCGACGTTCTCGAAGCTTTCGTCGGCGTTGTCGCGCGGCGCGAGATCTGCGACCGGGACCGCCAGGCGCGGACGCTTTCCGGGCGGCGACGGCGGCATGCCCTGGACCGCTGCGGCGCCGGCAGTGGTCCGCGGATGCACGGAGATTCGCAGGTCGCCGCCGTGTTGCTCGGTTTCGCCCGGGTCCTGGACGAGCAGCACTGCGCCTTCTTCGGTGGCCACCGCCAGCAGCCGGGCCGGGGATTCGGTGGTGTCGTCGGGCATCCAGAGCCCTTCGATCCACAGGCCCGGCTTGGCGAGCTGGGCGAGCACCTGAGCGAAGCGCGGGGCGAGGCCCTCACCGGCGAGCAGGCCGGCGGCCTGCAGCTCGGGCAGCGCTCGTTGGCGGAGCACGGCGCGCTCTTCGAGCGTCGCGCCGTGCGAGCGCACCGCGATTGGGAACGGGTATTCGTCGAATCTCCCGATTTCCCAGCACAGGTCGAACCACAGCGGTGGCAGCAGCCATCGCTCTGACACGCGTTACCCCCAGTGTTATTCGCCGAAGACGGGCGGCGCCGTCCTGGGCATGTTGTCGAGCCAGATGTCGTCTTGTTCTTCGAGCCAGCTCGGCCGATCGTGTTCCTGGTCCTCGCTGCCTTTGCCGCGTTGACCGGCACCTGCGCCCGCTCCGCCACCGGCCGCGCCGCGACCACCGGCGGCACCGGCAGCACCCGCGCCAGCGCCCAGTCCGCCGACACCGGCGCGGCCACCCGCGCCCATGCCGGGACCGCCGACACCAGCCCGGCCACCTGCGCCCAAGCCTCCTGCACCGCGCCCGCCTGCGCCCATGCCACCGGCACCGCGACCGCCTAGGCCAGGGCCGCCCGCGCCACCGCCGGGCGGCATGGCGCCGATGAAACCGCCGCCGGGCGGTTGCGCACCGGGCGGAGTGGGCGCCAGGCCAGGGCCGGGCATCGTCGGGGTGGGCGGATTCGCCCACTGGGAGCCGCTTTGCGCGGGCGGGCGGTAGCCGTCACCGATGCCGCGCGGGTCCATGTTGGACGGTCCGGGGACGTTCGGGATGTTCGGCGTGCTGCCGATTCCCGTGTTGGTGCGGCCGGTGCTGGTCGGGGTGTTGCTGGAGATGCCCTGGGTGTCGCGGCCCTGGTCGGGCGGCGGGGGAGGGTTCAGCGGGTCGACCGGCGGCGGGAACGTCGGGGTGCTGGAGTCCACGGCGGTATAACCGGGCGTGTAGACGCTCTGCACGATCTGCCGAGCCTGCTTGTTGGCTTCCTCACGCTCGCGCATCTGCGCGCCAGCATCCATGATGCCGCCCGCCGGCGTGATCATGGATGCTATCGCGGTGCGGGTGCCGTTGTAGTCCTCGGGCGGCTGCAGCTGCGACTTGGTCTGCCCGGCGGCGACCCCGGCTTCCTGGATCTTCAGGCCGGTCCCGCGCACGGAGTCGCCGAACTGCTGCCCCCAGTCCTGCAACGGCTTCGCCGCGTTCAGCCCGGCCTCGGCGGCCTGGCCCTGCATCCCGTCACCAGCGGCCTGGCGGGCCCTGGAATCCAGGTCGGCGAAGATCTCGGCGATCTGCTCGCCGAGCGTCACCCAGGCACGACCGGACGCGTTGATCTGGTCGACCTGCAACGACGGCTTGAGCTGGTTGGCCAGCCGCGCCTGATCCCAGTCGTTCCAGTTGTCGTGCTGACTGATCGACGCCGGGTCGTTGCCCTGGATCTGCAGGCCCTGCTGCTGAGCGAGGTCCTGGCGTTGCTTCTGCCCAACAGCCGTCGAGAGTTGCTGGCGCATCCGCTGTGCCTGCTCGGCCCGCGTCTCGCCGCCGGTCATCCCGGCCCACAGATCGGAGGCGGAGCCCCCTAACTCCCTGGCCCCATCGGTGAACCAGTTCCCCATGCCGTTCCCCCTCGCCAGGCCCTACTTCGGCAACTTCGGCTCAACGACCCGCGCGATCTCCAACGCCTTCGCGCAGGTGGCGTCGTCGCTCTGGATCTTGTCGGCGTCGTACTTGATCGCCACCGACACGGAGCCGCCGCCAGCGGCCATGATCTGCCGACACAAGCCTTGGCCCACGGAACCGCTCGTCACAGCCTTGATACCGTCGTGGGAGCCGACCTTGTTCGGCTCAAAGATGCCGAAATTGTCACGCCGGCTTTGCCAGTAGGCCAGGTCGCTGTCGTCGGCCTTGTAGATGGTCAGCAGGAAGTCACCAGCGTTGAAATCGCAGCCGGGTTCGCCGATGCCTTGATCGACAACCTCTCCAGATCCGGTCACGCCGAAGGTCTTCAGCTCGTCCAGCGGAACTACCGTGCATGGATCGACCCTTGCCAAGGCGGGCGGCTTGGCGGACTGCGACTGCTCGGTCGTTGACGGACTGTTGCTACCGCCTGGCCCGCCGCATCCAGCGAGGAGAAGACCAGCAGCAACCAACGCGCCTGTCATGGCGATTCGTGTCGTACGCATACTCACCATCAGATCAGATGTTTCGTGCCAAGTTGCGAGCGTGCTCGTCGTCCGTGTTCTGCATGTCGCGAGCCGAGTCCCGATATGCCTGCGCCATGTTCCGGAGGATCTTCTCAACTTTGGTGACGATGGCGACAAGGCCCACGTCAGGCGCATTCACCTTCTCGTTGAACTTTCTCTCCAGATCGCGACCGATGAAACAATTGCCGAACGCGTTGTTCGCCACCAGCTGATCCGTCCGCGCGATCTTCGCAGCGAGCTTCTCGGCCTTCTCCTCGTAGACCTTGGCAACCGCCTCGGCCGCCTTCGGGTCCATGACGAGCTGGCCGCTGTCGACTGCCGCGCGTAGGCCTTGGGCCTGGCCCATCAGCGCGCTTGCCCCGGCGGCTAAGCCTTCCATCCCCGTGGTCAACGCAGCTCCCCTCCACGTTCGTGACCACTACTGCTCACACTGTGGTGTGATCACGAACGCAGAGAGTACAAGAGCTAGCTCCAGGTCAGAGCACCAATCGTGAAACGCCCTCCACGAACCGCCCGGACGGCCCAATTCACCAGCGGCGATCCCGTAACCCTGAGACGAACGCCACCCACTGCCGCCGGGGGAACACCAGCATGGCCCCGTCCCGGTCCTTGGTGTCCCGAACCCCGACGATGCCGGGGCCACCGCCTACCTCAACGCACATCCCACCCTGCCCGTTGCTGCGACTGGAGGTACGCCAGCGTGCGATGGCATCCATTGGTCACCTCATCGAATCGACCGCCCTCAAGGCTGCGTTGAGCAGCTTCCGAGATTCTCTCGCATCTAGGGCTGTCGCTCGAAGGTGATCGAATGCGGTGCTGAACCGTGCGACCTCGTCTGGTTCCTCGACATAGAGGCTGCCAGCGACGTTGTCGACGAAGACGACACTCGGGATCGGTTCGGGAAAGTGGAGCTGGCCGAACGGGGAACCGCTGGCGGCGTGGGCTCCGGCCCGCAGCGGCAGGATCTGCAGGACGATGTTCGGCATGTCCATCGAGTCCAGAAGATGGCGTAGTTGGGCGCGACGGGTTGCCGGAGTCCCGGTGCCGCGCAGGAGAGCGGACTCATCGATGATCGCCCAGAGCGACAGCTCCCCGGCATGCAAGCGTTCTTGTCTCCGCATCCGCAGTTCCGTCCGCGCCTGGATGGTTTGCTTGTCCTCCTGCGGTGCGGTCGTTTCCATCAAGGCGAGCGCGTAGTCCTCTGTTTGAAGCAAGCCGGGGATCAAGTCGATCTCGAAGTAGTGGGCGTGGGTCGCCTCGGACTCCAACTCGACGTAGTCGGCGAAACTCGTGGGCATGGCCTCGTCGTAGGCGTCCCACCAACCGCGCCGCCGTGCGTCGCGAGCTGTCTGCGTCAGCCACTCGGCTACCTCGGGTTCGGCTCGGTAGAGATCGCACAGCACGCGGACGTCCGATACGGAAACGCCGATGTTCGCGGTCTCTACTTTGGACACCTTCGACCGCGACCAGTCCATCTCCTGCATGACTTGCTCGGGAGTCACTCCTGCTTGCTCGCGAAGGCTCCGCAACGTGGCCGCGAGGCGGCGCTTGCGAACTGTCGGCAAAGAGCGCTTGGCCATGCGCACACCGTATCCGATCACCCGATACGGGCTGATTGGAAAATTTTCCAATCAGATAAGTTGCCTGTCGATCTCGATGCTGACACTCTCTGTGTTGTCAAGGAAACGAAGAGTAGTGATGAGCTGGGGAGTGCCCGATGACCGATTACTTGACCTACGTTTGGCGCCCGGTCCCGGGAGGACGCCACGCTTTCCGCATCGCTGCAACGAAATTGCCAGCGGGTGAGCGGGTGGTGGCGTTCTGCGGAGCGGAGGCGGACGCGGTGGAACTGCACGACCGCTCCGAAGTGGACTGGATTCGCGAGGACACCTGCATGCGCTGCTGGCACATCCTCGCCGCCCGCCCCTGACACGCCACGCCTCAAGCCACGAAAGGAACCCAGATTCATGTTCTGGATCCAGCTCAGCACGTTCGTCCTGTTCAACCTGTTGATCCTGGCGATGCTCGCCAGCCAGCTGCCTGCGCGGGCCATCGTGTTCTCGGCAGGGCAGCATGCCGGAGGTGGCGAAGGTGCTTACACGGTTTGGCACCTCATAGCGGACATCGACGCCGAAACCCGCGCAGAAGAAGAACAGCACGGCCCGGAGCACGAACATCCCCGCATACCAACGGGATTCCCCACCACCGACCCCGACGAGCCCACCGGGCGGCACCACCTGCGCGCCTGAATGCTCGTGAGTGTTCTGGCCCTGACCAACGCTCACGAGACCCGAGCCGGGCCGGTGCGGTGACCTCCCCGACCCCCACCCACACCGGCTCACCCCGGTGACCGGGCGCGACCTCCCCCCGACCCACGCGCCCGGTCACCGACCAATTCCCGTGTCGTTTCCCGTTCTCAGAGCCTTCGCGTTTCCGCCAGTCTCATCAGCTTCATCGCCGCTACGCGGTCTCCCAGCGCTCGCGGCAGTTCGTGCCGGCCCGGGTCGTGCCCCTCGGCTAGGAGGTGGTCCGCGCCCAGGAGCGCCAGCGCGACCTGGAGTTCGGTGACCTCCGTCGTCTGCTCCCCGACACCAGGCGGTCCCGTGCCGTCTCCTGCGAAGTAGATCCGGGTTCCCCTGCCCAGCTCGTATTCCGTGAGGCCCGGGCGGATGTGCGCGCGCGTCGCGCAGACCCCGTCCAGGCCGTGCACTATCTGCTCGGCGAGTCGCGGATCCACCACCGCTGCCAGGGAACCGTCCGGCAGCGAGGTGATGTCCGCCAGCGACGGCCGGCCGGTGAAGATCACCACCGAGGATTCGGTGACCGCCGCGTCACGGGAGCGGACCTCGTGGCCCTGGAAGTGGGCGCCGAGCGCTTCGACCGGATCGGGCTCCACGACCACCACCCGCATCCCCATCGCCGTGCAGTAGCCCGCCACCATGCGGCCCACCGCGCCGAACCCGACCACCGCGACGCGCCGGCCCGCCGGCTGCAGGTCGGCGCACGCCATGACCTGCCACAGGGCCCGCTGCCGCGCCTCCGCGAGGTGGAGCAGCGCGAACATCCGCGGCGGGTGGGCTTCGAGCACCGGGACTTCCAGCTGGATGTCCAACGGTGCCGAATCGGTCCGGTTGACCACCCCGAGCAGCGCACCGGTGACGTCCGGCGCGGCGCGGTGCGCGATCCGGGTCAGGAAGCCGTCGTGGTCGAACAGCAGGTCCGGTGCGAACCCCCGCAGCAGCGCCTCCGCTTCGGCCTGCCCCAGCAGGTTCTCGTCGTCGCCGGCCGCGGTGCTGCGGTGGGCGAGGTGCACCTCGCAGCCCAGCTCGCCCAGCGCCCTCGCGAGAACGAGGTCGGCACCGCCGGGATCGACCAGCACGAGGGCCTTGCGGTCGTGCATCGGCACGCCGCCCCACAGCGCGAGCAGTTCGCGCAGCGCGGGCATCTGCTCGATCCGCCAGTCGGGGTGGACCGCCATCGCCGTGTCGGTCATCGCAGCGTCACCGCCTCCGCATCGCCGGGCATCGCGATGCCGAGGCTCGCGAGGCGCGCGCGGGCGATGGCGTCGTCGACTTCGGGCGGCAGCGAATGCACGCCCGGCGGGATCTCGCCCCTGGCGAGCAGCCGCGCGCCCAGCGCCTGCACCGCGAACGTCAGGTCGATGACCTCGATCTGGTTGCCCGCCCCGCCGCTGATGTTCACCAAGGCCCCCTCGCAGAGCACGTTGATCCGCTTCGCCCCCAGCCGGTAGCAGGTGAGGTGCTCCGACACCGGCTCGCCGACCGCGCCCGCCGCGGCGAGACCGGGCAGGTCGATCTCGAAGTCGCTGTGCCCGGCGTTGGCCAGCACGACCCCGTCGTCGAGCAGGTCGAAGTCCGCGCCCGCGAGCACGTGCTCCACGCCGGTGGCCGTGATCACCAGGTCCGCGCCCGGCAGGCAGGTGGCGTGGTCGCCGACGGCCATGCCGTCCATGTGCGCTTCCAGCGCGCTCACCGGATCGATCTCGATGACCGACACGGCCGCGCCCAGCGCCCGGGCGTAGATCGCCAGGCCCCGGCCCACCCAGCCGTAGCCGATGATCGCGATCCGCTTGCCGGTCAAGAGCATCCCGGTGAGCCGGGAGATCGCCAGCAGGGTGGTCTGGCCCGTGGAATGGCGGTTGTCGAAGAGGTGCTTGCAGCGCGCTTCGTCGACGGTCAGCGAAGGCGGGAGCCGGACGGTGCCCGCCTCCGCCAGCTCGCGCATCCGCACGGTTCCGGTCGTGGTCTTCTCGCAGATTCCCCGCACCTTGGCGAGCTTCTCCGGCTGGTGCTCCGCCATCAGCACCACGAGTTCGACGCCGTCGTCGAGGATGAGGTCCGGTTCCGAGTCGCCGATGGACAGCAGGCCCGCGCGCCAGTCCTCGACCGGCTCGCCGCGCCGCCCCACGGTCTCGATCCCGCGCCGTCGGAGGTGCTCCACGACGTCGTCCCGGGTGGTGCGCGGGTTGCTGCCGCCCACCACGACCTCGGCCCCGGCGTCCTGCAGGACGGTCGCCAGGAATCCCGTCTTCGGGTCGAGGTGCAGGGCGACCGCCACCCGCAGGCCCTGGAAGGAGCCGTCGCCAACCAGCCCCCGGACGTAGGAGTCCAGCAGCGGGGAGTTCCGCTGGATCCACGCCATCTCGCCGGCGACGCCGCCGGAATCGGGAACGGTCACGGTGTCGTGGTGGTCCACGTCGGCCTCCCGGTGTCTTGGTCCGGCTGTCGGTTGCCCAGCAGCGCGGTCACGGCGTCGTGCAGGTTTTCGGCGATCGGCACGTCCAGCGCCTCGAAGTGCTCCCGGGAGTGGAGCGCGTCTCGGCCCGCGTGGTACAGCACGCAGTGCGCGCCGCATTCCCGCGCGGCCAGCGCGTCGTCCACGCTGTCGCCGACGAGGAGCACGCGCTCCGGGCGCGCACCGATCTCGGCCAGGTGCCGCCGGAGGTGCGGGGCCTTCTTCGCGGCCTCGTCGGTGCGCAGCCCGTCGATCCGGCGGAAGAACGCGGTGATCTCCGCGGTCTCCACCAGCGGCAGCAGTTTTTCGTGCGGGTACATCGAAAGCAGCGATTGGGCGAAGCCCGCGTCGGCGCACTGCCGCAGGACGTCGCGGGCCTGCGGGTGCAGGCCGACGTTCTGGCGGTAGCGGACGTAGGTCTCCTGGAACGCCTGGGCCAGCCACTGCTGCTCGTCGTCGCTGAGATCGCGCTCGGCGAGCCGGTCGTAGAACAGCGGGATGGGCTGGGTGTGGTGCTCCTGGTACCGGGCTCGCGTGACGGCCGGTAGCCCCGCCCGGGCGAAGATGTCGATCGTCGCGTCGATCAGCGCGGCGGTGTCGGCGAATAGCGTGCCGTTCCAGTCCCACACGATGTGGTCGATCTCGGCGAAGCGCGTCAAGTCGTTCTCCTTTCCACGCGCGGCATCGGAGGAATCAGCGGACGTGTTCTGGCGCGGGGTGTTCACGGGGAGAGCTACTACCAGAAGGTGCCGGTCCCGGGCCGGATCCGTCCGGATTCCTACGCCATTCGGGTGGGAGGTGGGACACGTCGCCCAGCCCGCGCAGCCGCACGTGGTCCCGGTCGAAGGTGAGCTCGGTGACCGAGCCGACCGGTGCCGCGGCCAGGTCGCGGTAACGGGACAGCGGGATGCCCAGCAGGAAGCAGGCGGCCAGCCGGACCGGGGCCTTGTGGGTCACCACGGCCACCTCGCGGCTCCGTTCGAGCGCGTCGCGGACGGCCGCGACTACTCGCGCCGCCACCTCCAGGCCGGATTCGCCGCCCGGCGGGCAGTGCAGCGCCGGATTGCGCTTCCAGGATTCGTAGCGCTCGTCGCCGTGCAGCTCGGACGGTTTCTTGCTCTCCCAAGCGCCGAAGGACAATTCGCGCAGTCGATCGTCCACTTCGTACTTTCCCGTGCCGCGCGTCAGCCGCTCGGCGGTCGCCCTGGCCCGGGTGGCGGGGCTGCTCAGGACGAGGTCGATGCCGTCGAGCGCGGGATGACCGGCCAGGTGCCGCGCCATGGTCTCGCCGGTGGCGGTCAGCGTCGCGTCGTGCGCGCCGCAGAACCTGCCCTCGACGGTGCATTGCGTCTGGGCGTGCCGGATGAGCAGGAGGCGGCCGGGAGCGGGCGGCGAAGTGCGTTGGGGGATCATGGTTTCTTCCGCATCGGTAGGGGTCATCGGGGCGGGTTGTCGCCGCGCAGGCGAAGCCGCATCGCCGAGGCGATCGCCGACAGGGCGTAGTTCCCGGACTGGCCGGGCATCGCGCCGACGGACGGGCGTGCGGCCGCCGACTCGCGCAGCGCCTCGCAGGTCGTGTGGAGCTGCGTGGCGAACGAGATGTCCTGCGCCGCGTACGGGGTCGGTTCGCCGTGCGGGTGCGACAACTCCTTGTCGGGCAAGGCGATCCGGATGACGCGCTCGTGCGTCAGGTGCGCCACCCGCAGGCCGGCCACCCCGGTCCGCCACTTCGCTGCGGTCCGGTGCAGCGCGCCGGCGTCGACCTCCTGGGCGACCGAGGCGACCACCAGCGCCCCGGTGCGCATCTTCGCCAGGTGCGCCTCGCGGAGCGTGTCGGCGCGACCGGTGGTGGTGCAGATGATGTCGGCGATCCCGGCGGCCTCCTCCAGCGGGAGCACGTCGAAGCCGTCGAGGACCGCCATCAGCGCCCTGGTCGGCCGGACCTCGGTCACCACCACCCGCGCGCCGATCCCGCCGGCCCGGGCCGCGACCCGGGAACCCACGGCGCCGTAGCCGGCGACCGCCACCACCTGTCCGGCGATGGGCTCGCCGCCGACCACGCCGATGACGTCGATCAGCCCTTTCGCGTGCGAGTCGGAGGCGACCACCTCGGCCGTCGACCGGTCCGCGGTGATCACCGGGAAGCGCAGGTAGGGCCGCTTCTTGATCAGCTGCGCGCCGCGGGTGGTCCGCTCGACGGCGAACTGCGGCCCGGGGAACTCGGCGAACTCGTCGTGCATGGCGGTGGTCAGCACCGCGTCGTCGTCGAGCAGCGCCGTCGGCCCTTCCCGCCACGCCGCCAGCGAGCTCCGGATCGCCGACCGCACACCGCCGGGCCCGGTCGGATCGTGCACCACGCAACCGGATTCGCGCAGGTGGTCGGCGACGTCCCGGTCGAAGTGCCGGGCGCTCGTCGCGCACCACACGACGCTCGCGCCCATCGCCCGGGCGGTGTGCGCGGCGACCGCCGAACCGGCCGTCACCAGGCCCGCGATCAGCAGGCGCCGGCCCGCCAGCGGCTTCGACGAGCTGAAGTCCCGGCGCAGCGCGGCGAGCGCCGGCATCGAGCCCTCCGCGAGGTCGAGCCGGGCGAACGCCGTCGTGCCACCGATGTAGCCGCCGCGCGAGCTGCCGCTCTGGTGGTCCAGCGGCGAGCGCAGGGCCGACCCGTACGGCGGGCGCGGCCGCGCGGCGACCTCGGCGTCCCAGCCGACGCCGAGGTGGCGGAGCTTCCGGCGCGCCACCTCCTCGTCCTGCTCCTGGTCGACCTCGTGCACGCCGGGTGCGAGGTCGCCGGCGTTGGCGGCCAGGTGCAGCACCGCGAGCGCCTGGTTGGTGAAGGTCAGGTCCATCGCCTCGCTCGGGTTGCCCTCGGCGGCGTCGAGGTTGACCAACCCGCCGCCGGAGAGCAGGTCCACGTGCCTGCCGTTGGTGAGGAAGTGCCGCTGGACGTGCGGTCCGACGTCCGCCACGTAGTCGGTTCGCCTCGCCAGGTCCGCCAGGTTGATCTCGACGACCGAGTGGCCGGTGTTGCACAGGATCGCGCCGGCGGGCAGCAGGTCGAGGTGTTCGCCGGTGACGACGTCGGGCTGGCCGGTCGCGGTGCACACCAGGTCGGCGGACCGGGCGGCCACGGCCATCGGCTGCACGTCGAAGCCGTCGAGCCGGGCCCGGATCGCGGTCAGCTCGCTGCGGCAGGTGATCGTCACGCGGGCGCCCATGCCGCGGGCGCGTCGCGCCAGCCCGCGTCCGACGTGCCCGTACCCGCACACCACGAACCGCTTCCCGGCGAGGAAGGTGCCGGTCGCGCGCAGGATTCCGTCCAGTGTGGACTGACCGGTGCCGTGGGTGTTGTCCACCTCCCACTTGGTCACGACATCGTTGACCAGCACCACCGGGAAGGTCAGCCGCGGGCGCAGCTCCTCGCGCAGGAGCTGGCTTCCCTCGGAGGTCTTCTCGGTCGCGGCGACCAGGTTCGGGAACGCCTCGGGGTCCTGCACGATGCCCCGCAGCATCGACCCGCCGCTGTCGAGCGCCAGGGTGGGGCCGCCGTCGAACGCCCGGGCGCATTCGACGACGGCCTCCTGCACCGCCTCCGGGGTCATCCCGCGGCGGCCGAACACCCGCACCCCCGTCTTCGCGAGGGCCGCGGCCACGTCGTCCTGGGTGGAGACCTCGTTCCCGCCGGTCCAGGCGACCTCCGCGCCGGCCGCGGCGAGGAGCTCGACCAGCACGCCGGTCTGCTTGGTGAGGTGCGCGCATCCGCTGATCCGGTGCCCGCGCAGCGGCTGGGAGGTGCGCAGATCGGCTTGCAGCCCGTCGAGCACGGGCATCTGCGAGCGCGCCGCGCGCAGCGCCTCCTCGCCCTGCGCGACGAGCTCGGCATCGGTCGGCGATACCGCCCAGGTCATACGATCGCTCCGTCCAGCGCGTGCCTGCACGCGCAGTCGACGTCCTCCGGCAGGGCGCCCACGAGGCCGCGGACCATGTCCAGGACGTGCTCGGAGTTGGCGTTGAACGCCTTGAGCACGCCCGCGTGCGAGACGACGTCGGACTCCTCGTCGCCGGCCACTTCCTTGGCGGCGACGTCGTAGTCGGTGATGTAGGAGACGTTGGAGTAGCAGAGCTCCAGCTCGCGGGCCAGCACGACCTCCGGGAACTGGGTCATGTTCACGAGGTGCCAGCCCTGGCCGCTGAACCACTTGCTCTCGGCCGCGGTGGAGAACCGCGGCCCCTGGATCACCACCACCGTCCCGTTGCGGTGCACCCGGGTGCCCAGCCCGGTGAGGGTTTCGTAGGCCAGGCCGCGCATCCGCTCGCAGTACGGGTAGGCGGAGCTGATGTGCGCGGAGGTGTCGCCGCCGCTGAAGTAGCTGTCCGGCCGGCCCCAGGTGCGGTCGACGAACTGGTCGACCAGCACGAAGTCGCCCTTGCGGTACTCGCGCTGCAGGCTGCCGACGGTGTTGAAGGCGACGACCTGGCGGACGCCGAGCTGCTTGAGCGCCCACAGGT
Organism: Saccharopolyspora sp. NPDC003752; assembly: GCF_053605825.1. Taxonomy (NCBI): domain Bacteria; kingdom Bacillati; phylum Actinomycetota; class Actinomycetes; order Pseudonocardiales; family Pseudonocardiaceae; genus Saccharopolyspora; species Saccharopolyspora sp. NPDC003752. The sequence continues at coordinate 160,126 of NZ_JBSGJZ010000001.1, read as the reverse complement.
TGGCGCGGTACGGCAGCTCGGAGGGCAGGAAGTCGTGGTTGCGGCCGTGCCGGGGGAGGAACGCCACGCGCCGCCCGGCGACCTCGGCGATGCTGATCGGCGCGCTCGGCTTGCCGTAGGGCGTGTCGACTTCGACGTCCGTGCTGTCGTCCAGGAACCGGTAGAAGCCGGTTCCACCGATGAGGGCGATCGATGCGTTTTCCATGATGTGTCTCCTCACAGAGGCTGTTTTGGAAGTGGCACGGTCGGGTGTGGTAGGGCGGGTTTGTTCTTTGAAGCGGCGAAGCCGCTTAGCCCACGTACGCAGCTGGCACCGCCGCGGGTTCTCAGGCTGTGCCCACCCCGAAGGGGTTCTTGGCGAGGACAGCCCCGACGCCGCGTATTGGTCATACGTAAGTCGGGGATCCCACAGCCAGGCGGCGTCTGAGGTTCCGCTACCCGCACCGCCACGCAGGATGAGTTTGGAAGCAGGCCTCTCACTGGCGGCACGTTCACTTGTGGTGTGGGCCGGCGCCGATGTCGGCGCGGACCATCCCGGTGAGCTTGTCGAGTTGTGCGGCGACCTGTGGGGTGTCGGCCAGCTCGCCGTAGAGCCGGATCCCCCCTTCGGTCGAAGACGGGCGCAGCAGGAACCACTGCCCGTTCCCGAGCCAGCACTTGATGCCGTCCACCTCGGTGATCCGCTGCGGCCGGGTGCCGAGGACCTCGGCGAGTGCCCGGACGCCGATCGCCCGCAGCCGGTCCGGACCGGCCGATCCCGGCACGCGGGTCTCGAACCAGCGCAGCGCGCCGTTGCGCGTGCGCACGTCGTCGACCAGCACGGACAGCGGCGCCCGGGTGCGGTGCAGGACGTCGGCGAGCGCGGCGACGGCGGCGAACGGATCGCGGTCGAGGCCGTGCTCGGCGAAGCCCAGGTCGCCGACGCCGCCGCAGGCCGCCGCGGCGAGCCCCTGCGCGAGCAGCGGCGAGAGGTGTTTGAAGCCGATCGGGTGTTCGTCGATCTCGTAGCCGAGGCGTTCGGCGACCCGGTGCACGATCGTGCCGGTGGCGACGGTGATCGCGACCCGGCGCGCCGCACCGGTCGGCTCGTCCGAGCCGCGATGTTCCAGCAGCAGCGCGAACAATTCGTGCGGCAGCACCGAATCGCCGCGCTCGTCCAGCACGTACATCCGGTCCCCGTCGCCGTCCAGGACGATCCCGAGATCCGCGCCGGAGGCGAGGACTTCCCGCGTCGCGCGGGTCCGGCTGGCGGGCGAGGACGGGTCCGGGATCAACCCGCCGAAGTCCGGCATCGGTTGGCAGCCAACGGGAATCGGCTGCCACCCCAGCGTCGTGCACAGCTTCGCCATCGGAGTGCCCGCGACGCCGTGCAGCCCGTCCACGACGACGCGCAGCCGCCGGCGGGCAGGTTCGCGCGTCAGGGCAGCCGCGGCCGCCACGTGCGGATCGGTGAGGTCGGCGGCCGGTTTCCACGTCGTCGTCGCGCGCGCGTCGCCGGGCGGTGGGCTCGGGTCCGCGGGCCCGCTGAGCAGCTCGACCACGCGGCGCTCGGCCTCGCTGGTCAGCGGCGCGCCCGGGGCGACCTTCGCCTTGACGCCGTTCCAGTTCGGCGGGTTGTGGCTGGCAGTGATCAGCAGGGCGGCGTCCGCGGCGCCGGTGCGCACCGCGTGCGTCGCGGTGGGCGTCGGCAGGTGCGGCACCACGGTGTTGCGCCGCACGCCGAGAGCTTGGGCCGCCGCGGCGACCGCGTTCGCCGCGGCTTCGCCCTGCTCGCGGCCGTCGAATCCGATCAGCAGGTCGTCGCAGGGCTGGGCCTGCCGGACGACCCGCAGGATGCAGGCGGCCACGGTGGCGGCGTTCGCGGCGGTGAACTCGTCGCCGATCACGCCCCGCCAGCCGTCGGCGCTGGGGCGCGGTCCGAGTGGGGGGTTCACCTGGTTCTCTCCTACGGGGAGGTGGATGCCTGGTTCAAGAGCTCGTTGGCGAATGTCGTTTCGTTCTTCGTCTTTGAAGCGGCGCCAGCCGCTCAGCCCACCTGGCAACTTGCACCGCCGCGGTATCCCACGGCCAGGCGGCGTCTGAGGTTCCGCCCGGCTCGTCCCGGAGGCGCCTGGCGCCTGGCAGGAGGTGGCGGTTTCGCGCGAAACCGCCACCGGGCCCCACGCGAAACGCCGGTTTCGCGCGAAACCGCCGCCCCGCACACCTCCCACACGCGCCCGCGCACCATTCAGAAGCGGCCCTCAAGCCAGTGCACCGACCACTTCGGACAGTGCGGCGAGGTGGCCGCGGGCGCCCGGCGCGGTCACCGCCAGCGCGCCTGCCCGGTTTCCCAGCCGGAGGCGGATTTCCGGCTCGAACCCGGCGAGCGCCGCCAGCACGTAGCTCGCGGCGAAGGCGTCGCCCGCGCCGGTCGGGTCCACCACCTCGACCGGCACCGAGGGGCAGTCCCAGCGCCGGCCCGAGCGCACCAGCCGGGAGCCGCCGTCGCCGAGGGTGATGACGAAGTCCTGGTCGTCCCGCGCCCGCCCGGTGGCCTCCAGCGCCCGCTGGAGGTGCCCGAACTCGTCCCGGTTGGCCAGCACCACGTCGCACTCGGGCAGCAGCTCCGCGATGACCGGATCCCGGGAGTAGATGCCGCCCGGGTTCCAGCACAGCAGCGGCCGGTGCGGCGCGGCGCGCGCGAGCCGCACCGCCTCCTGCAACGCCGCGCGGCTGGGGTCGAACAGCACCACGGCGTCGTAGCCGTCGAAGTCGATCGCGCCGAGGTGGGCCTCGGTGAGCAGCTCGTTCGCGCCGCGCACCAGCAGCATGTAGTGCTTCTCGTCGAAGACCGGGATCACCGCGTGCCCCGTCGACGCGCCCGGGTGCCGGACGATGAGCGAGGTGTCCACGCCCCGCTCGGCCAGGTCGGCCACGATCCAGTCGCCGTGCTCGTCCACTCCGACGGCCGCGGCCAGGCCGGCCCGCACGCCGAGCGCGGCGAACGCCGACGCGCAGTTGCCGGCGTGCCCGCCGACGGAGGTGATCGACTCGGTGACGAGAACGGCGCCCTCGTCGTCGGGTTCCTTCTGGGCGAGCAGGATCGTGTCGACGTTCAGCGATCCGACGAGCAGCACCCGCGCGCGCCCCGCCACGTCGGCGAGCTCCGCCGCCGGGGAGGCCACCCCGGTCGGTGTTCCGGGGCCGAGCCGGCTGGACATCGCGGGTTCACCCCCTCCCCGCGGGCACGATCGCGATGGCGCTGATCTCCACGCGGCACCCGGTTTCGGCCAGCCGCGCGACCTCGACGAGCGTGCTGGTGGGGGAGAGGCCGGCGAGGACCTCGTTGCGGACCGCGGAAACGCGGTCGAAGTCTCCTGCCAGGTCGGAGAGGTAGACGGTCAGGCTGACCACGTCGGCGAGCTCCCCGCCGGCGGCGGCCAGCACCGCCCGGATCCGGTCGAAGACCACCTCGGTCTGCTTGCCAGCGTCGTCCGGCGCGACGACCCCGCCGTCCGCGTCGGTCGCCACCTGCCCGGTCACGAACACCCACCGGGCGTCGGCGGGCACGCGCACGGCGATGCCCGGCGAGTAGTTGCCGATCGGCTTGGAGTGCCCCTCGGGCACCAGGAAGTCCTTCTGCAGCGTCATGCGGGAACTCTTTCTGGATAGGGCCCGTACGTGGATGTCGTTGCGGCCAAGCGGATTTCGCGGACTTCGACGTGCGGGGGCAGCGCGAACAGGCCGTCGACGACCTGCGCGACGTCGCGTGCGGAGAGCGCGCCCGCCCGGGTGCCCGGCCGCGCGTCCGCGTGCGACCCGCTGAAGTGGGTGTCCACCCGGCTCGGCAGCACCAGGCTGATCCGCAGCCCGGCCGCGCGGTGCTCCCGTCGGGCGACCTCCAGCAGGGCGAGGGTGCCCGCCTTCGCGGCCGAGTACGCCGCGCGGTCGGGGAACGGGTGCACCGCGGAGTCCGAGAGCACGCCCACCACCAGCGGGTGCGCCGCCCGGCGCAGCGCCGGGAGCGCGGCCTGCAGGACGTGGAAGGCACCGTCGAGGTTGGTGCGCAGCGCGGCGGACCACTCCGGCGCCGGGACCTCCGCCAGCGGCCGCCACACCCCGGCTCCGGCGTTGAGCACCAGCCCGGTCAGCGCCTCGGAACCCGTTGCGCAGGAACGGATCCCCACCTCGACCTGGTCCCGGTCTCCGACGTCGACCGCCTGCTCCACCACGGCCGCGCCGTGGCCGCGCGCCAGCTCCGCGGTCTCGCCGAGGTCGTCCCGGCTGCGCGCCCACAGGACCAGGTCGTGGCCGGTGCGGGCCAGGGCGATCGCGATCTCGCGGCCGATCCCGCGGCTCGCGCCCGTGACGAGCACCCGCCCCCGGCCGCTCATGGCGAACCCCGCAGCTCCGGCCGTGCGATGCGTCCCGGCACGATCTCCATTCCTTCCGACACCGTCGCCACCAGGTGCGGCGCGAGGTCATCGATCAGCTGAAAGGCGAGGTCGACGGACTTCACCGAGGTGCGGTGGTCGCCGCCGACGGTGCACAGCCGCCCGTCCCGGACCAGCCCGGCCGCCACCACGCCCACCGAGCCGGGGGCGAGCGCCCCGCGCTTCGCGTGGTGCACGGCGATCGTGCGGCCCCGGGCGGTACCGGCTGCGGCGATCAGCAGCGCGCCGGAACACACGCCGTAGACCGGCGTTCCCGCGGCGCTCGCATCGCGGACCGCGGCCAGCAGCTCCTCGTCCAGCGCCGCATCGGCGGCCCCGCGACCGCCCGGGATCACGACCGCGTCGGCAGCGGTGAAGTAGCGCAGATCCGCTGCCACCCCGATCGGCACGCCGCCGGACGTGCTGAGGTGCGGGACCGGGCCGGCCAGCCGCACCTCCAGCTCGCCCGGCGCGACGCTCGCGGCCTTGGCCAGCACCGCGTACGCGCCGAACAGGTCCAGCTCGTTCACGCCGGGATAGGCCAGCACCGCGATCCGGGCCGGGTGCGCTCCGTCGGCGGACCGCATCACCGACCGGTCGCCACGTCGGCGGCTTCGAGCTTGCGGAAGCCCTCCTCGACCATGTCCGGCGTGTAGCTCGGGTGCCCACCGGCCGGGGACTTCAGCACCCGCACCGCGGCCACCGGGAACCCGGGCAGCTCGGCGCGGCGGCTCGCGGCGGCGACGCGGATCAGGTCGATGATCACCCCGGCCGCGTTGCTGGAGTCCTGCACCTGCAGCTTCAGGTCCAGCGAGATCGGCGTGCCCGCCCACCCGAGGCCCTCGATGTTCAGCACGGCCACCTTGTGGTCCTTGAGGTGCCCGATGTACCCGGCGGACGGGATGACCTCGATCTTGTCCGGGCTGATGTTGTCCTGGGCCAGCGCGTTGATCTTGGAATCCCGCTTGCTCGCGCCGTGGTCGCGCAGGTTGCGGAAGTCCTCGTTGCCGCCGAAGTTCAGCTGGTAGGAGCTGGCCAGGGTGAGGCCGCGCTCGGCGATCAGCCCGAGCAGCGCCCGGTGCACCACCGACGTGCCGAAGTGGCTTGCGAGGTCGTCGCCGACGAGCGGGACGCCGGCGGACTCGTAGGCGGTGAGCATCTCGGGCGACCGCGCGACGATCTCCGGCGTGCAGTTGACGAACGCGACCTTGGCCTCCAGCGCCGCCTTCGCGTACGCGTCGGCCGCCCACTGCAGCCCGGTCGGCAGCGAGTAGAGCAGCACCTCGGCGTCGCTCTCGCGCAGCTCGGTGACGATCCGCCGGAACGCCTCGGACTCCGGGTCGGCGTCCGCCTCCGCGAGGCCGGCGGTGACCTCGAACTTCGGGTCGGGCAGGTCGACTTCGAGGCGCGGGTAGTTGTTCGGCTCGGCCAGGACGGCCTCGGCGAACGGCTTGCCGACCTTGTTGGGGTGCAGGTCGAACGCGGCCACGAACTCGATGTCGCTCACCCCGAGGCCGCCGATGCGGGCGCGCTTGATCCCCGGGAACTCCAACTCCGGCACGCCCTGGGCGGCCAGCTTCGCGTAGAGCTGGGCACCCTGGAACAGCGCGGAGATGTTGTTGCCGACACCTGCCACGGCCAGTCGTAGCTTGGCGGTCATTTCTCTCCTATCTTCAACTGTCGTGCGATTACCGGCCGCCGGCCGCCGGGCGCGGTGCGCCCGGTCGGCCGGCGGCCATTCGTTTCACCTCTCGCCGTGCGCGAGCGCCTGGTGCAGGAGCTGTTGGGCGACAAGGGCATCGTCGAATCCGGCGATCAGCCCGGCATGCTGTCCGTCCACTTCGGACAGCCGGTCGAGGATGGCCGGGTACGGGTTCATGTCGTGCGCCGGGAACGCCGTGACGACGGGACCGGCCGTGCCCACGGTGCTCACCAGCAGCCGTGCGCTGCCGTCGTCGGGGGAGGCCTCGACCACCAGGACGGCGCGCGCGGCCTGCACGACCACCTGGAAGCACCGGCGCCCGGCGGCGATCCGGGAGACGAACACCCGCGCGTGCCGGTCGCCCGCGTCGGCGAGCCAGACGTCTGCGACGTCCTCCGTCTCGCACCGCACCGGCCCGCTCGGCCCGCGGCGTTCCTTGCACGCCACCGCCGTCCGCGCTCCGGTGACCTGCCAGTCTCCCGGCGCGATCCAGCGGAGGACGTCGAAGAGGTGCACGCCCTGGTCGGCCAGCGCGCCCGCGCCCGCGTGCTCGCGCCGGTGGCGCCACGGGAAGGCGGTCTCCGGGCCGGCCAGGAAGTCGTGGTGGAAGGTGAGTTCCACGTGGTGCACCTCGCCGAACTCGCCGGCCTGCAGGAGGCGCCGCAGTTCCCGCAGCGCGGGGTTGATGCGCCACTGGAAGACGACGGCGGCCCGCTGCGCGCTCGGGTGGCCGGCCAGCCGAGCGGCCGCGGCGACGTCGTGGGCGAGCGGCTTGTCCGTGATCACCGCCAAGCCGCTGTCGAGCGCGGCCGCCGCCAGCTCCTCGTGCGTGTCGGGCGGCGACGAGATCACCGCGGCGTCCACCCCGCCATCGGCGATCGCGCCCACCACGTCGGTCGTGACCGTGCCGATCCCGTACCGGGCGGCCAATTCCTCGGCGCGTGCGCGGTTGGAGTGGTAGCCGAGCACGCGCACATCGGCGGCGCATCTGTCGAGCCATTCGAGGTGCTGCTGCCCGAATCCCGCTCCGGCCACGAGGAAACGCACGTGAACTCTCCTTCTGCAACGCCGGCGCAGCGGCCGCATGAGAAATGGGCTGCGGCGATGGGAAAATGCGTCGCGGGCCCGCGCGGTCGAACTGCGAGAATGTTTGTTTCCCATTTGAGAACGATAACCAGTGCACATTTCCGCACTTTTGTTTGAAGTTATCACCGGCCCCCACCGGCCGCAAGGGAGCCGGGGCCCTACCAGGTCCGGGCAAATTCGGTGCTCGGCCCCGCCGAAGGAGTGGTGTTTTTCCCGCACTTCCCGGAACTGGTGATGGCGGCATTCGCGATCGTCCAGTTCGGTCGAACGGGACGCCGTTTGCCGTCGTGCGGGGCGTGCCCGACCGCGGGGTTAACGCGGCGTACACGCCCGGGACGCGAATCGGCGAACACCCTTCGCGGTCGCGGCCTGCGGCCGTTCCGGTGGCGACGGCCCTGTTCGGCCGCGTGCCGGGGGCCTTTCGGTGCCGCAGGGTCACCATTCGGCCACTTGAATATGATGTGGGACACTCTGCGATTTTTGACCCCGGTTGGTATCCTGCCAGGCTTTCGAGCGGGCGTTCGGCCGCCTTCTGCTGGATGGCCGGATAATGTGTGCTAAACGGGCTCAGTGGTGGCGAACGGACAGTTTCTTGACATCGGATGCGGTGTCGGTAGCATTTGAAAAAGATGCTGGACTGGACCAACTGCGCCCATCGGTCCAACGAGTTTTCGCTCCGCCGCGCGGAGCCGTGCCCGGCTTCCGGAAATACGCGTGATGTTCGGTTCGGCGGCGTGCGCCGCCCTTCCCATTCGAGACAGGAGTGAATGTGATTGACATCGGAATCATCGGTGGGACGGGGTTCTACAAGTTCTTCGACCAGTCGGAGCAGGTGACCGTTACGACGAAGTACGGCGACCCGAGCGCCCCGATCACCATCACGGAATGGGCCGGGAAGACGATCGGCTTCCTGCCCCGGCACGGGCGCAACCACGAGTACCTGCCGCACCGGGTCCCGTACCCGGCGAACCTCGCCGCGCTGCACGACCTCGGCGCGCAGCAGATCCTCGGCTTCAACGTCATCGGCAGCCTCTCGCCGGAGGTGGGCAAGGGCCACTTCGTGCTGATCGACCAGCTCATCGACCTCACCTGGGGCCGCAACTGGACGATCTTCGACGAGCCCGGCGGCGCCCACGCCGACGCCGCGCACCCGTACTGCGAGCGGCTGCGCCGGCAGGCCATCGAGGCGCTGAAGGACACCGACGAGGTCGTGCACCCGCGCGCCACGGCCGCGGTCATCAACGGCCCCCGGTTCCAGACCAAGGCCGAGAGCCGCATGTACCGCAACTGGGGAGCCGACGTCATCAACATGACGCAGTCCACCGAGGCGTCGCTCGCACGCGAGCTGGAGCTCTGCTACGTCAACCTCTCCTACTGCACCGACTACGGCGTCATCTCCGAAGACCTGGCCCCGGAAAGCGGCGACGCGCCGGTGAAGCACGTCGACGTCGTGGCGCAGTTCCAGCGCAACCTCCACCGCGTCGAGCCGGTGGTCCGCACCGTGACGCAAGCGCTCCGGGACGACCCCTCCTGCGGATGCCGCTCGGCTCTGGACGGCTGCTGGGTGCGTGCCTGAGCCCGGCACGGCGCGATCGACGAGGAGAGGACGAATGGGCGACTCAGTGCATGACGTGGCAGTCGAGGACCTCGCGGAGATCCAGGCCCGGGAGCCGGACGTCGTCGGGCGCAGCAAGCGGGTCTGGCGGATCGGCGAGGACGCCTGCCTCATCGAGCTGGTGCCGAGCCTGCGCAGCTTCACCTACGACCGGGACGAGCTGATCGAGTCGACCGGTTCGCTGCGGATGGACTTCTACGAGCTGGCGGCGCAGCAGTTGGCGGAAGCCGGCGTGCGGACGGCTTTCCGGCGCCGCACCGGCCCGATCGGCTACCTGGCGGACTACCGCCCGGCGCCGCCGTTCGAGGTCATCGTCAAGAACGTGGCCACTGGATCGACCACCAGGAAGTACCCCGGCCTGTTCGCCGAGGGGCACCGGTTCGAGCCGCCGGTGGTGAAGTTCGACTTCCGCATCGACCCGGAGGACCAGCCCATCGGCGAGGACTACCTGCGGGCGGCCGGGGTTCCCGTCGCGGCGTTCCACGACCTGGCCCTGCGGACCAACGCCGCGCTGCGGCACTGGATGGCGCCGCTGGACCTCTGGGACTTCTGCCTCGTGGTCGCGGTCGACACCGACGGCGAGCCCACGGTGATCTCCGAGGTTTCGCCGGACTGCATGCGGGTTCGCGACCAGCACGGCAACGCGCTGGACAAGGACCTCTTCCGCGCGGGCGACGGCGCCGACGTGATCACGCAACGCTGGCAGGAGTTGATCGCGCATGTCCGAGACGCGCGCTGACCGCCTGCCCCGCGTCGCGCTGGTGACCGGCGCCAACCGCGGCACGGGCAAGGCGATCGCGGAGCGCCTGACGCGGGCCGGCGTGCGGGTGTGGACGCTGAGCAGGCGTCCGGCCCCGGGCCCGCGGTCGCTGCCGTGCGACCTGGCGGACGTCGATGCGGTGCGGGACCGCGTCGCCGAGGTGGTCGAGGCGGAAGGCGACCTGGACCTGGTGGTCGCCAACGCCGTGGACCGCTACTTCGCCACGGTCGCCGAGCTCGACCTCGCCCGCTGGTCGCAGGCGCTCACGGTGAACCTCACCTCCGTGCTCGCCCTCGTGCAGGCGGCGTTGCCGGCGCTGCGCCGCACGAACGGCAGCATCGTGCTGATGGGCAGCCACGCGGGCACGCGGTACTTCGAGGGCGGCGTCTCCTACAGCGCGGCGAAGGCGGCGATGAAGGCGGTGTGCGAGTCGCTGCTGCTGGAGGAGCGGCCGAACGGCGTGCGCACCACGCTGATCAGCCCGGGTGCGATCGCCAACGAGGACGACGACCGCTCGAAGCTGAAGATGACGGTGGAGTCCGTGGCCGAAGTGGTCTGGCAGGCCGCCTGCGTGCCGTCGGACACGGTGATCGGCGAGCTGGAGTGCCGTCCGTCCGCATTGGCCGCGCCCACCGTCAGCGGCATCGACCGACTCCAGGCGGTGTGACCACAGTGGACATCGAATCGAGCGGAGGCGGTGGTGCGCGCCGCCCCGGGACAGGCGTGGGCCCGGATCCCCGGACCTGGGCCCGCGAGGACATCGACGCGATCTCCCGCCGCGCCGCGCTGCTGACCGAGGCCGATCCCGCGCTGATCGGCGCGATCGTCGAGCTCGCGGCCAGGTGGGGGCGGTCGGGAGGCCGCCACCGGCCGTGGGAGGGCGACGCCATCGACGCGCTCCGCAGCCGCGGAGCCGCGGTCGACGAGGAGTCCGTGGCGCTGAGCATGCGGGCCGGGCGCGCGGTCCTGTCCGGGCTGGCGATCGCGCCGTCGCCCTACCCGAGCAGTCCCCTCGGCAGCGCGGCCGACGCGCTGGCCGCCGACGTGCTCGACGCGATCTGCTGCGAGTACGCGGGCCGGCGGTTCCGCGTGGAGGTGGAAGCGGAACTCGCCGTGCTGGAGCGCTGTGCGAGCAGATCCGCCGTGCGCAGTGCGATCGCCGGCAAGCGGCAGGTGGTTCAGCGCCTCACCAAGGAGCTGCGCAGGCTTTCCGACGAGGAACCGCAACTCCCGGAAGGTGGCGAGCCGCTCGTGCACGACGACGGGGAGCACGTCTCGGTCCGGTTCGCCCCGGCGAGCTCCACCCGGAACACCGTCGTCAGCTTCACCAGCCCGGTGCGGCTCGACGTGGCGGCGGGCGGCGTGGTGGCACTGGACCTGCTCGACACGCCGGACCTCCTCGCGACGGTGACGGTGCCGGGATCGGGGCCCGCCAAGGCGGATTACGACTCCGGCTGGCTGTGGATCACGGTCGCGGCGGAGACGGCGACGGCACGCCGCACCGGGGTCGCCGACGTGGACGCGCTGCTCGACGGGTTCCACCTCACGGCCCTGCACGTCTACCCGCGGGAACCGCTGATCGTGAGCGACTGGTGACGGGGGGCTCGGCGGGGGTGCCGGTGCCCATCGATCTCGTCGCGACCGACCTGGACGGCACGCTGCTCACCGGCGACGGCGAGCTCGGCGACCGCGTCCGGGCGGCTGTCCGGCGCGCGCAGGAGCACGGCGTCCACGTCGCCTTCATCACCGGCCGTCCCTTCCGCGAGACGATCTCGATGCTGGCCCGGGCGGGGCTGCGCGGCTTCACCGCCGCGAGCAACGGCGCCCTGATCAGCGACGAGCGCGGGGAGATCCGGTACGAGCAGGTGCTGACCGAGACCAGCGCGGCCTGGGCCGTCGAACGGCTGCGGGCGGGGATCGGGTCGGTCTCCATCGGCGCGGTCAGCGCCGAGGAACTGGCGCTGGACCCGGACTTCCCGGCCGACCTCGCGAGCAACTGGCGCGATCAGCTGGGGGCCGGGTCCGTGCCGGACCTGGTGCGCGGCGGGCGGGTGCTCAAGCTGCTGGTCGCCCACCCGCACCGGCCGGCGGGTGAGCTGGCGACCGCGACGGCGGAGCTGCTGGGCGGCGGTTTCGCCGTCACCTACTCGACGACGCGCTTCCTGGAGGTCTCGCACCGGTCGGCGGACAAGGGCGTGGCGGTCGAGCTGATCGCCGACGCGCTGCAGGTGGAGCTCAGCCGCGTCGCGTGCGTCGGCGACATGCCCAACGACCTGCCGATGCTGGGCCGCGGCGGCCTCGCGGTCGCGGTGGCCAACGCGGCGGATTCCGTGCTCGCGGCGGCCGACCTCGTCATCCCGACCAACGAGGAGCACGGAGTCGCGACGCTGCTGGACGCGGTGGTCGAGCAGCGGAAGGCCGCCCGCGCCGACGCGCACGAGCGACCCCCGCCGCCTCAACGGTTGTCATGGATGTGACGGCGTTCGTCGGGTCAGGCCGACCGACGCCGTGTCCCGGATCCACCGCAATTTCCATTGAAATCGAAGGTCCGATTTCCATTGAACTTGCGGGAGTTACCCACAGGAACCGGCGTGTCGGGGTGCGACACGCCGATGATCCGCAAGTTCCATTGAAATTGGACCCACGATTTCAATGGAACTTGCGGGGACCGGCCGCCTCAGCGGGCGGTCGACTGCTCGGATTCCGTTGGGGTGCTTGATGCTTCGGAGCCGATCAGCCGCAGGCCGACGACGTAGATCACGAACCCGACCAGCGCGAACAACGCCATGGCACCGAAGGCGAAGTTGATCGGCAGCGAGCTCACCGCCGCGCCCGCCGTCGCCGCGCCCGCCGCGTTGCCGACCAGGAAGATCGTCACCAGCCAGGCGAACGCTTCCGTGACGGTGCCCGGCGGGCAGATCCGGCCCACCAGCACGTACGAACAGGTGAGGGCTGGGGCGAGGAAGAGCCCGCCGATGAAGGCGAGGACGGTCATCGCGATGGCACCGGGCGTCAGCATCAGCGGCAGGTACAGCGCGGCCAGCGTGCCGAGCAGCACCAGGAGCCGCTTGCTGTCCCGGCTCTGCCACACCCGGGCCCCGTAGACGATGCCGCCGATCATCGCGCCGACCGCGTTCGCGCTCAGCAGCACGCCGTTCATGCTGGGTAGGGACACGTGCTCGGAGTAGGCGACGGCGAGGATGCTGAACGCCCCCATGGCCGCGCCGACGCCGCAGTTGCACACCAGCACGACGGTCAGCAGCGGCGAGCGGAGCGGGCCGAGCCAGTGCCGTTCAGCGTGCACCGGCCGCCAGCGCCAGACCGGCGGGGCGAGGCAGAAGACCACCACGCCGATCAGGCCGAACATCCCGGTCGCCAGCACGACGTAGGCGGAGGGGGCGATGGCGATGCCGCCGGCCACCAGCAGGGGGCCGCTGATGAAGATGACCTGCTGGGTGGAGGAGTCCAGCGCGTAGCCGGCTTCGAGCTGTTCCTTGGGCAGGATGTCCGCCCACAGGCTGCGCAGGCACGCCTCCAGCGGCGGGGTGAGGGCGCCCGCCAGCACCACCGAGGCGCCGAGCGGCAAATAGTCGTCGACGGGGAGGAACGCGGCCCCGAAGAAACCGATCGCCGAGCCGGCGGCGGAAATGAGCATGACAATCGGTTGGCCGAACCGGTCGACGAGTCTGCCGAGCAGTGGAGAACCGCCCGCGGTGCTCAAGGCGTAAATCGCGGTGAAAAGGCCGGCGACCTCGTAACCGGCCTGCTGCTGCCGGAGATGGATGGCGATCGCGATCGGAGCCATTCCGTTCGGCAATCTGCCGACAATGCTTGATCCGAGCAGGTGAGCGACATACTTCTGCCGAAGCATGGCCACGTACTGCACTGTTTCTACCTCCTGCGAGATCGGCGGCGGGAAACGACCGGCGCTCCGGTTGGCGGCCTTGTCGTGTTCTCGCCCGTTCCTGCCTAGGTGACGGATCAGCCGGGGCGAGCGTACCGGCGGAGATTTCGCCGACGTTGGCGACCCGGTGGAGATCCTAGTCGCGCGCGAGGGAGCGGGCGAGGTTTCCGGCGCCCTCTCGTGAAATGTGATCAACTCCGCCCGGGCGCGTTCCACTGGCCGATCCAGCCTTGATGACCTGCGAATAGTGCTGTCCCAGTGGTCTTTACCGGGAATATTCCAAAAGCGCCGGTATACGTCGATTCGACCCTTCGCGCCACTCGTTCTGGCGATTGACGCACATCGGTGTACGCCCTTTCGGCTTCGGTGTGGGGCGTCTGAAAATTCCGCTCGCCCCGACGGCGGACCGCGTAATGCGTTGCAGCGAATGGGTGAACATGGAGTTCGCTCCCGCTAACCGCCCAGCGTGGCGCGGGTGGAAGAACCAGCAGATGTCGGTTTTGTTCGACAACGCGTTCTCGTCCGTCGGGCAAATGGAGCGCTCGACTTCATTGCGGGGCTGCTGTAGGGTCGGCTCCAGTGTTGGGGAAATGTGAATTCACCCGCTCAATGTTCCGGGAGTCTTCTCCAGCGCCGGCGCCCCGTGAAAATTGGCGGGGCTGCCTTTCGAAGATGAGCGCACCCCGATCTTTCCGGAGTGCGCTCCAGGCTGACGTGACTGAGGAGAGCAGGGCTTTTCGATGGGTATGGTGCACGATCTGGCGCTGGCCGATCAAGGACAACGCAAGATAGATTTCGCGTCCCGGCGCATGCCGGTTCTGCGCACGCTGACCGAGCAGTTCGCGGAGACGAAGCCGTTCACCGGTCACCGCATCGCGGCTTGCCTGCACGTCACCACGGAGACGGCGAACATGGTGCGCGCGCTGGTCGCGGGCGGGGCAGAGGTCGCGCTGTGCGGATCCAACCCGCTGTCCACCAAGGACGACGTCGCCGCCTCGATCCAGCGGGACATCGGCGCCGAGGTCTTCGCGGTGTACGGCGCCGACCGCGACACGTTCTACGAGCACGTCCAGGCGGTGCTCAAGACTCGTCCGACCATCGTCGTCGACGACGGCGCGGACCTCACCACCACGATCCACAACGACCACGCCGAGCTCCTCACCGACGTGATCGGCGGCACCGAGGTGACGTCCACGGGCGTCCTCCGGATCAAGAACATGGCCGACGACGGCGCGCTGCGCTACCCGGTGTTCCCGACGAACGACGCGGCCACCAAGCACCTGTTCGACAACCGCTACGGCACCGGCCAGAACACCATCGACGGCATCCTGCGGGCGACCAACATGCTGCTCGCCGGTTCCACCTTCGTCGTCGTCGGCTACGGCTGGTGCGGCCGCGGTGTCGCGATGCGCGCCAGGGGCATGGGCGCCAACGTCATCGTCGTCGAGGTCGACCCGGTGCGGGCGCTGGAGGCCGTCCTCGACGGCCTGACCGTGATGCCGATGTCGCGCGCCGCCGAGCACGGCGACATCTTCGTGACGGTCACCGGGAACCGGGACGTCATCACGATCGAGCACATGCGCAAGATGAAGGACGGCGCGGTCGTCGCGAACTCCGGCCACTTCGACATCGAGATCGGCGTTGAGGACCTGCGCAAGGAGGCCGAAGAGGTCACCGAGCTCCGCCCGAACTGCGTCGAGTACCGGCTCCCGGCGGGCAACCGGGTGCTGCTGCTGGCCGAGGGCCGGCTGGTCGGCCAGTCGGCCGCGGAGGCGCACCCGGCCGAGGTGATGGACATGACCTTCGCGACCCAGGCGCTGGCGCTGGAGTACCTGGTGGCCAACGCGGAGTCGCTGCCCGCGGGCGTGCACGGCATCCCGAAGGACATCGAGAACCGCGTGGCGAAGGCGAAGCTGGACGCCTACGGCGTCGAGATCGAGCAGCTGTCCGACCAGCAGAAGCGGTACCTGACCGACTGGCGCGTCGGCACCTGATCGTCGCGTCCCGCAGCGGTCCCGCCCCGGTCGTCTCGACGCCCGGGGCGGCGTCGTCCCAGGACCCGCAGCGAAGTCACTGCTGATCATGTTGCTCCGGCAGCCTGAGCCCGGTGCAACTGCCAGTTTCAATTGAAACTGCCCCACCGCAGCGGCCGGCCCCTGCCGGCCGCGAGCAACGAGACCACGATCACGACGGCGGTGCTGTCGAACGTGGGAGACCTGCCTGATGTCGTGGCCCACGCGTTCGAGCCGGCCTGCGCCGCAGTCGGTTCCGGCTTCACCGAGCAGGAGTGGAACGTGCGCGCGCCCGGCTTGCCCCGCCGTCGCCGCTGCCCGTGACCGGCCTCTGTGGACGCACGCGGTCGGTGGCACCGGAGTTCACCCGACAAGGTAAGCTTGAGCAGGAGCGCAACCGCGACGGCAGGCATTCGGCCGGTGGCGGGTGCGAGCAGCGCATGAGCCGGGGAGAGTCCCGCGACTGGATCTTCTGGTAGTGGGGCGGTTCCGCGTTCGTGTCACCTGTCCGAGCGAATTGGACGGCGGGTCGGATAACGATCCGGGATCACCGCACGATCTCGTCCATGCCCGGCTCGCGGCGGTCGGTTGGAGCACGGATGATTTGTCCGGGCCCGTGAGCCGCGGGCCGGAAAGACCGACTGTGCTGGTTGATCCGCTCGATTGCTGACCGAAACGAACTCGTGATGCGTTGCGCGCAACGGAATCCCGTTGCGCTTCGTCTCTTGAGCAGTGGTGGTTCGTCCAAGGGGACTGACAGAGGACGGGGGAGTCAGTATGTCCGCACCAGGTATCGGCAAGGAATCGCACATCTCGCTGCCGGATTTCGCCTCGGTCGCCAAGCTGCCGAAGCCGATCAAGGCGCTCGTCTACTTGATCATGCTCTCGGTGCTGACGGTGGCCGGGATCGGCGCGCTGATGGCCACGATCGCGGTCATCGGCCAGCTGACCGGAGCCTTCGACGTGTTCAGCTTCATCGGCTGAGCAGCAGACCGATCGGGGCCGGCGCATCGCACGGGTGCGCCGGCCCCGTTTTCGTCCGCCCGAAACCCCCGGTAGGCCGCTCGGCGTAACGCCGTGCGCAGTGCATTCGACCGGTCCGACCAATCGGGTCGTAGGCCGGTCGGCGGGTCCACCCGCCAGCTCCAACCCCCCGCGACATCGCTACGATCGCCGGTATTGCGAAAGCAATCCTGGGGCAGTAGCTCAGCAGGTCAGAGCAGCGGACTCATAATCCGTCAGGTCGTGGGTTCAAGTCCCACCTGCCCCACTCCTGAGCAGGCAAGACGGCCGAATTTGGCGAGCGCGTTTTCACCTGGGTGCGGTTTTGGGTGCGAGTAGCCTCGCAGCCATGACGCACGCACCCAGGGAAGACCGTTCTCGGGGACGCATCGAAGAACGCGCCCGGACACTCCGAGTGATCGTCTACGCCGGCATCGACCCGGTGACGGGCAAGCGTGTCTATCTCCGCGGAACGATCCAAGGCACGGACAAGGCCGCGCACAAGCGCGCCGAGAGGGTGCTCAACAAGCTGCTGGCCCAGGCCGACAAGCAGCAGACCGCGACGTCGTCGGTGAAGTTCTCGTTCGCGCTCGACGAGTGGATGCGCACGAACGAGATCGAGGAGAGCACCCGCAACACCTACCTGGGCTACATCAACCGCACGATCGTCCCCGCGCTCGGTGATCAACCGGTCAACAAGATCTCGGCGCGGATGCTGGAGTCCTTCTACTCAGATCTGCGCCGCTGCCGAGCGCGGTGCGACGGCAAGCCCTACGTCGAACACCGGAAAACCGGCGAGCACGACTGCCAGAAAGCGAAGTGCCGAGCACACGCGTGCAGCCCGATGGCTCAGTCGACGGTCCGGCAGATTCACGCGATCATCAGCGGCACCCTCGACGCAGCCGAACGCTGGGAGTGGATCGACTCCAACCCAGCCCGCGTCGCCCGCAAGCCGAAGCAGAAGCGTCCCGAACCCACACCGCCCACGCCAGCCGAGGCCGCACGCTTGTCAGAGGAAGCGTTCCGGATCGACGACGACTGGGGCAACCCTCGTTGGCTGGCCATGACCACCGGCATCGCCGCGGCGAGCTGGCCGCACTGCGCTTCTCTCACATCGATCTGGACCAGGAAGTCGTGTGGGTCCACCGAAACTGGGTTCGAGCAAGGAGAAGGACACCAAGACCCACCAGCGCCGCCGCATCGCCCTCGACTCGGAAACGGTCGCCCTGCTCCGAGAACAACGCGAGCGGGTGGCGGAGCGAGTTGCGGAGGCCGGTGCTGTGTTTCGGGAAGACCTGTTCGTCTTCAGCAGTGTCGAGACACCAGACCACACCGAGCCGTACTCACCGAACGCCATGACGCCCCCGGTTGTTCAGCTCGTCGAGCTGGTGCGTGATCTCCCGCAAGTCCGCGCCAAGGCGAGCCAAGTCGAGAAGCTCTTCGCTCACAGCCTTCCCGGACACACGCGCGAGCAACTCGCCGTCATCCTCACAGAACTCCACACGCTCGCAGGCTGGCAAGCCCTCGGCCTCCGCAAATTGCAGTACTCATGGCAGCACTACGAGCGGGCGAAACACGCAGCACGAGAGACCAGCGCCGAGTCGTACGAGATCCACACAGCCGCCGAACAAGCGTTCGTGCTTCTTGACCTCGGTGAAAACGAAGAACGCCGTCGACTTGTTGCACGCCACGCGTCGGCTGGCGAACACCAAATGTTCGCAGCTCCTCCGGTCCTGGCTCGCTGCCGCACACGGCGAGGCACTCGCTCGCATCATCAACAATGCGAGAGCCTCCGTTCGTTCGACAACGCTGCTGAACTCCTACCGACCGAAGCGGGGGACTCCTGCGGCCCGTACGTGGTGCTTGATTCTGTGCACCTCAATCGCTGGCGGGGGCACGCGCTCGCCAGTTTCGCGGAGCTAGCGGCGGTCGACGTACTGTTAGACGTACTAAGCGAACTCGACACGAGCTTCACCCGCGCTGAGACTGCATTACGCGTCGATCTGGCGACGGCATTGCGGTCCATCGGCGAAGATAGCGCGCTACGAGCCGAAGTTGAGGAAGCGGAGCGTCTGGCCATCGCCATCGGTTCGGTGCGGCAGCAAAGAAGACTTGCTCGCTGTAAACGGCACAGCGACGCGGACCTTTGGCGCCGTTACCTGTGACACCGGCCGTAGGGGACGGTTTCTCATGTCTCTTTCAGGTACTTCCCGAATTGCGCTGTCGCAAGCGCAATTCCAGCTGAGAATGCACGGTCCGTGCCCAAGTTTTTTCGGACGTCTCTCGTTGATCTATGGGGGTAAAATGGTGTAACTAACGGGCTTCACGCCTTGCCGGAACCAGTTGTGCGGCCGCCAGACGGTTTTCGTGGCCTGCATCGCCCGCGTCAAGAGGCGAGACTCCGAGGCGCGCCTCTTGGCAATAGGTATCGCCGTCGGTCTGAGTTACGATTGCAAACGGCGATCCGTGGAGTCGGGATGTCTGGCGTCCCTTCTTGTGCGCGTAAAAGTGCACGCCCTCTATTGCCAACTCGCATCGCATTGTACACGTATGTCGCCGTTACATCGTCGACAAGAGCCAGTGGCTTCGCCCAGCTTAGAGAAGCACTGCCCGTCGACGCGCTCTTTGACGACGGGTTCGGTGACATCCACCGTACCCTGTTTCTTTTCTGGCGGGTTGACCTGCGGTTGCGGTGGCCTTTAGGACAGCCCGAAGAAGCGCTCGAAATACGCGGTCAGTTTCTCGATAACGCGCTCCTTCTTGGCCCCGAGGTTGTTGTCCTTCGCGAAGCGAGAGACCGGAGGCAAGATCTGGGTGATCGCTGTTCCGTTAGTTGCGATCGCGCCATCGCGGAAGGCTGCCTCGATGAACGACTGCGTCTGCTTGGGTCGAAGGAACTCGGCCTCGATGATCTCACCGAGTTCGGCTGCCTGTCGTTCGGTGACAAAGGTTCGCCAGTTGTCGCTGACCTCGCCAGTGGCTGACATGCCGTCGACGAAGTCCATGATCAAGTCTTTCTTGTTCCGCATTGACGGGCTGGCATCGACGGCATCCTCGATGGCGCGTAGCGGCATCCTGGTCGTGTCTTCCATCTCGGCCTGACGCTCATCACGCCACCTCTGTACCAGCATCAGGATGTAGTCAATGTTGACCTCGACTTGCTTGATCAGCTCGATCTCGAAGACGACGTCATCAAGGATGGACTCCTTCTCATCCCTGTCCCGCTTGCGATGTTTCTCCCACAGCGCGTTGTAGATGCTCGTGTAGTTCTGTAGCTGCCGAGGGGTCATCGTCTCGTCGTCGGCGAACTCGTCGAAGGAGGTCAGGATGTTGCGCAGCTTGAGGATCTGGCCGAAGAACAAGACGAACGACTTCTCCTGTGCCTCACCGGATGGCTCAGTCCCGGGAGGGAATCCGTCCAGGAGTTGACCGACGAGGTCGACGTACGCGGCGTGGTAGTGGGCGTACGGCTTGAGCAGCACCACGCCACCGGCCTCGGAGTCGCCGAAGAGCGCCAAAGCGTCGTCGACTGCCTTCTCCAGATTGCGGAAGCAGACGATGTTCCCGTACGCCTTGACCGAGTTGAGAATCCGGTTGGTACGCGAAAACGCCTGGATCAGGCCATGGGACTTGAGGTTCTTGTCCACCCACAGCGTGTTCAGCGTAGTTGCGTCGAACCCGGTCAGGAACATGTTGACCACGATGACCAGGTCGACTTCACGGTCCTTCACTCGGCGTGCGAGGTCCTTGTAATAGTTCTCGAACTTCGCCGCCGAGGTGTCGTAGGTGGTGCCGAACGTGGTGTTGTAGTCACCGATCGCGCGTTCGAGGAAATCACGGGAGGAGTCGTCGAGCCGGTCGGCATCCATCGCCTCGTCGTCGAGAATGCCGGCTACCTCGTCATCCTCATTAGCCGTGTAACTGAAGATCGTGGCGATCTTCAGTGGCTGGTACGACGGGTCGGTGTCTTTGCGCTCGGCATGTTGTCGGATGAACTCGTCGTAATACAGACGCAGCGCCGGGATCGAGGCGGTGGCCAGCATCGAGTTGAAGCCACGCACCCGCTTCTCACCCAGGCTGTAGCCCTGGGTGCGCATGGTCTTGGTGTCGAAGTGGTCGAGGATGTAACGCACGATCTGCCGGATTCGCTCTGGGTGGCGCAGGACTTCCTCGGTGTCGATCCCGGCAACCTGCTTGTCCTCGACATCGTCTGCGGCCCGCACGGTGTTCTGGTACGAGATCCGGAAGGGCAGCACGCTGCCGTCGTTGATCGCGTTCACGATCGTGTAGGTGTGCAGCCGGTTGCCGAAGATCTTCTCCGTGGTGTCCTTCGTCGCCCCGCCTGCGTTCTGCGGGAAGATCGGGGTGCCGGTGAAGCCGAACAGGTGGGAGCGGCGGAACGCCTTGCGCACGGCAGTGCCCATGTCCCCGAACTGGCTGCGGTGGCACTCGTCGAAGATCAGCACCACGTGACCTTTGGTGATCTCATGGCCCTTATTCTGCTCGATGAACCGCGAGAGCTTCTGGATCGTGGTGACGATGATCGAGGCGCTGGGATCTTGGAGCTGCCGCTTAAGTTCGGCCGTTGAACGTGACCCGTTGACCGAGTCCTTTTCGAACCGGTTGTACTCCAGCATCGTCTGGTAGTCGAGGTCCTTACGATCGACCACGAAGAGAACCTTGTCGATGCCCTCCATCTTCGACGCGAGCTGCGCGGTCTTGAATGACGTCAGGGTCTTGCCGGACCCGGTGGTGTGCCAGATGTAGCCGCCAGCATCGGGCCCGGTTGACTTCGCGTTCGTCGAGCACACCACCCGCTGCAGGATCCGCTCGGCCGCCACGATCTGGTAGGGCCGCATCACCAGAAGGGTGCGGGAGACGTCGAAAACGCAGTACTTCGTCAGCACGTTCAGCAGCGTGTGCTTGGCAAAGAAAGTCCGGGTGAACGCGGTCAGGTCACCGATACGCCGGTTCTTCGAATCGGTCCACCATGAGGTGAACTCGAACGAGTTCGACGTCTGTTTCCGGGCACGCTTGCCACCCTCAGACTCGGCTACCTTCCGCGCACGCGTCGTGTTCGCGTAGTACTTGGTGTGCGTTCCATTGGAGATCACGAAGAGCTGGACATACTCAAACAGCCCTGCGTCCGCCCAGAACGACTCCCGCTGGTAGCGGGTGATCTGGTTGAACGCCTCCTGCAACGCCACGCCGCGGCGCTTCAGCTCCACATGCACCAGGGGCAGCCCGTTGACCAGGATCGTCACGTCGTACCGGTGCGTGCGAGTAGCCCCGGCGCCCGCGCCAACCGTCTCGTACTGATTGATCACCTGGAGCCGGTTGGCATGGATATTCGACTTGTCGATCAGTTTGATGTTCTTGCTCGTACCGTCGTCACGAGCAAGAACCTGAATCGGGTCCTCCTGAATGCGCGCCGTCTTCTCGACGATGCCCTCATTCTTCGAGGCAACCTTCTTGGCGAAGAACCATTTCCACTCGTCGTCACTGAAGACCACATCGTTCAGCAACTCCAACTGCCGACGGAGATTCGCCTCCAGATCACTCGCCGACGCGATGTGAAGCCATTCGTACGCCTGCTGCCCCAGCAGCTCAATGAACTCTGCCTCAAGCTGCGCCTCGGACTGGTAGCCCTGATCAACACCATCATCCGGCTCGTACACCGCCACGACGGTGGATTCGTCGCTCACCGCAATCGGCTCGTACCTCAGTGCTGAGTCCGGTACCTCGACACCGCCGCCCTGACTCACGCCACCCACTCCTCGAAAGTCAACAGCTTGTCCCGGTAGTACTCATACTGCTTCCGCCGAGCCTCGATCTCGGCCGGCAGGCCCCGGGAGAGATCGTTCACTAGAGCGTCGAACTTGTCGAGGACAGCGACCACTCGCTTCTGCTCAACAAGATCAGGGACAGGGACGGGGACTGACTTCACGATGTCAGCGTTAAGATTCTTGACCGTCCCGGACCCTGCACGGCGCGCAAACTCTGCTTGGATAAATTTGCAGCGGAGCATGTGGTAGAGAAAGTCCGCCACGAAAACACCCTCAAAATCACTGATGGCGAGCCAGCCGTCGTGAATGCAACCCTCAATCTGACAGATGTACGGACGTCCGAAACTCATTGAGTTCGAGAGAACGAAATCGCCAGGCCGCACTCTTCTGGACTTTGTCGCACCCTCGGAGGTGACTCGTTCAGCCGTGTTCGTGATGTACTTCCCGTTGGCGGAAACATCGCCGATCTTGATCCACGGGACGCCGTCTTTGGAATCAGTAACAAATTCTTGGATTGGTCGAGGAGAAGCTCCGCGGACAATCGTCGCGCAGTCCCCAAGGGGACGCCACAGAACTTCATCCGTGGGTTGAAGCAGAGAGTCGCGATAATACTCGTACTGGCGCGCTCGGGCTTGCAGCTCCGCTTGCAACGCCGCTTGCAACTCCGTCATCTTATCCAGAATCCGTACGATCTCGCGCTGCACCTCAAGCGGAGGAACCGGGATGGTGATCCTACTTAGTCCGCCGCTGGAAAGCCGTTTCACCTTCGCGCGAGAGACATGCTTCTCTTTCTCGGCATGGAATACGCTGGTCTGGAAGTAGTAGGAGACATAGGTCGGATCGATTTCGCTCCGGAACAGAAACGAGTCATCGTGGATCGCGACTGCTTCCAGTCCGAGCCAAGCGACAGCCTTGCCTACGTCCTCGACCGTCTCCCCGACACCGGCGATGATCACGTCCCCAGGCTGCGCATAACGCAACTGATCACGTAGGCCTTCCCGCACATACGAGACCGTGTTGCGCGTGGACACGCCGTATTCTGTGTAGATCTCCCCGTAGTGGATACAGGGGATTCCTTCGTCACCCATGTCAGCCTTGGTAAATCGACGTCCACGGACAAAGGTGCCGATCTCACCGAGTGTCATGACGTCAACACCGTCCGAGCAGTGCTCGGCAAGCAGTCTGTCGATCTCGCTCATGGCACCATCGCCCCACTTGAAGGCAAGTTCACGCTGTTCACAGTCCATCCGAGCGCGTTGATCGCCTGCTGCATCTCCTGATCGCTGGCGACATTCTGAATGATTCCGATGACCAAGCTTCGGCAAGGTTCATACTTCTGCAGTGCCTTTTCCTCGCTTGAGTCTCCGTGGACGATCTCACTCAGCTCGCGGAATAACTTGTATCCATCGCTGGAGAATGCCGGAGGAATGATGTGGTGCTGCGCGTCGACCTCTTGCAGGAGGTTGCGGAACGGCTTGCGGCCGCCGTTGTTTCCGGTCGTGGGGATTCCTGTGATATCGGCGACCTGCTTGGTGATCGCTTCGAAGATCTTCCGGAGATAGACCATGGATCCCGCCCCGAGCTTTTCCTCGTAGGCGAGCTGCGCACGCTCCAGCAGGTCGTCAAAGTCATCGGAACCGACTCCAACGCGACTAGCCAGATCGCGCCGGTTGTCCACGTAGCGCTCCAAACGAACTGTCAGCGCTTGCTCGTACAGCTCGTCCCTGGACACGACGAGAAACCAAGCTTCGACGGTCGCCTGACATGCTGGGCACTTGAGGCACGCGTCGATGCTCAACACCCGGTCGCCGACACCCAGGCAGGACAGCTTCTTGCCGGACATGAATGTCCTGACATCTCGGCAGGTCTTGCACATGAAGTTGAGAGCTACCTGACCGGCGTCGATGGTCTTGTGCTTTCCCCATGCCAAGCCATTACCATTGAGGAAGCCCTCGACCTGAGCCTCTTCCTTGGCTGGAGCTTTCGATAGCAGGTCACCGAGACGCATCGTCGGACTCCAGGTCGGCGACGATGGCGTCGATTTGAGTACGCAGCTCGGATTGGCGGGCCACGATCCGTGTGATCTCGGCGTTCAACGCCGTGATATCGACCGCTTCGCGAGTGTCTTCGGCCTCGACATAAGAACTGACGGCGATGTTGTAGTTGTTGTCGCGGATAGTCTCGTAGTCGACCAGGGTCGCGAAGTGGGCGATCGCCTCGCGGCGGGCGAACGCGTCCAGAATCTTAGCTTGGTGGTCAGCGGCGAGCTTGTTTTTGTTGCCATGGCGTGTGAACTCCGCCGAGGCGTCGATGAAGAGCACCTGGTTGTCGGTCTTTGACTTCTTCAGCACGATGATGCAGGTCGCGATCGTCACCCCGAAGAAGAGGTCCGGTGGGAGCTGGATGACCGTGTCGACGTAGTTGTTGTCGATCAGGTACTTACGGATCTTTTGCTCCGCACCACCGCGGTAGAGCACCCCGGGGAACTCGACGATTGCGGCCGTGCCGTTGACCGCCAGCCACGACAGCATGTGCATCGTGAACGCCAGGTCGGCCTTCGACTTCGGCGCTAGCACACCAGCTGGAGCGTACCGTTGGTCGTTGATCAGCAGCGGGTTCGCGTCGCCCTCCCAGCGCGTGGAGTAGGGCGGGTTGGAGACGATCGCCTCGAACGGTTCGTCGTCCCAGTGGTACGGGGCCGTCAGCGTGTCACCATGGGCGATGTCGAACTTCTCGTACGGCACGTCGTGCAGGAACATGTTAATCCGGCACAGGTTGTAGGTGGTCAGGTTGATCTCCTGGCCGAAGTAACCCAGCCGAACCCCGTCGGGCAGCACCTTCTTGAACTTCAGCAGCAGCGAACCGGAGCCGCAGGCGGGGTCGTAAACCTTGTTCACCTCGGTCTTGCCGACGACGGTGATCTTGGCGAGTAGCTCGGAGACCTCCTGCGGTGTGTAGTACTCCCCTCCAGACTTACCGGCCGAGGAAGCGTACATCTGCATTAGGAATTCGTAGGTGTCACCGAACAGGTCGATGGTGTTCTCGTTGAACTCGCCGTTGCCGAGGTCGAGCGACCCGATCGCGTCGAGGAGTTTGACCAGCTTCTCGTTACGCTTCGCCACCGTTGGGCCCAGCTTGCCGCTGTTGACGTCGAGGTCAGCGAAGAGGCCTTTGATGTCGTTCTCAGAATCGGCGCCGACCGCGCTGGCTTCGATGTTGCCGAAAACCCGGTCCAGCGTCTCGTTGAGGTTCTCGTCCCTGCTCGCCCGCTCACGTACGTTCGCGAAGAGGTCCTGGGGCAGGATGAAGAAGCCCTTCTCCTTGACTGTCTCCTCGCGCCCGAACTCCGCCTCTTCGTTGGACAGGTAGCGGTAGTCGAAGTCTTCGTTGCCCGCACTGCGTTCGGCCTTGTTGAGGTAGGCCGTCAGGTTCTCGGAGATGAACCGGTAGAACAACAGCCCCAGCACGTACGCCTTGAAGTCCCAGCCGTCCACGCTTCCACGCAAGTCATTGGCGATCTTCCAGATCACTCGGTGGAGAGCGTCTCGTTCCTGTTCCTTCTTGCGGGCCTCAACGGGGATGGTCCAGAGCGGCACTGTCGTCACAAGATTGAGTCTCTCACAGCAGCTGTGATCGCCGATCAAAGTCACGCACAGAAGCACTTCCGACGCATCCTGTGAAGCCGAGACCACATGCAGGCGCCCACCCAAGACACCGATACAACCTGAACCTCAAGCGAGTGGCCAAGGCGACCGTAAGGCAGGGGAGTGTGAGGCTCACCGGTCGAACTCTGGGGCGTGCAATTGGGTGGGCGACAGGTTCAGCTGCCTGTGGGGGCGTTGCCGTCGTCCGTGCCGCTGTAGGTCGCCTTGTTGGCGTCCAGGTCCGATGCGCCGCGACGCACGGTCTCCACGAGTCCGGTGTCCACGCGAAACAGATCGGCTGTCGTCGCTGAAACCGCCGCACTCGACTGCCCGGCATCGCCAGGCAGCAACGGTTGAGTTCGCCCCAGTTCGTCTGTCGACCGTTCCAAGCCGCCAGCCATCACGTCGAGCCTGGACGGCTCGATCCGCAACACCAACTTGGCCCCTCTCCGCAAAGGTCACGTTGTGTCAGTGCCCGGGACGATAACGAACCTGACCTGCGGCGGACTCAGGAGTTCTACTCATTCTCGACGGTCGCCACTCGAACAGAGCAGCGGTAAGAGCGCAGCCGTGGCGGGTGTGTGACGTGGGCGACACCGATGGCGGGTGGACCGCTGGGTGCGGGACTGGGTGCGAACTCCCGCGAAAGATGCCCGCTGGAGCCCTCGGATCTACTCCATGCATCCGATTTGCTCCTGTTTTACAACGAAGCGGTAACAGATGGCGGACTCATGACCCGTCAGGTCGTGGGTTCAAGTCCCACCTGCCCCACAAAACACCTGGTGGAACACCGCGGTGGGCAGGCGGGGGAGATCATCTCCGGACCTTTCCCGCGCTTTTTGCGAACCGTGCTGATCCGCGATCTTGCGCTCCCGGGGCGGTCGGCATCGCCGTGCGCGGTCGCCGCCCAGCAGCGAGCATCCTGAAGGCGAGATCCCTGACCGAGCCGAAGGCGCGAAAGGCGGCCATGAACGCACCGACGCCGGCCATCCCCGAACGCATCCGAGCGGACGTGCAGCGGCTCTGGGACTACCACGACCTCCACCACGAGCTCCGGCCCTGCGACGTGGGCGTCGGTCTGGGCGGCCACGACCTCGGCGTGGCGGACCACGTCGTCGACCTCTACCGGGGCGGCTACTTCCCGCTGATCGTGTTCACCGGAGCGAACGCGCCGACAACGGTGGAGCGCTTCCCGAGAGGAGAGGCCGTGCACTACCGCGAACACGCGCTGGAACGCGGAGTGCCGGACACCGCGATCGCGGTGGAGCCGCGAGCCACGAACACGGCCGAGAACATCGAGTACACGCGAGAACTCCTGGCGGCCAAGGGAATCCGGTGCGAGTCGATGCTGCTGGTGTCGCGCCCGTACCAGCAGCGACGAGCGTTCGCGACGGCCAGGAAGATCTGGCCGGAGGTGGAGATCATGTGCAGCTCCCAGCGCCTGCCCCTGGACGAGTACGTGCGGTCGATCGGCGACGTGAACCGGGTGATCAACATGCTCGTGGGGGACACGCAGCGAGTGGAGCTCTACGCCGAGAAGGGCTTCGCCATCCCCCAAGAAGTCCCACCCGAGGTGAACGAGGCGTACGCCCACCTCGTCGAAGCGGGCTACACGACCAGACTCGTGCACGACTAGTTTCCCTGCCGTTGACCGCCGTGGGGGTCTCGTCGTTGAACTAGCCTTCGCTGGAAGATCAACAGAAGGGAATTCCGGCTCCATGGGCGGTCAGCACTTCCACGGTTACATCGAGGCCGCCGAGGCCAACGATGCCTTACCCGATGACGAGCGGGTCAAGACGCTCGTTCCGGACCGGATCCTCGACACCCCTGTCGAGGCCGCCGACTGGCTGGCCGAGCTCATCGGGCACGTTCTCGACGACGGCACCGACCTGTCCGATGATCACGCCCAGTGGGTCTCCAACGCCCGTGACGGGGGCATCACCACCGCGGTGGTCGACGATGCCGCGCTGACCGTGATCCCGGTGCCCAACGGGTTGCCCTGCGTTCACGAGCGCGTCACAGGAGGCCGGAGCCAGAGCGCCGGGCGGATGCGCATCGACCGGGCTGCCGCCGCCGATGACGACTACGTCGTCGTGGCCACCGACGGGGACAAGATCGCGATGATCGACGAGATCTTGGCGGTGCCCGACGACGACCAGGTCTACCTGCTCGTCGAGCCGCCGGAAGCGTGGCGCATCGCCCCGTCCGGCGAAGTGCTCGACCAGCACATCTTCGTCACCTTCGGCTACCGCGGCGGATGGGGCGCGGTCATGGCCGAGTTCCCCGAAACCGAGCACACCGCCGCGCTGTGCTTCACCACCCGCGGCTCCGGCGGCGACGACCTGCCCGCCATCACCGTCAACCGGGAGCACAACGCCACGTTCCTGCCCGGCGACGTGATCCCCGTCGACGACGTGCGCCGGTGCCTGATCACCCTCGCGCTGTCCGGCGAGATGGACCCCTGCGTCCCCTGGACCTGGACGCGTCAGGACGAACGCCCGACCGTCTGACTCGCGGGGAAGTCCGCAATGCCTCGACGGCCTTCCGGGCGTTGTGGCGCGGTGTCGATCCAGCCGCAGAGGGGGAGCCGGTGTCGTCTTCCGGGAGTTCTGCGTCTCTCGCGGAGAAGTGGATCTTCATCAGCTGCCGGCGCGAGGACCGGCCGGGCTGTTGCTCGACGACATCCGGATCGAGGAGGTCGGCCGGGACAGTGCGCCGCGGACCGGTTTCCTGGTCCGGCCCGCTTCGGGAGCCGGTTCGAGCTGAACGCCAACCTGGACAGCGACCCGCCGATGCTGTCGCCGCCGGACACCGAAGGGGATTCCGCGGACCGGATCGCCCTGCCGTTCCCCATCGGCCGCACGAATCCGGAGAGAGGTGAACGGCCCGTTCGCCCCATCTATCGAGGCGAACGGGCCGTTCACCCACCCCGGCCAGCTGAGCTGGTCAGTAGCCGACGGTGAAGTGCTTCTCGGCACGCGGGTTCTCCAGTTCGTCGAGGACCGCGACCGCGAGGTCCTCCGCCGAGATCCGGGACGCGCCTTCCGCGTCGGTGAGGAGCGTGGTTCCGCCGCGCCGGTAGGTTCCGGTGCGGTGGCCCGGTGCGAGGACCGCGGGCGGCGACAGGTACACCCAGTCGGCCGGGTGTTCGCGGCAGGCGTCCAGTTGCGCGACGCTCGCCTCGGCGATGACGCGCCACTCCGGGGCCACGTAGTCGGGGTTGTCGACCACGAGCTGCTCGGAGCTTCCCGGGGTCTGCAGCGGTCCGGCGCCGCCGATGATGACGATGCGGGTTCGGGTTTCCACGGCCGCGTCGAGCAATGCCGTGATCGTCGCGGGGACCGTGCCTTCCCGCCCCGGACGGGGGCGGGTCGCCGCCACGATCGCGTCGGCTTCGGTGAACAGCTTGCTCATCTGGTCCCGGTCGGTGGCATCGCCCCGGACGGCGTTCACGCCTCCGGGCAGGGATGTGGGTACTTCTCCGCGGAACACGGCGGTGACGTCGTGCCCTCGGTCGGAGGCTTCGGAGGTGACCCGGGAGCCGACCATGCCGGCGGCTCCGATGACGGAGATCCTCATCGTGCGGTCCTTTCTGCGGTGAAGTTCGGAGTGAGTCGCGGGGAGAACTGGCCCGCGACGATTGCGGCGAGCGAGAGCGCGAAGCCGAGCAGCTGGATCGGGCCGAGCGTCTGGCCGAGCAGCACCGCGCCGAGGAGCGCGGCGACGATCGGGGAGAACAGGCCGAGGACGGCGACCGAGGTGACCGGCAGCGTCTTGATGCCGCGGAACCACAGGACGTATGCGGCCAAACCGCCGACCAGGCCCAGCCAGAGGTAGCCGAGTGCGCCGGGCAGGTCGATCGCCGGCGGGGGTCCCTCGAAGAAGAACGTGACGGGCACGAGGAACAGGCCGCCTGCGGTGAGCTGCCATCCCGCGAAAGCGGTGGGCCCAACACCGGCGGGACGTCCCCACCGCTTGGTGAGCGTCACGCCCAGCGCCATCGAAGCCGCGGCGGTGAGGCCGGCCAGGATCCCGGGGCCGTCGAACGCCGCATCCGGGCCGATCACCACCAGGCCGACGCCCACGACGCCGACGACACCCCAGGTGAACCGCCAAGCGGAGGGGCGCTCACCGAGGACCGCGACCGCCAGGACCGCCACGATGAGCGGTTGCGACGCGCCGAGCGTGGCGGCGACGCCGCCCGGCAGCCGCTCGGCCGCCACGAACAGCATCGCGAAGAGCATCCCGATGTTCAGCACGCCGAGCACCGCGGCCTTTCCCCACCACGTCCCGCGCGGCAGCGTCCGCGTGAGCGCCAACGCGATCAGCCCCGCGGGCAACGCGCGCAGGATCCCCGCGAAGAAGGGGTGGCCTGGCGGGAGGAGTTCGGTGGTGACCACGTAGGTCGTGCCCCACACCATGGGCGCGAGCGCCGTCAACGCGGTGCGGGATGCGATCCCGCTTGCCGCGCCGCTGTCGGCGGTCGCGGAGATCGTATGGTTCATCACCCGGCAAGTCTCGGTCGACCAGCATCAATGAGTCCAACACATGTTTGTCAACGGATCCATCTCGATGCACGATAGATCCATGGAGCTCCAGCAGATGCGCTACGTCGTCGCGGTCGCCGAGACGAACAGCTTCACCCGCGCCGCCGAGCGGTGCCTGGTCGTCCAGTCCGCGCTCAGCCACCAGGTGGCGCGCCTGGAACGGGAACTCGGCGGCAAGCTCTTCGAGCGCACCAGCCGCCGGGTGCGGCTGACGCCGGCCGGCGAGGCGTTCCTGCCCGCCGCCCGGCAATGCCTCGACGCCGCCGAGCGCGCCGCGGCCGAGGTCGCCGCGGCCCTCGGCGAGGTGCGCGGGCGGCTGACCGTCGGCGTGATCCCCACCGTCGCCGCGGTGGACATTCCGGCCGCGCTGCACGAATTCCGCAGCCGGTACCCGAACGTGCGCATCGGCCTGCGCGTCGGCGCCAGCGAGGAGCTCGTCGCGCAGGTCAGGGATGGCGTCCTCGACGTCGCCTGCCTGGGGCTGCCGGCCACGATCGAGCCGCGCGGGGTCCGCACCCGGGTGACCGCCCGGGATCGGCTCGTCGCCGTCGTCGCGCCCGGGCACCCGCTCGCCGGGGAACCGGAGGTCGACCTCCGCAGGCTTGCCGCCGAGGTGTTCGTGGACTTCCCCCTCGGGTCGGCCGGTCGCGCCCAATCCGATCAGGCCTTCGCCGCGGCGGGCCTCGACCGCGACATCGCCTTCGAGGTGCCCGCCCCGGACCTGATGATCCGGATCGTCCGGCGGGGCCTCGGCATCGCCATGCTCGCCTCCACCTACGTGCCGCAGCTGACGGGCGTGCAGACCATCGAGGTGTCCGACGCACCTGCCCGCATCGAGTACCTGGCGTGGAACGACGTCGGCCCGACGCCCGCGGCGAAGGCCTTCCTGGAGATCGCCGGCGTGCCCGCGCACGACCTCGCCGACCGGTCCTGAGCCGCCGTCATCGCGCTGAACTGCTCGGTCACCGCGAGGTTCCCGAGTCACCGAAAAGTGCGTTCTTCCATGACAGTGACCACTTTCCTACCGTTTGCGAAGAACCGGAGGAGGCGAGCCCTGGCTCGCACGAGGAGGAAGCAGGCAGCATGGCCATCACCCTGGTGAACCCCAGCGGATTGCCGGAAATCGGCGCCTACCGGCAGGTTTCGATCGCGACCGGCTCGAAGCTGGTCTTCATCGCCGGGCAGGTCGCGTGGGACGCCAACGGGATCACGGTCGGCGAAGGCGATCTCACCGCCCAGGTCGAGCAGTGCTACCTCAACGTCGGCACCGCCCTTGCCGAGGTCGGCGCTTCCTTCGACGACGTGGCGAAGCTGACCGTCTACGTCGCCGACTGGACGCCCGACAAGCTGCCCCTGTTCATGGAAGGCGTCGCGCGTGCGGCGGCGAAGCTGGGCGTCGCCCCGGTGCCGCCGGCCACGCTGCTCGGAGTGGCGGCGCTGCACGTGCCCGAGCACCTGGTCGAGGTCGAGGCCACCGCGATCATCGACTGATCAGGCGCGTCCCCGGCGGGCCGCCCGACCGGGCGAGAGCCCCAACGGACAAGGGCTTTCGGCCACCTGCGGAGATCAGCGGGTCCTGTTCTGGCCGCAATTTCCATTGAAATCGAACCTTCGATTTCAATGAGCGTTTTTCATTCTGGTCGGCCCGCAGCCGCGGGTCGTGAAGCTGCACGTCGATGGGGTGTCGCATGCGCCGCAGGCGCATAGCCCACCTACGACACCCGCACCGCCGCGGGTTCTCAGAGGTTTCCTGGCGAGGACGGCTCCTCCGCCGTGTATTGGGCATACATCAGGAGGGGCACCCACAGTCCAGGGAGCCTCTGAGGTTCCGCTACCCGCACCGCCACGCAGAACGAGGTTGGAAAAATCTCAATGGAAATTGCGGTGGGTCACCCGCTTGCCGGACGCGGTTCGCGCCACATGGGTTGCAGCCGGGGGCCGTCGTCGGGAAGCTCGATCGGCTCGCCCAGCGGCTCGAAGCCGTGCCGCGCGTAGAGGGCCTGGTTGCGCGGCGTGCTCGCTTCCAGGTACGTCGGCTGGGCCTCGGCGTCGGCTCGGTGGAGCCGGTGCCGCAGGATCGCGCTTCCGACGCCGCTTCCGCGGCTCGCGGCGAGCACGCCCATGGAGGACAGGAAGACGTGCGGCTCGTCCGGGTGCCGCTGCGCGACCAGCGTCAGCACGGTGGCCATGCGGCGCAGCACGGGATCGGCACCGGCCGATTCGGCCAGAGCCACCGCCTCCCGGCGGACCCGCTCCGCCGACCGCAAGGTCAGCCAGACCGACAGTCCCTCGATCGTCCCGTCCGCGCGTTGTGCGACCAGGACTTCGTCCGCGCCCAGCGCTTCGCGGACGGAGTCCCGGAACAGCGCACCGGGGAGCTCCCGGCCGGACGCGACCCAGCTGGTGACCGCTTCGTCGGCGCAGGCCGCGGCGTAGGCCGGGACGATGCGGTCGAGTTCGGCGGGCGCGGCCCGGCGGACGATCAGCTCCATCGCGGTCCCTTCAATACGCGGTAAACAGCCCTGCTCTCCCGCCATTCTTCGGGCACTATCGGGTGGTGGCGAGCCTTTTCGTCACGGGAAGTCGTGTGACGAAAAGGAAGATCCCATGCGGTGTGCGCAATGCGGCGTCGAGCTCGCGGCCGCCGAGCGGGGCAGGCCGCGCCGCTACTGCAGCCGGTCCTGCCAGGCGCGCGCGTACCGGGCCAGAAAGGACGGCGTCGGGCTGAACCGCCGTTCCGCGCCCAGGGGCGAACGCGCGCGCGGAGAGCTGGACCGGGCGGCGATCGTGCGGAGCGCGATCCGGATCGCCGACGCCGAAGGGCTTTCCGCGGTCTCCATGCGCGCCGTCGCGGCGAGCAACGGCGTTGCGGCGATGGCGTTGTACCGGCACGTGTCCGGAAAGGACGAACTGGTCCGCGCGATGGTGGACGCCGTTGTCGCGGAATACCGGCCAGCAGATCCGGATTCCGCCGATTGGCGTGCAGCGCTGGAGCATCAGGCGCGGCAGGAATGGGCGCTGTACCAACGACATCCGTGGGTGCTGGCGGTGCTCGCCTCGACGCGCCCGCCGCTGGGCGGCTCCGTGCTCGCGATGGTCGACCGGTCGATGACCGCGCTCGCCGGGCACTTCGACGCCGACACGAGCCTCTCGGTGTACCTGCTGGTCAGCGGCTACGTGCAGGGCATGGCTCTGCTGCTGACCGCGGAGGGGCAGGCGTTCCGGGAGTCCGGGGTCGGCTACGAGCGGTGGTGGTCGGCGCGGCGGGACCACCTGGTCGGCACCGCCGGAGTCCGCTACCCGTGGCTGGCCGAGGTGTCTTCGGCGGCGCGGCTCGACGACTGGTTCGAGTTCGGCCTGCAACGCGTGCTGGACGGCATCGGCGCTCGCCTGTGATCAGCGGGACGAGAACCGGTATCGGGCAAGGGTTTTCGGCCCCCAGAGGGTCACGACCAGGGCCGCCGCGGCCAGCGTGACGGGCGCCGCGAACGCCGGGTCGTAGGCCCAGCCGTCCTCCGACATCGAGTACGTCACGTTCATCGTCATGTGGAACAGGACCGCGGCGAACACGCTGCGCCCCGTGTTGTTGTGCAGCCACACGATGATCACCCTGGCCGCGACGGTGAAAGCGCATTGCCAGAAAGCCCACGCGGGCTCGTGGAGCTGCAGGTACGGCACCAGGTGCCAGGCCGCCCACACGGTTCCGACGATGGCGCCACCGCCGAGCGCTCCCCACCGCTGCTGCATCGGGCCGGTGGCGTAGCCCGTCCAGCCCACTTCCTCCGCGACGCCCGCGATGAAGTAGAGGACGCAGTAGATCAGCACCGACGTCCACGAGATGTGCGGTTCGGGCAGCGGTTGCCCGGCGAGCAGCATCAGCCAGTACGACACCAGCGTGACCGCGGGCATGATCAGCAGGATCGGCGCGTACCAGATCCGCCGCCTGATGCTCGAAACGTCAACGGCGGCGCGGAGAATCCTGCGCACCTCGCCGGCACCGTCGTTGATGCCGACGAGGATCGCAGCGGCCACCAGCGGGACGACGAACTGCAGGGCGCTCAACGGCAGGTTCGCCGGCAGTCGCACGTCGGAGAACTCGCCGAGGAGCACGAACGGGGCGGCCAGGACGAAGACCAGCGCGAAGAACGTCCACGGTGACCTCGACCAAGCCCCATGCGTCGCCACGAAACCCCCGATCCTCCACTTCGGACCAGGGAATCCTCCCGCCGCACCGACGACCGCGCATCGGGGAGAACCCCGAGCCGCCCCTGACGTCAGCGCAGTGCTTCGGCGAGCGCGCGGAAGGTCGGCAGCGGGTCGCCGCCGAGCGCCTGGATGCCCACGTGGTTCGCGCCCGCCTCCAGGTGCGCGTTGATGCCTTCGGCGATCTGCTCCGCGTTGCCGTGCAGGGCCAGGGCGTCGATCAGGCGGTTGCTGCCGGGCACCGCGACGTCCTCGGCGGTGAAGTCGTACCGGCGCAGGTTCCTGGTGTAGTTGCTCAGGTTCAGGTACATCTCCACCGCCGCGCGGCCGGTGGTGCGGGCGCGCTCCGGGTCGGTGTCGAGCACGACCTTCTGCTCCGGGGCGAGCAGCGGCGCGTCGCCGAGGATCTCCCTGGCGTGCCTGGTGTGCTCGGGAACGGTCAGGTACGGGTGGGCTCCCGCGGCCCGGTCGCCGGCCAGCTGGAGCACCTTCGGACCGAGCGCGGCGAGCACGCGGCCGGACGCGGGAACCCCGGCGGCGTCCAGCCGGTCGAGGTAGTCGACCAGCGCCTGGTACGGCTTGGTGTAGGTGTCGGTCATCTCGCGGTGGCCGGCGCCGATGCCGAGGACGAACCGGTCCGGGTGCTTCGCGGCGATCCGGTGGTAGGACTCGGCCACGGTCCGGGCGTCGGAGTTCCAGATGTTCACGATCCCGGTGGCGACGGTGATCCCGTCGGTGGCGTCCAGCAGCCGCTCCGCCAGCGCCAGGTCCGCCGGCGGCGAGCCGCCGATCCAGATCGTGCCGTAGCCGAGCCTCTCCACCTCGATCGCCAGTTCGGGGTCGAGCCCGGTGGACAGCCGCCAGATGCCGAGTTTGCCGAGTTCTGCGGTCATGGCCATGGCCAACACGGCGAGCTCCCGCGGCATTCCCGGCATCGCCCGACCGTGTCAGCTGTCCTTGCGCCAGACGTAGGCGGCGGAGATCGGGTGGTTGCGGAAGCGCTCCCACTTCGGCTTCACCGCGAGCCATCCGTCGTCGATCACGCCCTCGCGCAGCTCCGCCAGCCGCCAGCCCGCCGCGAGCGCCGCCGCCACGTGGTCGCTGATGAGGTGCACGTTGGTGGTGATGGCCACCGATTCGCCGGCGTCGTTGGTGTAGTGCGTCGGCATGCCCGAGGTCATGATGAAGTGCGGGTGGAACGTCACCAGCACGAACGCGGCCTTCGGCGCGGCCAGCCGCCACGCCTCCCGGTACAGCGGGTTCAGGTCGTCCAGGTGCTCGTCGATCAGCGACGAGATCACCAGGTCGTAGGCCGCATCGGGGAGACCGGTGGCGGCGACGTTGGCTTCCACGAGCCGGTCGTGGGCGCCGCGGCGCTGCGCGAAGGCGAGCATTTCCGGCGTCAGGTCCACCCCGTCGATCGATGGGATTCCCTTGTCCCGCAGCCACTGCCCGGTCCGTCCGGTGCCGCAGCCGAGGTCGGCGGCCCGCGTGACGGCCGCCCAGGACGGCTCCTGGAGCCGGTCGAGCAGCGCGATGTCCATCGCGTCCTCGACGGTCTGCTCGTAGTGCGCGACCCATTCGCCGTATCCGGTGCGGACGTCCACGGTGCGGTATCCCCGCGCGTCGAAATCGCTGAACTCCATTGGGCCGATTATTCAGCCCGGTGCTCCTGCCGCGAAACGATTTTTCCGCCGGCCGGCCCAGCGTTGCTCCGTGCGGGATCACAGGTCCGCCCCGGATTCGGGGAACGGCTTGACTGATCACGTTCCGCGACGACATGGTTGCGGACTGCCTGTTTGTGCGGACGGGGAGGTCGGCATGGGGGAGGACGGCAGACAGCGGCGGCCGTTCCACGTTCCGGTGGTCAGGCGGCGCTGGCCGCAGCTGGGCATCGCCGCGGCCTGCGCGGTGGTGCTGGTGGTCGCCGCCTACTTCGTCGTCACGACGACGAGCGGCTGCGCTTCCGGGCTGCACCGGACCGGGCCGCTGGACGAGTGCATCGGGGTCACCGACGGGCCGGGTGAGTTCGGGCTCAGCGACGGGCGGGGCGGCTTCGACGGCAGCCTGCGGGTCGTGCAGGACAAGATCGCGGCGGAGAACGCCCGGGTTCGGCGGATCAGCCGCGAGCAGAACAAGCCCTACGTCAGCATCGCCTACTTCAGCCCGCTCACCGTCGCCAAGCCGGACACCACCACGATCGAGGCGGTCCGGCGCGGCCTGGAGGGCACCTACGTTTCGCAGCTGCGCGCGAACGCCGACGGCCGGGAGGAGTGGGGCGGCAACCTGCCGCTGATCCAGGTGCTGCTGGCCAATCCCGGCAGCCGGAGCGCGCAGTGGGAGCCGGTGGTCGAGCAGCTGCGGCAGCTCGCGGAGCCCGAGGAGAACGGCCGGCTGGTGGCGGTGACCGGGCTCGGGCAGAGCCTCGCGGGCACCCGGGACGCGATAAACCGCCTGTCCCAGCACAGGATTCCGATGGTCGGCGCGATCTCACCGCCGACGAGTTCGCGACCGATCCGGCGGCGCCCGAGGCGAAGGGGCTGCTGCGGGTGGCGCCGCCGAACTCCGCGCAGGCCGGCGCGCTGGTCAGGCGCCTGGAGGAGACGCAGCTCGCGCTGGTCGTCTGGGACCGCAACGAGGACGAGGTCTTCGCCCGGGACCTGGCGAACGCGTACGAGGCCGCGTACCAGCAGCGCGGCGGGAAGCTGGTGCGCGGCGAGCCGTTCGACTCCGCGCAGCTGGCCACCGCCAACACCTTCCCGGCGATGGTGCCGAACATCTGCCTGAAGAGGCCGGACGTGATCCTGTTCGCCGGCCGGCTGCGCGAGCTGAAGCCGTTCCTCAACGCGCTGTCCTCCCGGTCCTGCACGGAGCTGAAGATGCGCGTGCTCATCACCGACAGCGTCATCAACATCGGCGGCGACCCGGAAATCCAGCGCAGCCTGGAATCCGGGATCACGTTGGAGTACTCGCAGCTGGCGGCTCCGGAGGCGTGGCGCGCCGCGCCGCAGTACTTCCCGCGGCGATCGACCGAGTACTTCATCCCCGGTTCCACCGCGACCGCCGTCTTCCAGCAGGAGTTCCCCGGCGAGTCGATCGACGACGGCCTGGCCATCGTCACCTTCGACGCGCTGGGCGTGGCCATCACCGCGGCCCGCCGCGCCGTGCACAACAACAAGTTCGGCGAGAAGCTGCCCAGCGCGGACGGGGTCGCCGCGGAGTTCGACCGGATGAGCGACACGGGGGCCGTGGACGGCGCCAGCGGCTGGCTCTCCTTCGACACGGAGACCGGGCGCCCGGACAGCAAGGCCCTGCTGGTGTTCCGGGTGACCAAGGAGATCGGCCGGCCCGTCTCGTCGGTGCCGGTCGTGATCTCGGAGACGGGAACCCCGTACCTGCCGTAGCGACCGGTCGACGATGGGGAGTGGTCGATGCAGCCGTTCGAAGCGCCCGCGCGCGAACGCATCTTCATCAGCTACCGCCACGGCGACAACGCCTACGCGGCACGTTGGCTGAATGTCGTGCTGCGCGAGCGGTACGGCGCCGAGCGGGTTTTCTTCGACACGGGGATGGACCCGGGCGTCAACTACGTCCAGGAGATCGAGCGCGAGCTGGATTCCTGCGCTGTGCTGCTCGCGGTGATCGGTCCGCAGTGGATGGCCATCGCCGACGAGCTCGGGCAGCGGCGCCTGGAGAACCCGAACGACGTCGTGGTGCGGGAGATCTCGACGGCGCTGCACAACGGCGTGCCGGTGATCCCGGTGCTGATCGACGACGCGGCGATGCCGAAATCGGCGGAACTGCCGACCGGCCTGCGGCCGCTGACGCAGCACAACGGCGTGGTGCTCAACCCCGGCACCTCCGACTCCGAACTCGGCAGGCTCCTCGCCGCCCTCGACAAGCACCTGGCGAGCCCGAGCGCGCCGCCGGATCCCGAACCGGAACCGGAGCCCCGGAGCCGGTACGACCTGCTCCACGACCTCGTGCAGGAGTGCATCACGCCGCCGGACGGCCCGGGTCGCGAGCTGCCGGTGATCCGGCTGCTCGGCAGCGGCACCGAGATGCTGGCGTACCTGGCGGAGGACTGCGGGCCTTCCGTGCCGCACACCCGGCTCGACTTCGACGCGGAGGGGCTGACGTCGCTGCGCCGGGCGGTGGTCGAGCTGGCCGTGCGCTTCGGCGGCCGGGGTTCGCCGCAGTTCCGCCACCTGATGCTGTGCATCGTCGCCGCGGGTTCGGGTTTCGGCGCCGGGACGGCGTTGTCCAAGCTGCGCAACGCGGTGCTCGCCGCGGAGCAGCCGGACTTCTCCCGGGTGACGTTCGACGCCGTGGTCGGCGCGTTGCAGGCGTCGGGAGCCCTGCTGAACTGGTCCGGCGTCCTCGCGGACGCGTT
The DNA here is from genome assembly GCF_053605825.1 of Saccharopolyspora sp. NPDC003752. Classification (NCBI taxonomy): domain Bacteria; kingdom Bacillati; phylum Actinomycetota; class Actinomycetes; order Pseudonocardiales; family Pseudonocardiaceae; genus Saccharopolyspora; species Saccharopolyspora sp. NPDC003752. Next base: position 121,060 of record NZ_JBSGJZ010000001.1, on the reverse strand, counting down.
GCTCAGCGGCGGCGAGCGGGCGCAGTGGCGCAGGCGGCTGCGGGCGTTGACCGGGTTCCGGGATTCCGCCGGTGTGGCACCCGATCCGTGGGCGGAGCCGGATGCGGTGGGTTCGCGCGAGTTCGACGAGGTGCTCCTGGCGGCCTTCCTCGCAGACCTGCGCCAGGCCCACGCGGGCCGGCGGCCGGGGCGCGCGATGAACTGCGTGGCCCTGCTGGACAACGCGGATGCGCCGCTCGGCGAGCGGTTCCTGGACCTGCTGCTCGACCTCCGGCGAGGGCTCCCGCCCGATCCGCTCGTGGTCGTCGCGGCGGGCCGGCAGTGGCAGCCGCCGCTGGACGCCCCGGAGGCCGTCGACCTGCCGGCCCTGGCGGAGTGGCAGGAGAACCGGGGCTCCGAGTGGCTGCCGGTCGATCTGTGAACCGTCAGCGCAGGGGGAGGCCGACGTAGTTCTCCGCCAGCGTGGTGGCCGCCGCGGTGGAGGTGCGGAGGTAGTCGAACTGGGCGCGCTGCAGGCGCCGTTCGAAGGCCGCGTCCGGGCCGCCGAAGTGGTGCGTCAGCGAGGTCATCCACCACGAGAAGTTCTGCACCCGCCAGACCCGTTGCAGGCAGGCCGCGGAGTAGCCGTCCAGGCCGGTGGTGCTGCCGGTCCGGTGGTAGGTGGCCACCGCGTCGGCGAGCCGGTCCACATCGGACACCGCGAGGTTGAGCCCCTTCGCGCCGGTCGGCGGGACGATGTGGGCGGAATCGCCGGCCAGGAAGAGACGGCCGTGGCGCAGCGGTTCGGCCACGAAGCTGCGCATCGCGGTGACGGTCTTGTCGATGATCGGGCCGTCGTGCAGCGTCCAGCCCGGCGTGCCCAGCCGGGTCCGCAGCTCCGCCCAGATCCGCTCGTCCGGCCACTCGCCGAGCGGCTCGTCCGGGGCGCATTGCAGGTAGAAGCGGCTCACCTCGGCCGATCGCATGCTGTGCAGCGCGAACCCGTTGGCGTGGTTGGCGTAGATCAGCTCGGCGGAGGACGGCGCGACGGAGGCCAGGACGCCCAGCCAGCCGAAGGGGTGGACGCGCTCGTAGACGGTCCGCGTCCCGGCCGGGATGGTGTCCCGGCAGACGCCGTGGAAGCCGTCGCAGCCCGCGACGAAGTCGGCGTGCAGTTCGCGCTCGACGCCCTCGTGGGTGAAGCGGACGAACGGCCGGTCGGTCGTCACGTCGTGCACGCCGACGTCGGCGACCTCGAACAGCACCTGGCCGTCGTCGCGCCGGCGGCGCTCGGCGAGGTCGCGCACCACCTCCTGCTGGCCGTACACGGTGATCCCGCGGCCGGTGAGCTCCCGGAACGGGATGCGCAGGCGTTCCTCGTCGAACTGCAGGTGCACGCCGTCGTGCATGTCGCCCTCGCGCAGCATCCGGTCGCCGACCCCGGCTTCGCGCAGCAGGTCCGCGGTGCCCTGTTCGAGCACGCCGGCACGCACGCGGTGCTGGACGTACTCCTGGCTGTGCCGCTCCAGCACGACGGAGTCGATGCCGTGCAGGTGCAGCAGGTGGGACAGCAGCAGCCCGGCGGGACCGCCGCCGACGATCGCGACCTGGGTGCGCAAGGCGGCTCCTCCCGTCGGGTCTGGCACCACTCCACTGCGGGTTCCCGGAGTCCGCAAGCCGTGCGGGCCGCGCCGCGCGAAAACGAGCCTGGAAGCGTTGCGCCCCCGGATCGGGTGCCAGGATGGCGTGGTGGCGAAGGCACAGCGCGTCGGACGGCCCCGGGATCCAGCGGTGGACACGCGCGCCTTGGAGGCGGCGCGGGTGGTGTACGCCGAGCGCGGCTGGAGCGGCTTCTCGCTCGACGAGGTTGCCCGGCGCTCCGGGATCGGGAAGGGCTCGCTCTACCTGCGCTGGCCGAACAAGGCAGCGCTGCTGGTCGCCGCGGTGCGGGAGCGCACCCGGTTCATCGCCGAGATCGACACCGGTGAGCTGCGGGCCGACCTGATCGAGTTCGCCCGCGGCTGGATGGAGTACCTGGGCGCCGACGAGGGCGCGCTGACCTCCCGGCTGGGCGTGGACGCGCAGTTCTCGCCGGAGCTCGCCGAGTCGCTGACCGACGACCCGTACCCAGAGCACATCCGGGCGACCCGCGCGATCGTGCGCCGCGGCATCGAGCGCGGCGAACTGCCGCCCGGCGCGTCGGTGGCGCTGATCGCCGACCTGATCGCGGGCGCGGTGTCCAACCACGTCCGCGCCACGCCGCTGCACCTGCGCGGGCAGGTCTGGGCGGAGTCCGCGGGCTACCTGGCCGAGCTGGTCGACACCGTCCTGGCCGGGGTGCACGCCCGGTCCTGAGCCCCCGAAGGGCTATTGCGGACGGAAGTCGTCGGAAATATGTTCGGGTACGTCGGACTCAGCGCGAAACCAGGAGGTTTCGAATGAGCCACTGCCGCGACGACGATCCGGGTCTTCGGTGTCAGGCCGACCGCCCACCAGTGGCGGGACTTCCCGCGCCGGCGCGGGGTCGGCGCGCGCGGGAGATCCGCACCGGGTTGCTGGGCATGGATGAGGCCGTGCCTGCCGAACCGATCCGCCCTCCGGGAGCGTCCACATGACCTTCGACTTCACCGATGAGCAGCGCGCGCTGCGTCAGGCGGTGCGCGAGCTGCTCGACGACCACAGCGCGGAACCCGCCGTGCGCGCGGCGGCCGTGAGCGCCACCGGCGTCGACCAGGACCTGTGGAAGTTGCTCGCCGAGCAGCTCGGCCTGGCGGGCCTGGTGGTGCCTGAGCGCTTTGGCGGGGCGGAGGCCGGGCCGGTCGAGCTCGCCATCGTGCTGGAGGAGATGGGCAAGAAGCTGTTCTGCGGCCCGTATCTGTCGAGCTCGGTGCTCGCCGCCACGCTGCTGACCGAAATCTCGTGCGCGGAGTTCCTGCCGGACCTGGCGAGCGGACAGCGCACCGCGACGGTCGTGTTCGCGCAGCAGTCGATCGCCTCCGGTGAAAGGCTTTCCGGCGAGCAGCGCTTCGTGCTCGACGGCGCGACGGCCGACCTGCTGCTGGTGGTCGCCGGCGGGCCGCGGGTGTTCGCCGTCGACCCGGCCGCCGACGGCGTCTCGATCCAGCCGATGTCCACTGTGGATGGTACTCGGCGGCTCGCCGCGATCGCCCTCGACGACGTGCCCGCCCGGCCGGTCGGAGACCCCAGCAGCACCGCCGCGGCGGTGGACTGGACGCTGCGCACCGGGGAGGTCGCGCTCGCCGCTGAACAAGCCGGCGGGGCCCGGGCTGCGCTGGACATGGCCGTGGAATACGCCCGGACGCGGTTCCAGTTCGGCCGCGCCATCGGCAGCTTCCAGGCCATCAAGCACATGTGCGCCGACCTGCTGGTGGAGGTCGAGTCGGCGTACTCCACCGCCTACGCGGCGGCCTGGGCGCTGGCCGAGCGGAGCCCGGAGGCCACCGCGCTGGCCGCGATGGCGCAGGCCTTCTGCTCCGACGCGTTCGTGCGGGTGGCCGCCGACAACATCCAGATCCACGGCGGGATCGGCTTCACCTGGGACCATCCCGCGCACCTCTACTTGCGCCGAGCCCGCAGCAGCGCCCAGCTGCTCGGCGACGCGGCAACGCACCGCGAGCGCTACCTCTCCGCCATCGCCGATCAGGGGTGACCATGAACATCGACTCGTTGCGCAGCGAAGTGCGGCAGTGGCTCGCCGACCACTGGGACCCGGCGGCCGACCGCGCCGAATGGCTGGCCGCGGTGGTGGATCGCGGCTACGCGGTGCCGCGCTGGTCGCGCGAGGACTTCGGGCTCGGCCTGGACGAGGAATCGGCCGATGTCGTGGAGGCGGAGTTCCGCCGGGCCGGCGCGCCGGGCAGCGGCCAGGACCGGACCAACCTGTGGGCGAACACCGTCCTGGCGCACGGCAGCGCGGAGCTGCGGCAGCGGTTCATCCGGCCGCTGCTGCTCGGCGAGATCCGGATGTGCCTGCTCTACAGCGAACCCGGCGCCGGTTCCGACCTGGCGGGCCTGCGCACCACCGCGGTCGCGGACGGCGATTCCTACCGGGTCGACGGGCAGAAGGTGTGGACGTCCAACGCGGCCGAGGCCGACTACGGCATGCTCATCGCCCGCACCGACCCGGAGGTGCCGAAGCACCGCGGCATCAGCTTCTTCTTCCTGCCGATGGACCAGCCGGGCGTGACGGTGCGGCCGCTGCGGCAGATGACGGGGGAGGCGCACTTCAACGAGGTCTTCCTCACCGGTGCCCGGGTTCCGGCGGCGAACATGCTCGGCGAACCCGGCCAGGGCTGGCGGGTGCTGCAGACCGCGCTGGCCTACGAGCGGGTGGTGCTCGCGGAGTCCAACCGCGGCGCCAGCACGCGGCACGCGAAGAAGGACGGCGGGGAGGTCGACCTGATCGAGCTGGCCCGCAGGCACGGGCGGCTCGACGATCCGGTGGTGCGCCAGGACATCGCGCGGGTGCTGACGCTGCGGGCGGCGAACCGCTGGAACAACCAGCGCGCGCAGGCCGAGCTGGAACAGGGCACCTCCTCGTCGCTGGCATCGCTGGGGAAGCTGCTGATGTCGCGACTGCTGCACGAGACCGGCCGGGTGCAGACGGCGATCGTCGGCGCGGAGGCGATGCTGGAGGGCGCCGACCACCCCGACGGCGACGACGCGAACTTCGCCGCGATGAACGCCTACTTCACCTCGATCGGCGGCGGCACGGACCAGATCCAGCGCAACATCATCGGCGAACGGATCCTCCGCCTGCCCAAGGAACCGGATCGGTTCAGGGACGTACCCTTCCGGGAGATCCCCAAATCAGGCTGATCGCGGTCGCGGTCATGCGCGAGAGGACTTCCCAACTGACTCGGACTCCACTTCCCCGGCCCCGGTCGCACAGCGCTCGGATCGGGGGCTGAGATGGATCTCGGAATCGTGCTTGCGTTCATCGGCGCCGCGGCGGTGATCTCGCTGGTGCCCGGCCCGGACATGATGTTCATCCTGGCCAACGGCATTTCTTCGGGGCCGCGCGGCGGCGTCGTCGCGGCCCTGGGCATGTCCAGCGGCATCGTCGTGCACACGGTCGTGGCCGCGTTCGGGCTGACGGCGATGTTCCAGGCGGTGCCCGCGGCGCTGGAGGTCGTGCGGATCGCCGGTGTCGTCTTCCTGCTGTACCTGGCGGTCCAGTCGTGGCGGGCGTCGGCGGTGCCGGAGGTGCAGGCGGCACCGGCGAGGTCGCTGCGGCGCATCTACGCGCTTGCGGTGCTGACGAACGTGTCGAACCCCAAGGTGATCCTGTTCTACCTGGCGTTCGTCCCGCAGTTCATCAGCACGCAGTCGGACTGGCCGATCTCGATGCAGCTGCTGGCCCTCGGCGGACTGCTGGTCGTGGTGGGCATCAGCGTCGACGCCTCGGTGGGCCTCGCCTCGGGCTGGCTGTCGAACGTCCTGCTCCGCCGCCGGGCGATCCAACGCTGGCTGGACCGAACGGCGGCCGTGGTCTTCGGAGCCCTGGCCCTCCGAATGACGACCGAAGACCTGAGGACCTGACGCGAAACCTTCGAGTTTCAGCACAAACCGCGCACGGCATCTGACCAGCCGCAACGACAGCAAACCGGCCGGGATTTCGAATCCGTTCGCAGGTGGAGTGGAAAGGCGCTGCCGCCCGGGTGTTCCGGGCGGCAGCGCCTTCGGCTGAGCTGGTCAGCAGCAGCGGGAGCCGGGAGTTGCGTCCTGGCGGTCGACGTGGCGTCGCCAGAACTCCCGTTCCGGCAGCGGTTGCTCGTCCGGGTGGTTCCGGCTGTGGTGCTCCAGGTAGCGCTCGTAGGCGTTCTCGCCGACCACGCCGCGCACGATCTGCCAGGCCGTGCGAGCGGACTCGCGCAGCCTGGCCACGATCGTGCCGGTCATGTGCCCGCCCCGGCCTTCTCTGCCCCCGGCGTCCCGGCCGTCGCCAGCTCCTTCTGGATCCGCCGTTCCTCGGCCGTCGGGATCAGCCCGGACGGGGCGAACAGCTCCGACTCCACGTGCGGGACTTCGGTGTCCGGCAGCGGCGCGCCGGCACGCAGCGCCTTGATCCACACCCGGATCGCGTCCAGCAGCACGATCACGATCAGCAGGGCGAACAGGATGCTCAGCACTCCGTCCACAGTGGAGTTAACCACGACCTTCTGCATCTCCTCGACCGTGTGCGCCGAGCCCTTGCTGGTCTGGCCCGCGTCCAGCGCCGCCTGGTACGCCGCGCGCTGCGCGAAGAAGCCGATCTTGGGATCGACGGAGAAGATCTTCTGCCAGCTCGCGACCAGCGTCACCGCCGCGTCCCACGCCAGCGGGATCACCGTCACCCACGCGTACTTCGCCCGGCCCGTCTTGATCAGGATCGTGGTGGCCACCGCCAGCGCCACCGCCGCCAGCAGCTGGTTCGCGATGCCGAACAGCGGGAACAGCTGGTTGATGCCGCCCAGCGGGTCGTTCACCCCGGCCCACAGGAAGTAACCCCAGGAGCCGACGATCACGGCGCTGGCGATCCAGTTGCCCGGCTTCCAGCTGACGTCGCCGAAGCGCTTCCAGACGTTGCCCACGGTGTCCTGCAGCATGAACCGGCCCACCCGGGTTCCGGCGTCCACAGTGGTCAGGATGAACAGCGCCTCGAACATCACCGCGAAGTGGTACCAGAACGCCTTCATCGCGTCGCCGCCGATGACCTGCGAGAACACCTCGGAAAGGCCGACGGCCAGGGTCGGTGCGCCGCCGCTGCGGCCGACCAGCGTGCTCTCGTCCACCGCCGCCGCGGCCGCCGCCAGCTCCTCCGGGGAGATCTGGAAGCCGACCCCGGCGACCGCCTGCGACGCCGACTGCAGCGTGTTGCCGAGCACCGATGCCGGCATGTTCATCGCGTAGAACAGGCCCGGCTCGATGATGCACGCCGCGGCCAGCGCCATGATCGCCACGAACGACTCGGTGAGCATCCCGCCGTAGCCGATGACCCGGACCTGCGACTCCTTCTCCAGCAACTTCGGCGTGGTGCCCGAGGCCACCAGCGCGTGGAAGCCGGACAGCGCACCGCAGGCGATCGTGATGAACACGAACGGGAACAGCGAGCCGGCGAACACCGGACCCTGCCCGTTGAGCGCGAATTCGGTGATCGCCTCGGTCTGCATCATCGGCATCGCGATCAGGATCGACACCGCGAGCAGCACGATGACGCCGACCTTCATGAAGGTGCTCAGGTAGTCGCGCGGCGCCAGCAGCATCCACACCGGCAGCACCGAGGCGATGAACCCGTACGCGATCAGCGCGAAGGTCAGCTGGTTGCCGGTGAGCGTGAACATCCCGGCCAGCGCCGAATCGGCGACCCAGCTGCCCGCCACGATGCTCAGCAGCAGCAGCGCCACGCCGATCACCGAGACCTCGACGATCTTGCCCGGCCGCAGGTAGCGCAGGTAGAAGCCCATGAACAGGGCGATCGGGATCGTCATGCCGATCGAGAAGGTGCCCCACGGGGAACCCTTCAGCGCGCCGACCACGACCAGCGCCAGCACGGCCAGCAGGATGATCATGATGGCCAGCACGGCGATCAGCGCCGCGATGCCGCCGATCGGCCCGATCTCCTCGCGGGCCATCTGCCCGAGGCTGCGGCCGTCGCGCCGGGTGGAGAAGAACAGCACCACGATGTCCTGCACCGCGCCCGCGAAGATGACGCCGACGATGATCCAGATGGTGCCCGGCAGATAGCCCATCTGCGCGGCCAGCACCGGGCCCACCAGCGGGCCGGCTCCGGCGATCGCCGCGAAGTGGTGGCCGAAGAGCACGCGCCGGTCGGTCGGCTGGAAGTCGGTGCCGTTGTTCAGCCGCTCCGCGGGCGTCGCGCGGGTGTCGTCGACCTTCAGCACCCGGTAGGCGATGAACCGGGCGTAGAAGCGGTAACCGATGGCGTACGAGGCGAGCGCCGCGAACACCAGCCAGGCCGCGGAGATCTCCTCGCCGCGGAACAGCGCGATGACGCCCCACGAAATCGCGCCGACGACCGCCACCAACGTCCAGATGGCGATTTCCTTGGGACTCATCCTGCGTTTCCGAGCCGCCCCACCGCTCGGCGCTGTTTTCGTAGCCACCGTCCCCGGACTCCATTCCCGCGTATGCGCTGTGCAACACGACTGGGCACAGCAGACACGAGGATCTGCGCGCATGTCCCGAATGTCCAGCCCGATGCATGGAAGTAACCAGGATGTAAGCCACGCCTGGTAATCGCGAGACGAGGACCTGTGAACACCGCTGGCCCGCCGTGGCGGGCCAGCGGATTCGCCGATCAGCCGTGGCGTTCGGCGAGTTCCGCCAGCGCGTCGAGCCGGCGCAGCGATTCGTCGCGCTGGTGGGTCGGCAGCAGGAACAGCGCGCGGTCCACCCCGGCCGCCGCGTAGGACTCCAGGACCGCCGGATCGCGCGGCGCCGCGAATACCGAGACCGGCACCCGCCAACCCGCCCGGTCGCGCACCTTCGGCACCAGTTCGCCGAGGTTCTCGGTGCCACCGCGCGGCAACCAGCCGCCGCCGTACTCGGCGACCCGCGCGATGGCCCGCTCGCCCTCCCCGCCGACGTAGATCGGCGGATGCGGCTGCTGCACCGGCTTCGGCCACGCGTAGATCGGGTCGAAGTCGACGTGCTCGCCGTGGAACTCGGCCGCCTCCTTCGTCCAGATCTCCCGCATCGCCCGGATCCGCTCGTCCATCAGCGCGCCGCGGGTCGCCGGATCGGTGCCGTGGTTGCGCATCTCCTCCCGGTTCCAGCCCGCCCCGACGCCGAAGATGACGCGCCCGCCGGACACCAGGTCGAGGCTGGCGACCTCCTTGGCGGTGGTGATCGGATCGCGCTCGATGATCAGCGAGATCCCGGTGGCCACCAGCAGGCGCTCGGTGACCGCCGCGATCGCGGTGAGCGAGACGAACGGATCAAGCGTGCGGTAGTAGACGCGGGGCAGGTCGCCGCCGCCCGGATAGGGCGATTCCCGGCTCGCCGGGATGTGCGTGTGCTCGGGGGCGAAGAGCGAGTCGAACCCGCGCTCCTCGACGGCCCTGCCCAGTTCCGCCGGGCCGATTCCCTCATCGGTGATGAACGTGGTGATCCCGAACTTCATCAGCGCCTCCTAGAGCTGCGTCCGGCAAGGTCGCCCGGCCGATCCGGCGGTTCGGCGCCGCGCGGCACCACAGGCCTACCGCGCCGGTTGGCGACCGGCAAGAGCTCCCAACACCCGAACGGTGCTTACCCCGGTCGCGCGGGGCGGTAGTGCAGTGGGGCTGACCGGGCATGATCCATCTGGCGGCAGGGCTGGCAGAAGCCGCCACGAGATCATCATCGGCGGACCCGCCGGTAAACTTCGCCGCCGTTGGGTGCAGCCGATTGATTACAAGTGAAACCCGGCCGCAACCAAGGAGGGGGGCTTGGGCGTCGTGCAGATATGTGACGGTGTCGATCGCATTGCCCGTGACCGCCTGGCCGGGCGACGGGCTGGCGGCAATGGATGAACTGACGAGCAAGCTGACCGACCTCTACCAGGAGCATTACCGGCAACTGCTGCGCATCGCGATCCTGCTGGTGGACGACCGCGCCACCGCGGAGGACATCGTGCAGGACGCCTACGTGCGGGTCTTCGACTCCCGTTCGCGGCTGCGCGATCCGGACAAGGCGCTGGCATTCCTCCGGCAGGCGGTGCTCAACCGGGCCCGATCGATGCTGCGGCGACGGCTGATCGCCAAGAAGTACCAGCCGAAGCTCGCCGTCGAGGACCGCCAGCCCGACGACACGGGCCGCGGGGTCGATCGCGCGGTGCTGGCCGCGGCGCTGACCAAGCTGCCGCGCCGGCAGCGGGAGGCCGTGGTGCTGCGCTACTACGCCGATCTCAGCGAAGCGCGCACCGCGGAGGTCATGGGCTGCAGCCAGGGCGCGGTGAAGTCGTACTGCTCGCGTGGCGTCTCACGACTGTCGGATCTGCTGGGGGAGCGGGTGTGAAGGACGGGAACAGCACACGGGAAGTGGACCTGCTGCGGGCGCAGCTGCACCACCTGGTCGAAGACGTCGAGCCGAGGCCCGACGCGCTGCCGCGGCTGCTGGCCGGCGTGCGCCGCCGGAGATCGCCGCGCCGCCCGCTGATCGTGCTGGTCGGCGCGGCGGCGGTCGCGGCGGCCGCATTCGTCGTGGCCATGTTCGCGCTTCCGGGCCAGCACGACCCGGAACCGATCAGCGTCCGGCCGGACAGCTACCTCGCATCGCCGGAGCCGGGCGTGATCGCCGCCTTCGACGTGCTGTCGGGCCGGGAGGACCGGGAGGTCGCCCGCGTCGACGGCGCCGAGGCCGGCGTCCTCGCCGCCGACGACGACCGGATCTACACCATGGCGTCCACAGTGGATGGACGCCGGGTCGTCGAGGTGACCCCGCAGGGCGGGCAGCGGGTGCTGCCCGGGGAGGCCGGCGACGGCCGGCTGCTGGCCGCGGGCGGCGGGCGCGTCGCCTACCTGGACGGGAACGCCGTGGTGGTCGTGCGCGGCGAGAACCGGCAGACCATCGCGATCCCGTCCGGGCTGCGGGTGCACGACCTGGCGCTGGCCGACGACGGCCGGCTCGCCGTCCTGGCCGGGGAACAGGGCAGCCGCCGGGCCGCGGTGCTGCTGCTCGCGCCGGACGCGAACTCGCTGGCCGGGCACGTCGAGGCGGCGCCGGACGCGCCCTGCGGGCCGGTGGCGATCGCCTGGTCCGGGCTCGACGTCGCGGCGCTGGAACCGGTGGACTGCGACGGCGGGCAGGCACGGGTGGCCACCTTCGCGGCGGACACCGGGCGGAAGATCGGCGCCGGGGTGCCGTTCCGGACGCCGCTGCTGACCGCGGGCGAGGCGCGGCTGTCCGCGGACCCGCTGGGCCGTTTCCTGGTGTCCACCGGGAAGCAGGGGCAGTGGCTGGTGGACGGCTCGGTGATCCGCCCGATCCCGCCCGCCTGCTCCGGCGCCGGGGAGTGCGCGCCGGACCCCGGTACGTTCTGAGTCCGATCACGCTCCGCAGTGCGGACACGCCCCTGATCTGATCAATGCCAGGCTTGATCATCACAACGGCCGGACGATCGGCAGCGGCTTTCCGACGCTGAGGACAGGGGTGGACGTGCAGGCGCAACCACGGGAACTGCTGCGGCTGTACCGGACCGCGCTGGACCGGCCGAGGTGGCAGCAGGTGCTCGCGTTCGCGGTGTCGCTGTGGACGCTGGCCTGGATCATCGGCCAGTTCGTCACGCCGGATGACGGCCCGACCGCACTGGACGTGCTGGGCAGGCTCGCCGCGCGGCTCGGCCTCACCGGCGGCGAGTGGGCCGAGCGCATCACCGAAACCTGGCAGAGCAGCGGCGGCGGGTTCGCGCTCCTGGGCGGGCTGCTGTGGGCGGCGACGACCGAGCGCGGCCAGCTGCCGGCGCTGCTCGGCTGGATCGCGGTGATGCTCGGCGCGGAACGGCTCGGCTACCAGCCGGCGGTCCTGCTGGCGGTGGGGACCATGGTGGGCTTCGTGGTCGTGCTGTGGCTGGCGGCGCTGACCAGCGACCGGTTCGTCGACCGGCGGACCACGCTGCTGCCGCGCGACGTGCTGCGTGCGGGCGTCACCGCAGCGGCGCTGTCGGCCGTCGTCCCGCTGTACGCACCGGCGTTGTTCCTGGCCCGCCTGGGGAATCCGTACCTGACCAAGACCCCGAGGATCCTCTCCGCGGACCGAGCCCCGGCCCGCGACGGCTGGTCCAGGATCCCGGAGCAGGCCAAACCGGCCGAAGCCCGCGAAACCGAAGCCCGCGAACCGGACTAGGCGTGACCGGACCCACCGCCCCTACCGCAATTTCAATGGAAATCGAACCTTCGATTTCAATGAGGTTTTTCCAACCTCGTTCTGCGTGGCGGTGCGGGTGGCGGAACCTCAGAGGCTCCCTGGTCTGTGGGTGCCCCTCCTGATGTATGTCCAATACACGGCGGAGGGGCCGTCCTCGCCAGGAAACCTCTGAGAACCCGCGGCGGTGCCAGCGTCGTAGGTGGGCTATGCGCCTGCGGCGCATGCGACACCTCATCGACGTGCAGCTTTACGGCCCGCGGCTGCGGGCCGACCAGGATGAAAAAGGCTCAATGGAAATTGCGGCGGAACGCGACGGGTCGGTGCGTCAGGGTTGGGGTGTGAGGCGGAGGCCGCGTTCGGCCAGTGCGCGAAGGCCCACGTCATCCGGGTTGGAAGTGCGGTCCCGCCACGCGGTTTGCACGATCCGCACCTGGTTGCCGTTCTGCTGCACGGCCTGCGCGGCGTTGTCGAACCCGTCGGGACCGCCGGGCCGGCCCAAGCCGTCGGCGATCAGGTCCGTGACGCCGCCGGTGCCCGCGGTGTCGGCGACTTCCCGCAGCTCGCGCGCGGCTTGCTCGTCGGGCAGTTCGACGATGGCCACCGAGACCGCGGCCGGTCGCCCCGACACCTGGGTGTCGAACACCGCGCGGGTCAGGCCCCGGCACGGTCGCTGCTCGAACCAGCGCTGCACGTCGCCGAACGAGTGCCGGTCGCAGGAGGCGTCGCGAGCGGCCACCCGCTGCGTGAACTCGACTCCGTCGGCCCGCTGGACGGGCGGGGTCCGCGGCGGCGGGCTGGCGGCGGGCCGGCCGAGCGTCAACCACGTCCCGAGGACGCCGAAGACCAGCACCAGCGCCGCGGCCGCCGCGATCAGCTTGCCGCGCGGCGTGAATCGCCGCACCGCCGCGGGCCGGTCGGTGTACTTCGGGATCAGCATGGTGTCCGCAGTGGCCAGATCGGTGGCCCCGGACTCCGGGAAGCCCTCGGCGACCAGCTCGGCCGGGCCGAGCTCGCAGCTCTCGTCGAGCACCCGCAGCAACCGCTGGGCGGGTTCGACCGGGCAAGGCAGTTCGTAGGTGGCCAGCTCGCGGGCGGCGGCGAGGATCGCGGTCGTGTTCGGCGACACCACCCGCACCCCGCGGTGCAGGTCGGTGGTGGGCTGCGTGACCTGCCCGGCGTACGGGCCGACCACCACGATCGCGGCCACCGGCAGCGGCTCCAGCCCGCGCGACTGCAGGCTGCGGGCCAGCGCGGCGGCCGATTCGAGACCTTCCAGCCCGGGGTTGACCGCGCCTTCGGTGCGCACCAGCGGCCAGCCGTCGATCGTCCACGGGGTCTGCAACGGCGCGTCGACCTTCAGCGCGGGTTCGGGGAGGTCGACCCCGAGCACCACGACCACCCCGCGCGGCAGCACGATCACCGCGTCCAGCGGCCGGGGGCTGCCGGGCGGGCGGCAACCGAACACGGCGACCCCGCCCAGCACCGAGCAACCGGCGCCCCACGCGGAAATGGCCGCCCGGATGTCGGCGCCGACCTGGGCCGGTTCCGCACCGAGCCGCACCAGTCGCATGACGACCTCCAAGATCCGGTGGGGACCGCACGTTCGAGCAGAGACGTTAGTCGGGGCGTCCGAGTAATGTCGCGGGGTTTCGACTTTCGTCCGATCGAGTGGTGTCCACCACTCGTCCGCCGCCATCGCGTTGGTGCTTTCGAGCTAGCGCGAAAACCCCGGACAACGCCCCGGATCTGCGATTTCCGCTATTCGGGGCAGTCGCCGCCGGGCGGGTCCGGCTTCGCCGCGCGCCCGCGGGCCCGCGGCGGATGCCGTCGTTCTGGTGGCGAAGCGCTCCGCCCGCAATGCAGAATGGCGCCGCACCTGTTGATCGCCAAGTACGCGAGGTCGTAGGGGAAGACGTCCCTCGTCGAACAGCGGAGGTCAGCAGTGAGCACCCGTGGCAGCGACCGTGGCCACACCATTGGTGTGGTCTACGTTCACTCGTCGCCGTCTGCGGTCTGCCCGCACGTCGAGTGGGCGATCTCTGGCGCACTCGGCATTCGGACAGAACTCCGCTGGACGGCACAACCGGCAGCACCAGGGCAACTCCGCGCGGAGTGCAACTGGTCGGGCGAGCCGGGCACCGGCGCACGCTTGGTCACGGCGCTGCGCGCGTGGCCGATGCTGCGCTTCGAAGTCACCGAAGACCCCAGTCCCGGGGTGGACGGGCAGCGGTTCTGCCATGCGCCAGGCCTGGGCCTGTGGCGGGCCTGCACGAGCGCCAACGGCGACATCATGGTGAGCGAGGACCAGCTGCGGACGCTCGCGGCCAACGCCAAGGGACCGGAGTCCTTCGGCCACCGCGTGGACCAGCTGCTCGGTGCCGCATGGGATGACGCCCTCGAACCGTTCCGCCGCGCCGGTGACGGTGCTCCGGTGACCTGGTTGCACCGGGTGGGCTGACTCGCGCGGGTCTTTCTCCCGGAACCTGTGATCGCCTCGGTGGCGGTGTGAAAGGCTTGGGACGTGCGTTCCTGGCTGAAATGGGGTATTCCGCTCGCGATCGTCGTGCTGCTGGGCGCGGCGGGCGGCGGCGCGCTGCTGTCGCAGTACGTCTACCGCGATACGCCCGCCGACCAGCTCTCCAACACTGCGACGGAGCCGGGCGGCGGGATGACGTCGCCGCTGGGCATCGTCTACACCCCTGAAGCCGCGGCTCATCCCGACCGGCGGACCGTGCAGGCCCTGCTGGACAACCACTTCCGCTCCATCAACGACAAGAGCTACGACCTGTGGAAGTCCACAGTGGTCCGCTCGAAGTGGCTGGAGCTGCCGCATGACAAGTGGATGGCCAACTACGACACCACCCGCGACTTCCAATGGACGGTGCACCGGATCGATCCGGGACCGGACGGCTCGTTGCTGGTGATGCTGACCTTCCGGAGCAACCAGACGCTGGAGGACGCGCCGGCGCAGGCCAAGTCGACGTGCGTGACCTGGAACGTGGTCTACCCGCTGGTGCTGGACGAAATGGGCCAGGGGCTGCGGCTGGACACCAGCAAGCTGCCGAACAGCGCGCTGTTCAAGCCCTGCGAGTGATCACCTCGCCCGCGATCACACCGCGGCCTCGGCGCGGCGGTGCTCCTGCGGGCTGACGTCGAACTGCCGCTTGAAAGCGTTGCTGAGCGCGAAGGCGCTGCCGTAGCCGACCTGGCGGGCGACCGAGGCGATCGTCGCGTCGGACTCCCGCAGCAGGTCGGCCGCCATCGCGAGCCGCCAGCCGGTCAGGTACTTCATCGGCGGCTCGCCGACCAGATCGGTGAACCGGCGGGCCAACCCCGCCCGCGACGCGCCGGACCGCGTGGCCAGCGATTCCACCGTCCACGGGAACGCCGGGTCGTGGTGCAGCAGTTGCAGGGCCCGGCCGACCACCGGGTCGCGGTGCGCTTGGTACCAGGCCGGGGCTTGTGCGTCGGGGCTGGCGAACCACGCCCGCAGGCTCGCGATGAGCAGCAGGTCGAGCAGCCGGTCCAGGACCGCTTCCTGGCCAGGTGAATCCTTGCCGATCTCCGCGGCCAACAGCTCCACGAGCGGAGAATCCAGCGAGCCCTGCCGGACCACGACCAGCGCGGGCAGCGCGGTGAGCAGGCGGCTGCTGATCTCGCCCGTGACCTGGTAGGTGCCGATCAGCATGTTCATCGACGCGCTCAGGTCCGTGCCCCAGGTGCGCACGCCGACATCGGTGAGGTCGCGCAGCGGTTCGCCGGACGGTGTGCTGCAGCCCTGCCCGGGGTGCACGACGACTTGCCACGGGGTGCTCGGGTCGTCGGTGACCGTGTAGGCGTCGGGGCCCCTGGCGATCGCGATGTCGCCGGGTTCGAGCCGCACCGGGTCACCGGCGTCCGGCACCGCCCAGGCCGATCCGCGCACCGGGGCCATCAGGGTCAGCGGCGCCCGGTCCTGGATCCGCAGCGACCACGGCGGATCCAGGACCGCGCGGAGCAGGAAAGCCCCGCGGGCTCGCGGGCCGTCCAGCAGGTTCACGAGTGCGTCCACGAGTCGATCTTAGACTCTGGATTATGGAATCGAGCCGATGAACTATGGGAAGTCTCGGAATCTGCCGCTTGGCTGGAGCCATGACGAACAAGGCGCAGAAAACAGCACTCGTCCTCGGCGGCACCGGCCGGACCGGCCGCCGGGTGGCCGCGGGACTCGCGGCCAAGGGCATCCCGGTGCGCATCGGGTCGCGTTCGGCGACGCCGCGGTTCGATTGGGAGGACCGCAGCACCTGGGAGCCGGTGCTGCGCGACGTCGGATCGGCCTACGTGAGCTACCAGCCGGATCTGGCGATCCCGGAGGCCGCCGAGGCGGTCGGCTCGTTCGCCGAGCTGGCGGTGCGCAACGGCGTCCGGCGCTTGGTGCTGCTGTCCGGCCGCGGGGAAATCGGCTCGCAGCGCGCCGAGCAAGCGGTGCGGGAATCCGGTGCGGAGTGGACGGTGGTGCGCGCGAGCTGGTTCCACCAGAACTTCAGCGAAGACTTCCTGGTGGAGTCCGTGCGGGCCGGCGAGGTCGTCCTGCCGGTAGACGGGGTGGCCGAGCCGTTCGTCGACGCCGAGGACATCGCCGAGGTTGCGGTCGCGGCGCTGACCGAGGACGGCCACGCCGGTGAGGTGTACGAGGTGACCGGCCCGCGGCTGCTCACCTTCGCCGAAGCGGTCGGCGAGATCGCCGCGGCGACCGGCCGGGACATCGAGTACCTGCCGGTGACGGTCGAGCAGTTCTCCGCGGGGATGGTCGAACAGGGCGTCCCGGCCGAGGTCGTGGCGATGCTGGGCCACCTGTTCACCGAGGTGCTCGACGGTCGCAACGCCCACCTCGCCGACGGCGTGCACCGGGCGCTGGGCCGCGAGCCCCGCGACTTCCGGGACTACGCGAAGCGGACCGCTCCCACCGGGGTGTGGTCATAGGTCCACAGAGGACGAAAGGGGCCGCCTCCATCGCGGAGGTGGCCCCTTTTCGTCCAATTCAGCAGGTCAGAGGGGGATGTTGCCGTGCGAGCCGCGTCCGGCGGGGGCCGCGGCGAGCGCCTCGGCGATGCGGCGGCGGGTCGTCTTGGGGTCGATGACCTCGTCGACCACGCCGATCGACATCGCCCGGCCGACGCCGCCTGCCACGCGCTCATGCTCCTCGATGAGCTCGTCCTGCAGGGCCTCGCGCTCCTCCTCGGGAGCGGCGGCGAGCGCCTTGCGGTGCAGGACGCCGACCGCGGCCTTGGCGCCCATCACCGCGACCTCGGCCTCCGGCCAGGCGAACACGGTGGTCGCGCCCAGCGCGCGGGAGTTCATCGCGATGTACGCGCCGCCGTAGGACTTGCGGGTCACCAGCGTCACCCGCGGCACCACGGCCTCGCCGAAGGCGTGCAGCAGCTTCGCGCCGCGGCGCACCACGCCGCCCCACTCCTGGCCGACGCCGGGCAGGTAGCCCGGCACGTCGACGAGCACCAGCAGCGGCACGCCGAAGGAGTCGCACATCCGCACGAAACGGGCGGCCTTCTCCGCCGACAGCGAGTCCAGGCAGCCGCCCTTGCGCAGCGGGTTGTTGGCGATCACGCCGATGCTGCGGCCACCGAGCCGGCCCAGGCCGACCACGATGTTCGGGGCCCACTTGGCCTGCAGTTCCTCGAAGTCCGGGGTTCCATCGGAGCGGGTGTCCAGGATGCCGCGGATCACCGGCTTGACGTCGTAGGCGCGCTGCGGGCGGTCCGGCAGCAACGCGCGCAGGTCGTCCTCGTCCTGCACGGAGTGCAGGTCGAACAGGCCCGGCTTGGCGAACAGCCCGGTCAGCCGGCGCGCCCGCACGAACGCGTCGGCCTCGTCCGCGGCGGTCACGTGCACCACGCCGGACTTGGCGCCGTGCGCGGAGATCCCGCCGAGCCCCTCCTGGTCGATCTGCTCGCCGGTGACGCTGCGGACCACGTCCGGGCCGGTGACGAACACGCGCCCGGCGGGGGACATGATGACCACGTCGGTCAGCGCCGGGCCGTAGGCGGCGCCACCGGCGGCCGGGCCGACGACGACGGAGATCTGCGGGACGCGGCCGGAAGCGCGGATCATCGCCGCGAACATCTGGCCCATGCCGTCCAGCGATTCCACGCCCTCCGGGATGCGGGCGCCGCCGGAGTGCCACACGCCGATCACCGGGCAGCGCTCGCGCACCGCCATGTCGATGGCGTCCACGATGTGCCCGCAGCCCTCGGAGCCGAGCGCACCGCCCATCTTGGTGGCGTCGCTGCAGTAGACGATCACCCTCGTGCCGTCGATGCGACCGCGCACCGCGTACATGCCGCTGTTGTCGCGGGGGTGCAGTGGTTCGATCGACTCCGGGTCGAGCAGTTGCTCCAGCCGCACGTCGGGGTCGCGCGGATCCCGCTGCGCCTGCTCGGTTTCCGGCCGGGTGGCCACTGCGGTCATCGGTTCCTCCGGAAGTTCGGTGTGGGGAAGGCCGCCGTGGGCGTGGTTGGCGCCGCTGACGGCGGCCGACCGCGTGCGGTTGTCGTACCGCAGAGCGCTAAAGGACGGGCTGAGCGGACGCCCAGCCCGTCCCATGCGCGAACGGTCATGCCCTAGCGAAGGCGAGCGCGACGTTGTGCCCACCGAAGCCGAAGGCGTTGTTGATCGCTGCCGTCTGCTCGACGTGCCGCGGCTTGTCGGCGACCACGTCGATCTCGATCTTCGGATCGATCGTTTCCAGGTTCCGGGTCGCCGGGATGATGCCGCGCTGCAGCGAGAGGATCGTCAGGATGCTCTCGACCGCGCCGGCCCCGCCGACCAGGTGACCCAGCGAGCCCTTCGGCGCGGTGACCACCGCACCGTCGCCGATCGCCTTGCGCACCGAGTTCGCCTCGCCGATGTCACCGACCACGGTGGACGTCGCGTGCGCGTTGACGTGCCCGATGTCCGACGGCTGCAGGCCCGCGGTCTGCAGGGCCTTGCGCATCGCGGCGACCTGGCCGCGGCCGTCCGGCGGGCTGCCGGTGATGTGGTAGGCGTCGGACGTGATGCCCACGCCCGCCAGCCGGCCGTAGATCCGCGCGCCGCGCGCCTTGGCGTGCTCCGCGCTCTCCAGGACGACCACGCCGGCGCCCTCGCCCATCACGAACCCGTCGCGGTCGACGTCGAACGGGCGGGAGGCCCGCTCCGGGTCGTCGTTGCGGGTGCTCAGGGTCCGGGCCTGGGCGAAGCCGGCGATGGTGATCGGGTGGATGCAGGCCTCCGCGCCACCGGCCACCACCACGTCGGCATGCCCGTGCTGGATCATCTCGAAGCCCTTGGCCAGGCCTTCGGCGCCCGAGGCGCAGGCCGATGCGGGGGAGTGCACACCGGCGCGGGCCCGCACGTCCAGGCTGACCATCGCGGCCGGGCCGTTGGGCATCAGCATCGGCACGGTCAGCGGCGAAACCTTGCGCAGCCCCTGCTGCTGCAGCAGTTCGTTCTGCTGGAGCAGCGTGACCGGTCCGCCGATGCCGGTGCCCAGCGACACGCCCAGCCGGTCCGGGTCGACCGGCTCGTCGTCGTCGGTGGGCAGCTCGAACCCGGCGTCGGCCCAGGCCTCGCGGGCGGCGATCACGGCGATCGCCTCGCAGCGGTCCATGCGCCGCAGCTGGACGCGGGGCAGCACCTCGCTCGGGTCGACCAGCAGCGGGGCGCCGATCTTGGCCGGGAGTTCGAGCCGGTCCACCCACTCGGCTTCCAGCCGGCGGACGCCGCTGGCGCCGTTGACGAATCCGTCCCAGGTGGACGCGACGTCACCGCCAAGCGGTGTCGTCGCGCCCAGCCCGGTGATCACGACATCCGTGGTCATGCGTTGTTCGTGATGTAGTCCACCGCATCACCGACGGTCTTGAGGTTGGCCAGCTCGTCGTCCGGGATCTTGACCCCGAACTTGTCCTCCGCCTGCACGGCGATCTCCACCATGGACAGCGAGTCGATGTCCAGGTCGTCGACGAAGGACTTGTCGACGGTCACGTCGGCGGCGTCGACACCGGCGACCTCCTCGACGATGGCGGCGAGACCGGTGGTGATTTCCTCGTTCGACACGGGTAGTTCCTTCCTGGTTCTTGCGTTCCGCACCGCGAGCCGGTGGCCTGCGGCAGCTTTGGGGTGGGCTCAGGGGCAGATGGCGACCTGGGCCGCGTACGACAGCCCGGCTCCGAAGCCCACGAGCAGCATCACGGCACCGCTGGGGATCTCCCCAGCCGCCCGCATGTGGTCGATGGCCAGCGGGATGGATGCCGACGACGTGTTGCCGGAGTAGACGATGTCACGCGCGACCACGAGGTCGTCACGGGCACCCTGCGACTTCAGCTTCTTCGCGATCGCCTCGACGATCCGCAGGTTCGCCTGGTGCGGCACGAAGACGTCCACATCGGACATCTGGAGCCCGGCCGCCTCGACGGCCCGGGCCGCCACCGGCGCGATCTGCGTGGTCGCCCACCGGAAGACCGACTGGCCCTCCTGGTAGATGTACTTGGCGTCGCGCAGGTAGATGGTGTCCACCAGGTCGCCGGCGCTGCCCAGCACGCCCGGGCCGAGCTCCGGCTCCTCGGCCGGTCCGACCACCGCGGCACCGGCACCGTCGGCGAAGATGATGCAGTTCGCGCGGTCTTCCCAGTCCAGCCATTCCTGGAACCGCTCCGAGCCGATCACCAGCACGTTGCGGGCCGATCCGGAGCGCACCGCGTCCGAGGCGGTGGACAGCGCGTAGACGAATCCGGCGCAGGCGGCGTTGAGGTCGTAGGCGCTCTTGGCCTTGATGCCGATCTGGTCGGCGACCTGGGCCGCGGCGTTGGGGATGCCGCCCTGCATGGTGCACGTGGCGACGATCACCTGGTCCACATCGGACGGTGTCAGGCCCGCGTCCGCGATCGCCTTGGCACCCGCCTCGACGGCCATGCTGGCCACGGTCTGGTCGTCGTCGCCGAGGCGGCGGTGGATGATGCCGACGCGCTGCCGGATCCACTCGTCGTTGGTGTCGACGATCTTGGCCAGGTCGTCGTTGGTGACGATCCGGTTGCCCTGCGTGCTCCCGAAGCCGAGCAGCCGGGTGGCGGCCGGAATGGGGTTCTGGGTGAGGCGGGGTCGCGTCACGCGTCGCTCCCGAGCAGATCGGCGACCTTGTCCAGGTCGGCAGGGGTCTTCAGAGCGACGGCCTTGACGCCCTTGAGTTCGCGGCGCACCAGGCCGCTGAGGGTTCCGGCGGGCGGGAACTCCACCACGGCCTCGACACCGCGATCGGCCAGCGCCGCCATGCAGCTGTCCCAGCGCACCGGGCTGGTCACCTGCGAGACGAGGCGGCTCACGATCTCGGCGGCGTCGGTGACGACCGCGCCGTCGGCGTTGGACAGCAGCGGCAGCGCCGCGTCCGTGGCGGTCACCTTCTCCGCGTGCTGGGCCAGGCTTTCCCGCGCGGGCGCCATGAAGCGGGTGTGGAAGGCGCCGGCCACCGGCAGCGGCCGCACCCGGGCGCCGGCCGGCGGTTCGGCCGCGAGCTCTTCGAGGGCGGGCACCCGCCCGGCGGCGACGATCTGGCCCGCGCCGTTGCGGTTGGCCGGGTCCAGGCTGAGCCGCTCGAGGTGGGCGACCACGTCGTCGGCATCCCCGCCGAGCACGGCGGACATGCTGGTCGGCTCCAGCGCGCACGCGGCGGCCATCTCCCGGCCGCGCACGGCGGCGAGCGAGACCGCGTCGTCGAAGGTCAGGGCGCCGGCGATGGCGGCGGCGGCCAGCTCACCGACGGAGTGCCCGGCGACCGGCGTGTCCGCCGGGATCGTCACCCGGCGGCGCAGCTCGTCGGCGGCGATCAGCGACAGCGCCACCACCAGCGGCTGGGTGACCGCGGTGTCCTTGATCTCGTCCGCTTCGGCGGTGGTGCCGAGGCGGAGCAGGTCGAGGCCGGTCGACTCGGACCAGGCGGCGATGCGTTCGGCGACGCCGTCCAGTTCGAGCCACGGGTTCAACATCCCTGGGGTCTGCGACCCCTGTCCGGGGGCTAGAAGCGCGATCACCCTTGCTACTGAACACGTCCGGGTGCGATCGACGTGATGTCGACAGAGACGAAGTCCGGACCGCAAAGTTGTGGAGTGTCTACAAGCGCGGGGATGGGGGAACCCGGCCAGGAGGAGAATCGTTGTCGGCTGTGTCCGGTTGGTGACCGATCGGTGAACACCGGTAAAGCCCTGTTGCGGCGCGTGATCACCGCGTCACCAGAGGCCGCGGGACTTGGCCAGCCTGCCCACGGCGAGGCCGACCCGCAGGACGTGGGCGTCGCGGGCGTTGGACGGCGTGTGGCCGGTGAGTTCCGCCACTCGGCGCAGCCGGTACCGGACCGTGTTCGGGTGCACGTACAGCTGCCGAGCGCAGTTCTCCAGCACACCGCCGACCTCCAGGTAGGTGTCGACGGTCTCCATCAGCGCGCCGCCGGCGTCCACCAGCGGCAGCACGATCCGCTCGACCAGCTGCCGCTCGGCCTCCGGATCGCCGGCCAGCGCCCGCTCCGGCAGCAGGTCGCCGGAGGGCACGGGGCGCGGCGCGGTCGGCCACGCCACCACGGCCCGCAGCGCGGACATCGCATCGCCGGCCGACCGGTGCGCCTCGGCCAGGCTCGGCATGGTCGGCCCGACCACGACCGGCCCGTCGTCGAACGCCTCGGACAGCCGCTTGGCCGCCTCCTCGTTGGTGCGCGCGTCGCCCGGGCCGCCGAAGACCACCACCAGCCGGGTGCCCTGCACGCCGAGCAGTACCGGGCAGCCGACCCGCGCCGCGCGGCTGCGCACCTGGTAGACGATGGTGGGCGGGTCGTCGGACGGGGCGTTGCCGACCAGCACGGTCGCTTCTGACGAGGGCTCCCAGCCGAGCGCGGCGGCGCGGGAGAGCAGCGACTCCTCGGCGTCGCCACGCACGATGCCGTCGACCACCAGCGCTTCCAGCCGCGCGTCCCACGCACCGCGGGCCTCCGCGGCCGCGGCGTACGAGGTGGCGGCCGCGAAGGAGATCTCGCGGGTGTAGCGCAGGATCGACTCGGTCAGCAGGATGCGTTCGTGCTCCTCGGAGGCCAGCTCCGGCAGCTGCTGTTCGAGCACGTCGATCGCGACCCGGACCAGCTCCAGGGTCTGCCGCAGGCTGACCCACCGGGACAGGTCCCGGGGCGCGGCGCGGAAGGCCTCTGCGGTCAGCCGGATCGCCTCGGTCGGGTCCTGCAGCCACGCCACGAAGTTGGTGGCGCCGGTCTGCGTCACCAGGAGCACGCTCGCCCGCTGGTCGGCGGGCAACCGCCGGAACCACGGCAGGCGCTGTTCCATCGCGCTGACGCTGGCGCTGGCCAGCCCGCCGGTGCCCCGTTCGAGGCGGCGGAGCGTGGCGGCGGAGAGCTGACGCTGCGTACCGGTATCCCGCTCACCTGCGCGTTCGGTACTCATGCCTCCAGAATCGCATGCCGCCGATCAGCTCCGGCGGCCAGCGGCCGGCGGTGCGGGCCGGCTCACAGCGCGCCGGGGCCCGGGCCCCGGGGAACGGCGTTGCGGTACCGCCGGGGGCTCGGGCCGCCGCGGACGGCTGATCCCACGGTCGGGGCGGCCTCCTTCGTCGGCATCGACCCGATCGAGGGAAATGAATCGCCCTTTCGAGGGGCCTGTCGCGGTTGCCGGTAAAGCCGTCGCAGGAAACGATCTCCGGCACACGCGAATCGGGTTTTGTTCTATCGAGGTGAATTCAAGTGGGAGCTCTCCAGCAGGGACTCGCAGAGGCGTGGGTCGCAATTGCGACCTTCGTCCCGAAGCTGGTCGTATTCCTCATCATCGTGCTGGTCGGCTGGCTGATCGCGAAGGCGATCGGCAAGGCGATCCAGATCGTGTTCGCCCGGCTCGGTTTCAACCGGCTGCTGGCGAAGTCCGGGCTCGGTGAAATGACGTCGAAATCGAACATCGACATCTCCGGCCTGCTGGTGAAACTGGTCTACTACTTCATCCTGCTCATTTTCGTGCAGCTGGCGCTGGGCGTTTTCGGGCCCAACGCGATCAAGGACCTGATCGACACGGTGGTGCTGTTCCTGCCGCGGATCGTGGTGGCGATCGTGCTGGTGCTGGTGGCCGCGGCGATCGGCCGCGCCGTCGGCGACCTGATCCGCGGCGCGCTGGGCGGCCGCCCGATCGGGCCGGTGCTGGCCAAGATCACCTTCGGCTTCATCGTCGCCCTCGGCGTGATCGCCGCGCTCAACCAGCTCGGCATCGCCCTCACCGTGACCACCCCGGTGCTGATCGCGGCGCTGGCCGCGCTGGCCGGCGTGATCATCGTCGGCGTCGGCGGCGGCCTGATCAAGCCGATGCAGCAGCGCTGGGGCCGGTGGCTGGACAGCGCCGAGGCCCAGTTCTCCGGCTCTTCCGGTTCCACCGGCTCCGCCGGCGGCCCGGCGGAGAACGGCAAGAACGGCGCGAAGCCGGAGACCGGCGACGCGGGCGTGAGCGGCCACGCGTGACCGCGCGCCACGCCTGGCCGAAGGTCGGGACTCACCCGGTGGGTGGGTCCCGGCCTTTTTCACGCACTTGGCCGTGGTCGCCCGCGCGCGGTCGCGACACCATGGGAGAACGGATCAAGCCGGGAGGTGATCAGTAGTGGCTCTGCCTCTCGTCTGGCTCGCGGACGTGTTGCGCGCGGCCGGGCTGACGGTGGTCGAGACCGACGGCTGGCGGGACCGGACCGCCACCTCGGGGTCGCAGCCCGCTCCGGTCGGCGTGCTGGAACACCACACCGCGACGCCCGCGTCCTACGAGAACCCCGCGCCGAGCGTGCAGCTGTGCATCGACGGACGCCCCGACCTGGCGGGGCCGCTGTGCCACGCGGTGATCGGCTTCGACGGGGTCGTGCACATGATCGCCGCCGGTCGGGCCAACCACGCCGGCAAGGCGAAGGCCTCCGGGCCGAACCCCGAGGGCGACGGCAACACCCTCTACGTCGGGTTCGAATGGGACTACCAGGGCGTGGACCAAGGGCCCAGCCCGGAGCAGTACCGGGCGGCGCTCAAGGCGACCACCGCGGTGCTCAACCACCTCGGGCGCCCGATGGACGCCGCGCGCGGCCACAAGGAGACCAGCGTCACCGGCAAGATCGACCCAGGTCACGTCGACATGGACCAGTTCCGCGCCGAGCTCGGCAAGAGGGATCAGGAGGACGTGATGAACCCGGAGCAGGACGCGATTCTGCGCCGCCTGGAACACGAGCTGCTCGGTCCCCGCGGGCCGAAGGGCGAGATCCAGGGCTGGCAGACCGAGATCGGCCCGCGCACGATCGTCGCGATGCTCGTCGACCTCGTCAACGAGGTGGTGGCGAAGCAGCAGACCTCCGCGGCTCCGGCGCAGGGGGCCGACGCGGAAGCGATCAAGGCGGCGTTCCAGGCGCTCCCGCCGGACCAGGCCGCGCCGCTGCTGGCGCAACTGGTGCGGATCCAGCAGGACCGCCAACTCACCCCGGAGCAGTACGCCCAGCGCCAGCAGGCGTAGCGATCAGCGGGTCCGCCACCGGTGGGCTGAATCCGCCGTTGGTGAGCACGTGTGCCGCGACCGAGGCGATGTCGT
Source organism: Saccharopolyspora sp. NPDC003752 (assembly GCF_053605825.1). Classification (NCBI taxonomy): domain Bacteria; kingdom Bacillati; phylum Actinomycetota; class Actinomycetes; order Pseudonocardiales; family Pseudonocardiaceae; genus Saccharopolyspora; species Saccharopolyspora sp. NPDC003752. Next base: position 95,597 of record NZ_JBSGJZ010000001.1, on the reverse strand, counting down.
GCTCGTGGATCAGCGTCATGGACGCCGCCCTGAAGGCCCCGCGCACGACGTCGCCGCGGCGGATCTCCGGCGTCCAGGCCAGCGTGTTGGACGCGAACGCGTATGGGCGGAGGAATGTCCATTCGAGACCGGAGCGCTCGATCTGGTGCTCGACGGCGTGGTGGAAACCGGCGATGGGGCCGACCTGCTCCGCCACGTCGTCGCGCACCGCCGCCGAGGACAGGAAGACGATCCGGCGGGCGTGCTCCTCGATCGCTTCGACGACGGCCGGATCTGCCGGAACGGAGGCCATCGGCCAGATCAGGAACGCGGAGTCGATTCCGTCCAGGGTGGAGTGCAGCGAGGGCAGATCGCCGCGCACCACCTCCGTCGAATCGGGGAGCTTGGCGGCCGCGGGATTCCGGACCATCGCGCGGACTTCGGCGCCGGCGTTCTGCAGGAGGGTGACGGCCTGCCGTCCGACCTTGCCGGAGGCGCCGATCACCAGGATCTTCTCGTTGATCACGGATGAAAAGTACAACGATTATGACAATAAGTGCAACGTTCGTTGTACTTAGGTGAGCATGAGCGTGATCACGGGCGATGGATGCGACTGGGGGCGAGAAGCCCGATTTCAGGCGGAAGCGGCAATCCGCCCCGTCGGCGTGCGGGCCGATGTGGAGGGCTCGGAGATTCGGTCAGGCGTCGCGAACGATGCGGCGGTGGGCCCGCTGGTCGCGGCGGCTCTGGAGGCGCTTGACGAGGGCCGGCTGCTGCTGGAGCGCCTCGGGCTCGTCCAGCAGGCGATTCAGCCGCTGGTAGTAGCGGTTCGGGGAGAAGCCGAAGCGCTCCTGGATGACCCGTTCCTTGTTGCCCTGGTAATGCCAGTGCTCCAGCTCGAAGTCGAGGATGGCGCGATCGGTGTCGTTCATCCCGGCGTGCCCCCTTCGAGTTGCTGCCGATCGAGTCTACCGGCCGGGGCACGCGTGTTCGATCGGCCATCCCGGTTCGTCGCGCGCGAATTTCGTTGTCACTCAGGGCAAACGAGCGGCGACGGCGCGTCGCCGGTGCGACAGGTGGCGGGTCAGCGCAAGCCCCGCCAGCAGCGCCAAGAGCACCGAGACACCCGGCCACCCGAACCGGGAGTAGGTGCGCACCCCGAGCCAGGAACCGAAGCTGCCGCCGAGGAACGCGCACGTCATGTAGGCCGCGTTGAGCCTGCCGCGCACCTCGGGGCGCAGCGCGAAGATCCGCACCTGGTTGGCGACCATGCCGGACTGCATCGCGACGTCGAGGAGCAGCGTGCCGACCACCAGTGCCGCCAAGCCGAGCGCCCCACCGAGGCTGCCGACCGCGAGAACGGCGGCGGCCGCGAGCACGCCGAGGATGCAGACGAGGTTGACCGGATCGGGCCCCCGGCGGTCCGCCTGCCGCCCGGCGAGCGGCGTGCAGATCATGGTCGCCGCGCCGACCAGGGCGAGCGCCCCGACCGCCGACGTACCAAGGCCGTACACCGGGCCCGTCAGCAGCAGCGCGACGCCGGTCCAGACGGCGGTGAAACCGGCGAAGATCGTCGCCTGGTAGAAGCAGGAGCGGCGCAGCTCGGGCTCGGCGCGCAGCAGTCGCAGCGACTCGGCCAGCAGCGCCGGATACCGCTGCCGGGATGCCGGGACCGTCGTCGGCAGCGAGAAGGCCAAGGCGGTCGCGGCGAGCAGCGCGAGCACTCCGGCCACCGCGTAGGGCGCTCGCCAGCCCAGCCATTCCCCGATGGTTCCGCCGAACGTGCGGGCCAGCAGCATCCCGCCGATCGAGCCGCTCAGCAGCACGCCGGTGACCGATCCGCGCCGGTCATCGGCCACCAGCCCGGCCGCCATGGGAGCGATGATGGGCGCGATCACGGTCGTCGCGCCCACGAGGACGCTCGTGCCGACCAGGGCCGGCAGCGCGGTCGCGGCGCTTGCGACGAGCAGGCCGATCCCGGTGATCCCGAGCAGGGCGACGATCAACGGTCGGTGCGGGATCCGGTCGCCGAGCGGAACCAGCAGGAAGATCCCGGCCGCGTAGCCCAACTGCGCCGCCGTCACCGCCAGCGCGGCCGATTCCGGCGGCACCTGCAGACCTGCTGCGATCAGCGGGCTGATCGCCTGCGGGAAGTAGATGTTGCCCACGGCCACGCCGCAGGTCAGCGCCAACAGCAGGACGAGCGGCCGACTCATGCCGGCGGGGCTGCTTCCAGACGTCCGGGAAGTGCTGTCACTAGGCAACGATCATCGGTGCGCCGACCGGGCGCAACCGGTTTTCCGGGTAGATCGATCCTGTGATCCAAACCACGTATCGGGTGCGGAACAGATCTCCGGGCGCACGATGTTGAGCAGATCGAACGAAGTCGTGCGCTCCGGGGTCGGTGAAAATCCGAACCGGCGGTGAAAGTCCGCGAACCGGCGCCTCCACGCGGAGGTGTCGGCCGATCCGGTGGAATTCCGGGACCGACGGTGAAAGTCCGGATGAGAGGCAGCGCACGGGCGGCCGCGATCGGCCGTCGGCGTGTCCGGCCGGCGGTCGTCGACGTCGGCTTCCCGCGTGTACCCCGGTGCGTTCGCATCCGGCGGGAGGAGCGGGCGTGCAGGCAATCGCGGAATGGGTGCTCGACAACGGGTTCACCGTGCTGGGCCAGAAGATCTCCTGGGCGGAACTGGTCGGGCAGCTGTGCGCGCTCGCCGTCGTCTTCCTCGCGCAACGCAGGACCCTCGCGACCTGGCCGGTGCAGGTGTCCGCGACGGTGCTGCTGTTCGCCGTCTACGCCTCCGCCCACCTGGGCGGGCTGGCGATCCGGCAGGTGATGATCCTGCTGATCTCCGTCTACGGCTGGTGGGCCTGGAACCGGCGCAGCGACCCGGTTTACGGCGTCGTGGTGCGCAAGGCCGGTGTCGTCGAACGGCTCGTGCTGATCTCCGCGCTGGCGCTGGGCACTTCCGCGTTCGCGCTGCTGCTGTCCGCGCTGGACGCCTCGTGGGCACCGTGGCCGGACGCCTGGATCTTCATCGGCACCCTGGTCGCGTTCTGGGCGCAGGGCCGCGGCCTCGTCGAGTTCTGGTTGGTCTGGCTGGCCGTCGACGCGGTCGGCGTGCCGCTGCAGATCGCCTCCGGGCTGTACTTCAGCGCGGCGATCTACGTCGTCTTCGCGGCGCTGGTGGTCCACGGCTGGTGGAGCTGGAACCGCACGGCACGCGTCCAGCGCACCCGCGAGAGCGCCGCCGTCGGGGGCTGACCGCAGTTTCAATTGAAACTGCCACGGATCACCCGTGCGGGACCGGAGTGGGGTGTTCATCCGGCGGCCATGCGGGTGCGCCCGGCCGTTCGACTCCCCGGGCGAAGATCGCTGGCGATCAACGCCCGTGGTGAGGAGTCCAGGTGTCCGGAAGCCCGTTGTCCCGTCGTTCGGTCCTGGTGAGCGGGGCCGTGCTCGCCGCAGCAGCGCCCGCCCTCCCGGCTTCGGCGACGGATCTCCGCGGTGTCGGCAGGCCGACCCGGCCCGGCCAGCTGTTCACCCTCGGCGTCGCCTCCGGCGAGCCGCTGCCGCACGGCGTGGTGCTGTGGACGCGGCTGGCCCGTGACCCGCTCGCCGAGGACGGTCTCGGCGGGATGCCGAACCAGGAGATCAAGGTCGACTGGGAGGTCGCCACCGACGAGCGGTTCAGGCATGTCGTGCAGCGCGGGCACGTCGACGCGGCACCGCGGTCGGCGCACAGCGTGCACGTCGAGGCCAACGGCCTGCGCCCGGGGACGGAGTACTTCTACCGGTTCCGCGCCCGGGGCGAGATCTCGCCGGTCGGCCGCACCCGCACCGCCCCGGCGCCGGGCGCGCTCGGCGAGCTGACCATGTGCTTCGCCTCCTGCGCGCACTACGGCGAGGGCTACTTCACCGCCTACCGGCGGATGGCCGAGGACGAGCCGGGCCTGATCCTGCACCTGGGCGACTACCAGTACGAGTACGCCGCCAACCCGAGCAAGGACGTGCGCGAGGTGCACGGCCCCGAGACGGTCACGCTCGCCGGCTACCGGCAGCGGCACGCCCAGTACAAGACCGATCCGGACCTCCAGCTCGCGCACTCGGTCGCCCCCTGGCTGGTCGTCTTCGACGATCACGAGGTGGAGAACAACTGGGCCGACGAGATCCCGGAGGCGAAGTCCGAGACGCAGGGGCAGGCGTTCCTCCAGCGGCGCCGCGACGCCCTGCAGGCTTACTACGAGAACATGCCGCTGCGGTGGGAGTCGATGCCGAGCGGCATCAACATGCAGCTCTACCGGCGGCGCGCGTGGGGTTCGCTGGCGAACTTCCACATGCTCGACACCCGCCAGTACCGCGACGACCAGGCGTACGGCGACGGCAACAAGCCGGACGGCCCGGACCTGCACGTCCCGCAGCGCACCATCACCGGGATCGACCAGGAGGTGTGGCTGCTGGACGGGCTGCGCGACTCCCGCGCTCGGTGGGACGTGCTCGGCCAGCAGGTCTGGTTCGCCCAGATGGACCACGATCCGGGCCCGGCGAAGGTGCTGCCGATGGACGCCTGGGACGGCTACCAGGCATCGCGCCAGCGGGTCAAGGCCGGTTTCGACGCCGCCCGCAACGTCGTGGTGCTGACCGGTGACGTGCACTCGCACTGGGCCGCCGACATCAAGGCCGACTTCGACGACCCGGACTCGCGCAACGTCGCCGTGGAGCTCACCACCACGTCGGTCACCTCCGGCCGGGACGGCTCGGAGACGAACGCGGGCGGCGACAAGATCAAGGCCGCCAACGAGCACGTGCACTTCTACAGCGCCCGCCGCGGCTACGTGCGAACCCGGATCACCCCGAACCTGGTCCGCGCCGACTACCGGGTGCTGCCGTACGTCTCCAGCGCCGGCGCCCCGGCGACGACGGCGGCCAGCTTCGTCACCCAGGACCGCGACCCGGGCCTGCACGCGGTCTGATCCCGCGCCCGGCACACCGCGGGGCGCCCGCCACCCGGCGAGCGCCCCGCGGTCGGTCCCCGATCAGGCGACGCCGGGATCCGACGTCTGCGGCCCCGCGGCCTGGACGTCGTCCAGCCGGTAGTGCCGGGTCGCCTCGACCACCTTGGCCTTGTCCACCTGGCCGGTGCGGGCCAGCGCCGCCAGCGTCGCGACCACTGTGGACTCCGCGTCCACCAGGAACACCCGCCGCGCGGCCGGCCTGGTGTCGGAGAACCCGAACCCGTCGGCGCCGAGGCTGACCATGTCGCCGGGCACCCACGGCCGGATCAGGTCCGGCACCGCACGCATCCAGTCGCTGACCGCGACCACCGGGCCGGCGGCGTCCGCCAGCGCCCGGGTGACGTGCGGCACCTTCGGCTCCGCCTCCGGGTGCAGCAGGTTGTGCCGGTCGGCGGCCTCGGCCTCGCGCCGCAGCTGCGACCAGGACGTCGCCGACCACACGTCGGCCTGCACACCCCACTCCTCGGCCAGCATCTGCTGGGCCTTCAGCGCCAGCGGCATGATCACGCCCGACGAGAGGATCTGCGCCCGCGGCCCCGAGCCGCCCGGCGCGGCCTGGTACCGGTACAGGCCGCGCAGCAGCCCGTCGACGTCCAGGTCCGCCGGCTCGGCCGGCTGCCGGTACGGCTCGTTGTAGATGGTCAGGTAGTAGAAGACGTCCTCGGCGTTCTCGCCGAACATCCGCCGCAGGCCGTCCTTGACGATGTGCGCCACCTCGAACGACCACGCGGGGTCGTAGGCGACCACCGCGGGGTTCGTCGCGGCGATCAGCTGCGAGTGCCCGTCGGCGTGCTGCAGGCCCTCACCGGTCAGCGTGGTCCGCCCGGCGGTCGCGCCGAGCACGAACCCGCGCGCCATCTGGTCGGCCGCCGCCCAGAAGCTGTCGCCGGTGCGCTGGAAGCCGAACATCGAGTAGAAGATGTAGACCGGGATCATCGGCTCGCCGTGCGTGGCGTAGCTGGTGCCCGCAGCGGTGAACGACGAGGTCGAGCCGGCCTCGTTGATGCCCTCGTGCAGGATCTGGCCCTGCTCGCTCTCCCGGTAGGCCAGCATCAGCTGGTAGTCCACCGGCGTGTAGAGCTGGCCCAGCGGGTTGTAGATCTTCTGCGACGGGAACATCGAGTCCATGCCGAACGTGCGGGCCTCGTCCGGGATGATCGGCACGATCCGCGGCCCGATCTCGCGGTCTTTGGCGAGGTCCTTGAGCAGCCGGACGAACGCCATCGTGGTGGCGACCTCCTGCTTGCCGGAGCCGCGCCGGACCACCTCGTAGACCTTGTCGCCGGGCAGCACCAGCGGCTTGGCCTTCGCCCGCCGCTCCGGCAGGTAGCCGCCCAGCTGCCGGCGCCGGTCCTGCAGGTACTGGATCTCCGGCGCGTCCTGCCCGGGGTGGTAGTACGGCGGCAGGTACGGGTCGAGGTCCTCGTCGCTGATCGGGATCCGCAGGCTGTCCCGGAACAGCTTCAGGTCGTCCAGCGTCAGCTTCTTCATCTGGTGGGTGGCGTTGCGGCCCTCGAAGTGCGGGCCGAGGCCGTAGCCCTTGATCGTCTTCGCGAGGATCACGGTCGGCTGGCCGTGGTGCTCGGTTGCTGCCTTGTAGGCCGCGTAGACCTTGCGGTAGTCGTGGCCGCCGCGGCGCAGGCCCCAGATCTCGTCGTCGGTGAGGTGCTTGACCATCTCCTTGGTGCGCGGGTCGCGGCCGAAGAAGTGCTCCCGGACGAACGCCCCGTCGTTGGCCTTGTAGGTCTGGTAGTCGCCGTCCGGGGTGGTGTTCATCAGGTTCACCAGGGCGCCGTCGCGGTCGGAGTGCAGCAGCGCGTCCCACTCGCGGCCCCAGACCACCTTGATCACGTTCCAGCCGGCGCCGCGGAAGAACGCCTCCAACTCCTGGATGATCTTGCCGTTGCCGCGCACCGGCCCGTCGAGCTGCTGCAGGTTGCAGTTGATCACGAAGGTGAGGTTGTCCAGCCCGTCGTTGGCCGCGACCTGCAGCAACCCGCGCGACTCGGGTTCGTTCATCTCGCCGTCGCCGAGGAACGCCCACACGCGCTGCTGGCTGGTGTCCTTGATGCCGCGGTCGTGCAGGTAGCGGTCGAAGCGAGCCTGGTAGATCGCGTTCATCGGCCCCAGGCCCATGGAGACCGTGGGGAACTCCCAGAAGTCCGGCATCAGCCGCGGGTGCGGGTAGGACGGCAGGCCGCCGCCTGGACCGGCGTGCGAGTACTCCTGGCGGAACCCGTCGAGCCGGTCGGCGGACAGCCGGCCCTCCAGGAACGCGCGGGCGTAGATGCCGGGGGAGGCGTGGCCCTGGATGTAGAGGTGATCACCGCCACCCGGGTGGTCCTTGCCGCGGAAGAACCAGTTGAAGCCGACCTCGTAGAGGCTGGCGGAGGACGCGAAGGACGAGATGTGGCCGCCGACGCCGATGCCCGGCCGCTGCGCTCGGTGCACCATCATCGCGGCGTTCCACCGCATCCAGGCCCGGTAGCGGCGTTCGGTCTCCTCGTCGCCGGGGAACCACGGCTCCTGCTCGGTGGGGATGGTGTTGACGTAGTCCGTGCTGGTCAGCGAGGGGACGCCGACGCCGGATTCGCGGGCGCGCTGGAGCAGCCGCAGCATGAGGTAGCGGGCGCGCTGCTGTCCGTTGGCCGACAGCACCGAGTCGAAGGACTGCAACCACTCCTCGGTCTCCTGCGGATCGATGTCCGGCAGGTGGGAGGCGAGACCGTCCCGGATGACCCGCACCCGCTGCGCGGGCATGGGGACGTCGTTGTTGAGCGGGGACAAGGGAACTCCTCGACTACGTCGTGGACGTGGCAGGGCGCCGGGCAGTGATGTCCGACACCCTCATGGTCCACCATCTCGGCCACCGATGCGCACACCGGCGGAGAACCAGGCTGTTGATGTCGTGCCGGCCGGTCTAGAGTCGAATCCCAACGCGTTGCTACGGCGTGTCGTGCCGTCAGCAGTTGCGCGGATGGCGGTCGGCAGTGTTCGCTATCCGCCAGATCTGGAAGGTGTGCGGCGTCCAAGGGTCGTCGCACCGGTGCATTGGAGGAGTGAGCAAACCGTGGTCGCCGCGGGAGACGCCGGTAAAGGCGAAGCCGACGTCGCCGAGAGGCTCGACATCGAGCCGGAGATGGTTGTCCAGGAACTCGGCTGGGACGAAGACGTCGATGACGACGTCCGAGCCGCGATCGAGGAGCGCTGCGGGAGCGAAATCCTCGATGAAGATGCCGATGAAGTGGTCGATGTCGTGCTGCTGTGGTGGCGCGAAGACGACGGTGACCTGACGGACACGCTTCTCGATGCCATGACGCCGCTGTCAGATGAAGGGGTCATCTGGGTGCTGACCCCGAAGACCGGCCGGGAGGGCTACGTCGAGCCGGCCGACATCTCAGAGGCGGCATCGACGGCGAACCTCGCCCAGACGGGGAAGGTCAGCCTCGGCGAGGGATGGATGGGTACCAGGTTGGCCTACCGAAAGGCGAAGGCCAAGCGCTGATCGGCCGTCGCTAGTGCTGTGCGCATGTCCACCCCGTGGGCACCGGTGCTCGCCATCGGTGCCCACGGCGGTCGGCTCGGTGTAGGTTCGGCGATGACAAGGTCACGTCGATCAGGAGGATTCCTCATGACGGTCGAGGTCGGCGCGCAGGCGCCGGACTTCACGTTGCCGGACTTCAACAAGGAGAAGGTCTCGCTGGCCGACTTCCGCGGCAAGAAGAACGTGCTGCTGGTCTTCTACCCGTTCGCGTTCAGCGGCATCTGCCAGGGCGAGCTGTGCCAGGTCCGGGACGACCTCGGCGAATTCCAGAACGACGACGTCCAGGTCCTCGGCGTGTCCGTCGACTCGCCGTTCGCGCTCAAGGCTTGGGCGGAGAAGGAGGGCTACACCTTCCCGCTGCTGTCGGACTTCTGGCCGCACGGCGAGATCGCCAAGGCCTACGGCGTGTTCAACGAGGCGGCCGGCATGGCCAACCGCGGCACGTTCCTGATCGACACCGAGGGCAAGGTCCGCTTCGCCGAGGTGAACCAGCCGGGCGAGGCCCGCGACCAGGATGTCTGGAAGAAGGCGCTCGCCGAGCTCAAGGCCTGAGCGAAGCGGTGGCCGACCGGGTGCCGAGCGTGGCGTGAAACACCGGTAGGGTGTTCGAAGTGATCCGATCGGATGAACCCGGACGGCCACCAAAGGGGCGCATAGCTCAGCGGAAGAGCACTTGCCTTACAAGCAAGGGGTCGTAGGTTCGAACCCTACTGCGCCCACCATCGTCACAGCCCGTTGATCCGAGGTGAAATACCAGGTCAGCGGGCTTTTGCGTGTCATCTGGATGATCTTGATCCGGTCGTCCACTGTGGTCGCCTGCGCAGTCGGCAGGACCCGGTCGGGTGGGTTATCTGGCGGTGGGCAAGGCGATGGTGATGGTCAGTCCGCCGCCGGGGTTGGGGGTGGCGGTGGCGGCACCGTGGTGGCTGTGAGCGATGGCGCGGACGAGGGCTAGGCCGAGGCCGTGTCCGTTGGTGTGAGTGCGGGCGCGGATTCGGTAGAACGGCTCGAACAGCCGGTTGGCTTCTTCGGATGTGACGGGCTCGCCGGTGTTGGTGACGGTGATGATGGCGGTGCCGTCCCGGGCGGTGGTGGTCAGTCGTGCCGTGCCATCGGCGTGGTTGTGCCGGACGGCGTTGTGCAGCAGGTTGGTCAGCAAGTGGTGGAGCAGGTCCTCGTCGCCGTTCACGGTGGCCGGGTGCAGCTCGTCGTGCACGGCGATCCGGCTGGCGCCTGCTTCGGTTCGCACCTGTTCCAGCGCGTGCGCCGCGACCGAGGCGAGGTCGACCTGCTTTGCGTCGTGGATGCCGTGGTCGGCTCGGGACAGGGCGAGCAGCGCTTCCACTGTTGCGATGCTGCGTTCGTTGGTGGCCAGCAGTTTGGGTGCCAGGGTGGCGAGATCGTGGTCGCGGGGGTGCGTGATGGCGACCTGCAGCATGGTGCGCGTGATCGCCAGCGGGGTGCGCAGTTCGTGCGAAGCGTTGGCGGCGAAGCGTTGCTGGGCTTGGAAGCTGGCGTGCAGCCGGTCGAGCATCGTGTCGATGGTGTCGGCGAGTTCGGTGAACTCGTCCTGGGGGCCATCGAGGTGGATGCGTTCGTGCAGGGAGTGGCCTGCGACGGTGCGTGTCGTCCGGGTGATGCGGTGGATGGGGGCGAGCATGCGCCCGGCGATGACCCAGCCGAGCAGGAACGAGATCAGGGCCAACCCGATCAGCGCCACGCCGGACAGTTGCAGCAGCGTCATCAAGATGTCGTCTTTGCTGGTGATCGTGACGATCGCCGGCCCGATGTCGTCGGCGGGGATGGCCGGAACCACAGCTTCCGGCATGGGGGTGGCGGGCTGCAGCTCGTAGCTCGGGATGTACCGCATCAACGCGTACACGGTGAGCAGCAACGCGATGCCGCAGGCCAGCACCGTGCCCCCGTAGAGCAGGGTGAGCCGCAGCCGGATGGACAGCCGATTTCGCAGCGTGGCGTGGATGCTCACGTGGTGGCGGCGAGGTAGTAGCCGACACCGGTAGCGGTGTGCAGGATGGGTGGGTCGCCGAGTTTGCGCCGCAGCGTGGAGATGGTGATTCGGACGGCGTTGGTGAACGGGTCGGCGTGGGCGTCCCAGGCCTTCTCCAGCAGGTGTTCCGCGCTGAGCACCGCCCCGTCCGCTCGCAGGAGCAGTTCCAGGACGGCGAACTCCTTCCGGGTCAGCCGCAAGGAGTGGTCGCCGCGGCGGGCGTCGCGGCGCGCGGGGTCCAACCGGAGGTCGGCGTAGGTCAGCACTGGGGGGTGCGCTGCGGCGGCGCGTCGTCGTAGGGCGTGCAGCCGGGCGACGAGTTCGGGGAAGTCGAACGGTTTGACCAGGTAGTCGTCCGAGCCGAGACGCAGCCCGTCGACCTTGTCGGCCAGACCGCCGGCCGCGGTCAGCATGAGGATCCGGCAGCCGGGTCGGCTGGCCACCACGTGTCGGCACACATCGTCGCCGTGCACACCGGGGAGGTCGCGGTCGAGCACGACCACGTCGTATTCGTTGACCGCCACGCTCTCCAGGGCTGTTGCCCCGTCGCCGGCGATGTCGACCGCCATGCCTTCGCGGCGAAGACCGGCCTGCAATGCTTCGGCGAGGAAGGCTTCGTCCTCCACGACCAGCACCCGCACGCGTTCATCCTCCTGCCACCAGGCGCCACCTGGTACACCCGCCTACGCCGGCCGGTCACCGGCCGGCACGAGGACTACATGATCCTCGCCGGGACATACGGTCTGCATATGGAGATCATCAGACGCTGGCGATAACCGCGGTCTGGCTGGATGGGACCAGACCGCGGCCCGATGCCGCGGTTGCGCCGGCGGTACGACCGCCGGAGTGCGATTGTCCGCATGCAGAAGGGAATCTCACATGTCGTCCTCGCGGAAGGTGGCGACGGTCGTCGCCGGCCTGGCCATCATGCTCGGTGCCGGTGGAGTCGCGTTCGCCAGCACCACGAACTCGCCGGCCAATGAGAGCAAGCAGGCCACGGCGATCGAATGCCAGCCTGCCGAGGTGTTGCCGCCCGGCACGCCCACCGTGCCGGCGGTGCCGGCCGACGACGTGTCGATCCCGTCGCTGCCGGGGGAGCCGATCGAATGCCAGCCTGCCGAGGTGTTGCCGCCCGGCACGCCCACCGTGCCGGCGAAGCCGGCCGACGACGTGTCGACCGCGCCTATCGAGCTCGACAAGTAGGACAGCGGTCACGATGACCGCTTGAGGCAGACGTCCGACGACACGACTCGTGGGGTCAGGTGAACCTCGGCCCCACGAGCCGTGTCGTCGTTGCTGCTTGGCGCGTCGTGATCGCCGTGGTTCTGGCGGGGTGCTGGAGCTTGGGACTGGCTCGCGCCGTGGCGCGCGATGCAGCGCCGGTGGCTGGAAGAGCCCACGTCCGCTCCGGACTCCCGGTCCGTCGACATGGCCGTGGCCCGGCTGGCGGCGGACGGGTTGTGGATGGCCGACGCGAGCGGGACCTCCGGCTACGACCAGGCCATGCGGGCCGCGGTCATCGACCGGATCGAACGGCTGGCGACCGGGACGGAGCCGCTCATCATCGGCGGCGTGCTGGTGGTCGAACTCGGTGCGCAGGCGCCGCACTGATCTCCCAGCAGCCGGATCTCTTCTGCGCCGGTTCCTGCTCGGGCGGCTCACCGAGCCTGCCCGGTGAACTGCCGGTGCGGCTCGGCTGACTCTGCCGGTGACTGCGGCGTGCGCCGTCGGGCGCCGCTAGCGGTTTCGGCTCGTTCCGTGCAGGGATGCCTGGGCGCCGGAAACGCGACGCGGCTCCTCCCGTCGGGAGGAGCCGCGTCGGTATTATTAACCGCTAGCGTCTGAGGATGCTCAGAGCGGGCGGACGCTGCTGGCCTGCGGGCCCTTCGGGCCCTGCGTGACCTCGAAGTTGACCTGCTGGTTCTCCTCCAGCGTGCGGAAGCCGCTGGAGTCGATCGCCGAGTAGTGGACGAACACGTCAGCGCCGCCGTCGTCGGGGGCGATGAAGCCGAAGCCCTTTTCGGCGTTGAACCACTTGACGGTTCCCTGTGCCATTTACTGTCTCCTCTGTGGAACTGAAGACGGATCGCCGCCGGTGCGGCAACCCGGGCCGTAGTTTCAGACGGCTACCACTTCAGCTGAACCAAAGGGAGAAGCTCGCCCGCAACTCGTCCTGCGAGCGTGCCGAGAACACGAACTCAGAATTCAATACGACCGAGGTCAGATTAGCACCTCCGGGGCTCGCTGTGTGCCCGGCGACCGACAGGTTCGGCGGATGGCTGGATGATGTGGGCGTGGATGCGAGTGGGCGGGACGAGCTGCTGGGGGCGGCCGAGGCGCTTGAGCGACTTGCCGCCGTTTCGACCGGTGGCGATTGGCTGGTCGGGGGATTGCTCGCGACCAGGCCGGATGTCGTTGCGGATCTCGGTGGCGGCTCGACCGAGCACGTCGCGGAGGCGCGGGCCGGGAGCGCTCGGTGGATCGCCGCTCTTTCGCCTGCCCTGGCCGGGCCCCTCGCCGCTTGGCTCCGGTCGGCCGCCCGGGCGGAATCCGTCGACGCCGAGGCCCTGGCGTTCGCCCGTGCCCTGGGGCGGCGACTCCCGGACTATCGTCAACTCGTGGTTGACGACACCTGAACGTCAACCTATGGTTGACGCATGGACAAAGTGCAGGTTTCCAACCACGTTTCGCTGGACGCGTTGATCCAGGCCATCAAGAAGGCGCGCCCCGACGCCCTCGACCAGCTCTCCGATGCCGTCATCGCCGCCGATCACCTCGGGGAGGTCGCCGATCACCTGATCGGGCACTTCGTCGACCAGGCCCGGAGGTCCGGCGCTTCCTGGACCGAGATAGGCAAGAGCATGGGCGTCTCGAAGCAGGCCGCCCAGAAGCGGTTCGTGCCGAAGACCGACGCCGGCCTCGACATGAGCCAGGGATTCGCCCGGTTCACCGACCGGGCGCGGAATGTCGTGGTCCTCTCGCAGGCCGAGGCCCGCACCACGGGCAGCGTCGAGATCAGGCCCGAGCACCTGGTGCTGGGGCTGCTGGGCGAGCCGAACGGGCTCGGCGCGAAGGCGATCGTCGCTCAGGGCGTGTCGCCGGACGCCGTCCGGGAGTCCGTGGCCGAGGCGCTGCCGCCTGCCGCCGACGAGGTGCCGGCGCTCATCCCGTTCGACGCCGCGGCGAAGAAGGCGCTGGAGCTGACCTTCCGGGAGGCGCTGCGGCTGGGGCACAACTACGTCGGCACCGAGCACATCCTGCTCGCGCTGTTGGAGAACGAGGACGGCACCGGTGTGCTCTCCGGGCTGGGCATCGAGAAGGCCGCTGCCGAGGCCAACATCACCGCTGCGCTCGACGCGATCGTGGCCGCCCGGGAGGAGTGAGCCGCCTGGCGGCGGAGCCCGTTGGCCTGCGGGGATGCCGGCGGGCTCCGCAACCGCGCCCGCCGGTTTCGCCTCGCCCGCGGCCGGGCAACCGCTGATGGCAGTCGGGTGCCGGTGAAGGGATCGATCATGGGTGGCGAGGAATCCGCGGTGGGGCGGGCTCGGTTGACCGAGGAGATCCGCACGTTGCGCGCGCGGCGGCAGCAGTTGGTCGACGAGCTGAGGCAGGGCGATGAGTCCGGGGACCGGGGCGACGCCGCGCAGGAGTTGCAGGGCGGTGACGAGCTCGTCACGATCGACGACCGCATCGCGGAACTGGAAGGAATACTCGCCGGCGGGCCGTCCGGCGTCCGGGGCTTGGCGGCCGGTACCGAGGTGACCTTGCGGTTGCCCGACGGCGCGACGCAGGCCTACCGCGTCGTGGCGATCCCGGAGGAGATCCCCGACGGCGAGGAGGACACCACGTTCACCTCCGACAGCCCGCTGGGCCTGGCGGTGGCCCGGAGTCGCCCGGGGGAGAAGGTCAGCTTCCCGACTCCGGAAGGCAAGACCAGCGTCGAGGTCGTCAGCATCCGGCCGCCGGACTGAGCGAATCCACAGTGGATGGAAGGGTGCCTCCCGCCCGGGCGGGAGGCACCCTTCCGCCGCTCATGACGCGGCGACGACCTCGGCGGTTTCCAGCGACTTGAGCAGTTCGGCCTGGCGCCGGCGGTAGGTCTCGACGTTCGCCAGCTTGATCTCCTCGTAGCCGCGGACGACGTCCGGCAGCTCGGCCAGCTCCAGGACCGCCGGGTGGTCCGGCGTCGCCAGGGCCTTGGTGATCGCCGTCCGGTACTCGCCGACCAGTTCTCGCTCGACGCGGCGGACCTCGGCGTAGCCGAACGGGTCCAGGCGGGTGCCGCGGACCTTCCGCGCCGCGCGCAGCACCCGCAGCACGTTGCCGAACCAGGGGCCGAGGCTGATCTTCTGCTTCATGCCGAGCGCGCGGAGCACCGGCGGGTGCAGGCGGAACGCGAACCGGGAGCCCGCGCCGAACTGGGCTTCGATGTCGGCCCGCAGCCGCTCGTCGAGCGAGAGGCGGGCGACCTCGTACTCGTCCTTGTAGGCCATCAGCTTGTAGAGGTTGCGGGCCACCGCCTCGGTCACCGCGTCCTCCCCGCGGCCGCGCACCTCCTCGACGAATTCCGCGTAGGCGCGCGCGTAGTTCTCGTCGTGGTAGTCGACGAGGTCGGGAATCCGGATGTCCAGCAGCCGCGCCAGTTCCGAGCCCTCCGCGGCCTTGACCAGCGCCCGCACCCGCCGCGCCGCCGCGCCGGGCTCGCGGGGCGCCGCCGGCGGCGGGGTGATCTCGGCCTGCAGCGCGTCCGGGTCCGCGATCGCCTGGCGACCGCGGCGGAACGCCTGGATGTTGGCCGCCACCGCCGTCCCGTTGAGCTCGATCGCGCGCTCGATGCTCTCGGCCGACAGCTGCAGCGAACCCGCCTGGTAAGCCGCGCCGAGCTGCAGGATGTTGGCGAACTGGTCGTCGTCGAACAGCTGCTCGGCGAGGCCGCGCGCGTCCAGGTAGAACGCCCGCGCGGTGGCGTCGTCGAGGGTTGCGCGGATGCCGGACTGCACCGGGAACGAGACGGCGGTGTCCACGACCATCCGGCCGGTCGGGACCTCGGTGGTGGACACCACCGCCGTCGTCCGCTCGGCGTCGGCCGCCGCGAGGTGCACCGGGTCGGCCGCCACCAGCAGGTCGCAGCCCAGGTACAGGTCGCATTCGCCGGCGGCCAGTTTCGGCGCCTGCGCGACGGGTTCCGCGGTGATCTTGAGGTCGGAGACCACCGCGCCGCCCTTCTGCGCGAGGCCGATCTGGTCGAGCGTGCGGACCTGCCGGCCGTCGATCACCGCCGCCGTCGCGAGGATCTGCGTGACCGTGACGACGCCGGTGCCGCCGATGCCGGTGATGCGGACGGTGAAGTCGCCGGTCCCGCGCTGGGGCTCGGGCAGCTCGCCGGCGCTGACCTCGCTGATCTCGCGGCGCACCGTGCGGCCGCTGGGCACCACGGTCAGGAACGACGGGCAGTCGCCGGCCAGGCAGGAGTAGTCGACGTTGCACGAGGACTGGTGGATCTGCGTCTTGCGGCCGAACTCGGTCGACACCGGCTGCACCGAGAGGCAGTTGGACTTGGCGCCGCAATCCCCGCAGCCCTCGCACACCCGCTCGTTGATCAGCACCTTCTCCGGCGGCGTCGGCTGCTTGCCGCGGCGGCGCTTGCGACGCTTCTCGGCCGCGCACTCCTGGTCGTGGACCAGCACCGTCACGCCGGGCACGGTGGCCAGTTCTTCTTGCGCCCGCAGCAGATCATCGCGGTGCCGGACCTCGACGCCGCGTGGCAGCTTGCCGGTCAGCCGCTTCGGCGCGTCGCTGGTGACGATCACCTTGGCGACGCCTTCCAGCAGCAGAACCTCGGTCAGCCGCGCCAGCGGCAGAGCGCCGACCGCGTCCTGACCGCCGGTCATCGCCACGGCCGAGTTGTGCAGCAGCTTGTAGGTGATGTTGACCCCGGCGGCGACCGCCGCGCGCACGGCGAGGCTGCCGGAGTGCGTGAAGGTGCCGTCGCCGATGTTCTGCACGAAGTGCTCGGTGCCGACGAACGGCGCCATGCCGATCCACTGGGCGCCCTCGCCGCCCATCTGCGTGATGCCGACGACGTCGCCGACCTGGTCGGCGTCCATGAACAGCGCCATCGTGTGACAGCCGATACCGGCGCCCACCACCGTCCCGTCCGGCACCTTCGTCGACGAGTTGTGCGGGCAGCCCGAGCAGAAGTACGGCGTGCGCGCCAGCAGCGGGACCGCGATGCGCTCGCGGCGGCGGCGCTGCCGCCAGGCGTTGACCGGCTCGATCTCGCCGTGCGCGGTCAGCCGGCCGGCTAGGCCCTTGGCGATGCGGTCCGGGTCGAGCTCGCCGAGCTCGGTGAACAGCGTGCCGCCGTCCGGCCCCTTCTTGCCGTGGACCGCCGGGGCGTCGGGCCGGCCGTAGAGGACCTCCTTGATGGCCGTTTCGAGGAACGAGCGCTTCTCCTCGACCACGACGATCTCGGTCAGCCCGGTCGCGAAGTCCCGGATGAGCTGCGGGTCGAGCGGGTAGATCGCGCCGAGCTTGAGCAGCCGGATCCCGTAGGCGGCCAGCTCCGCTTCGCCGAGGCCGAGCGCCCGCAGCGCCTGCCGGATGTCCAAATAGGACTTGCCGGCCGCCACGATGCCGATCCGGTCCGCCGGGCCCGAGCGCACCACCTGGTTGACGCCGCTGCGCCGGAGGTATTCCACAGCCAGCGGCAGGCGCCGGTTGTGCAGGCTGTGCTCCAGCCCGGCGAGCTCGGCGCCGAGCAGGCGCGCGCTGGGGTGGTGCGAGTAGGGCTTGAGCTCGGCCGGGATCTCGGGCGCGGCCCAGTCCGGCGTCACGACCGCCGTGCCGGCCGCGTCCGCGACGTTGGCGACCACCTTGATCGACGTCCACAACCCGCTGGCCCGCGACAGCTCCACCGCGTGCAGCCCGAAGTCGAGCAGGTCCTGCGAGTCCGCCGGGAAGAACACCGGCATCGCCAGGTCCGCGAGCGCCGCCTCCGAGGCCGCCGGAACCGTCGAGGACTTCGCGTTCGGGTCGTCGCCGATCAGCGCGACCGCGCCGCCGCGCGGACTCGTGCCCGCGAGGTTGGCGTGGCGCAGCGCGTCGCTGGCCCGGTCCAGGCCCGGCGCCTTGCCGTACCAGACGCCGACGACGCCGTCCGGGCGCTGCGTGCCGAGCCCCTCGGTGAGCTGACTGCCCATCACCGACGTCGCGGCCAGCTCCTCGTTCAGGCCCGGCTGGTGGACCACGTCGTGGTCGGCGAGCAGCTTCGCGCGGCGGGCCAGCTCCAGGTCGAACCCGGCCAGGGGCGAACCCTCGTAGCCGGAGACGAACGCCGCGGTGCGCAGTTCGTGGCGGCGGTCGTGCCGGATCCGGTCGAACAACAACCGCACCAGGGCCTGCACCCCGGTCACGTAGACGGTCCCCGACTCCTGGAGGTAGCGGTCGTCCAGGGTGAAGGCGGCCATGTCGAACTCCCTCGCTCGGGCACGCGGATCGTGATCGCCGACACTTCAGCGGATGCGCGGTGTGGCGCACAACACCGAGACCCGAAACTGCGGGAACCACGCAAACTTCGGTGGTGCAGAGGCCGTCGGACGCCCGAATTTTGCGTAACATCGCGATCCATGGCCGACCCGACGCTCGATGCGACAGATCACGAAATCCTGGCTCTGCTGCGCGAGGACGCGCGGCGGACGCTGTCGGACATCGCCGGCCGGGTGACGCTGTCGACTGCCGCCGTGAAGCGGCGGATCGACCGGCTGGAGGAGGCCGGCGTGATCCGCGGGTACACCGTGCAGGTGGATCACGCGAAGCTCGGCTGGGCCGTCGAGGCGTTCATCGAGCTGCGGTTCCTGGGCACCAGCGGCGTGGACGAGATCATCCAGACGACGACCCGGATGCCCGAGGCGCAGGCGGTGTTCACGATCGCGGGCGACCCGGATGCGCTGGTGTGGCTGCGGGTCCGGGACATGGCGCACCTGCAGCGCACCATCGACGAGATCCGCCGGAGCCACCGGGTCACCAGCACCAAGACCCTGATCGCGCTGGACTCCTGGCAACGCGGCCGCCGCTGACCGGAACATCTCCGCAGGTCAGTACCCGTGCGCACTTTTGGTTGTCATAGCGACACGAAGTACTCACGGCCCATGTGACCAGGTGGCGCGCTCCGCCTGGCTCGCCGACTTCCGCCGGAATCCCGGTTCGGCGAGACAAACGGGCGTGGACCGCACATCCTGATCACATGGTCGGGGATCTTGAGCTGGCCGCCGTGCCGGCGTTGCTGCCCACCGGTCCGCCGGGCGTCGAGATCCGGCTGGACGGGCTCGTCGTCGGCGACCTGGAGCTGCGGATCTGCCACGGCTGCCGGGTCGCGGTCGTGGAGTACATCCGCATCGACCGGCGCTGCCGGCGGCGGGGCCTGGCGACGCTCGCGATCGACCTCCTGCGGCGCACCTGGCCGGACTACCGGTGGAGCACGGCGCCGATCGAACGCAGCACCGAGGCGCTGGGCTTCTGGCACTCCCTCGACTGGCCCGGCCCGCTCGGCGAACCCGAGGAGTGCCCTCACCTGCTCGCCTGAGCCGTCAGCCGGCCACCGCCGGCGGGCGGGTCAGGTCGTGGTGGGTGGCCCCGTGCGCGTCCTCGCCGATGGTGCGCTCGGCGAGGCTCCAGCGGAGCTCGTCGCGGTGGCGGCGTCCGGCCTGGCGGAGCAGCTGGTCCAGGCGCCGCTGCGCGTCGTCGAAGCCGGTGTGCAGCGAGATGTGCCGCCGTTGCCCGTCGAACAGCGGGATCCGCGTTCCCTCGCCGTCCACCACGAGCACCCACACCGCCGCCGCGGCCCGGTCGGCGTGCATCCGGGCGCGGATCTCGGTGGTGCTGCCGGGCGCGGCGCCGAGGTGCTCGACGACGTCCGTCACCGAAGCCGCCAGGCCGAGGCGGCAGAGGTGCCGCGCCACCTGGAAGTCCGAGGCGCGCAGCCCTTCCGCGAGTGCCGGCAGGAACGTTCGCCGCCGCCAGCCCGCGATGAGCTCGCGCTCGTCGGTCGCGGCCCAGTACCGCCGTTCCTCGGCGGCGTAGTTCCGCAGCGCGACGGCGCGCCAGTCGTAGTCGGGCTCTTCGGCGAGCTTCGCGCGCAGCCAGTCCTCCCTGGCCCGCGCGCCCCGCACGGCATCGCCGGGGATCAGGTACCTGAGCCGGCCTTCGACGGCGCGCACGCTGCGCTGCAACTCCGCGGCGATGTCGGCCAGGGCGTCGCCCTGCCGCAACGCTTCGATCAACTGGGCGTAGTCGCTGTCGAACCAGTACTCGTGCTCGCGACCACCCGCCTGCGGTAATTCGCTCATGTTTTCGAATCTAGCCAGCGCGAGGCGCGCCGAGTAAGGCCCAACCGTGCGACGCGATGCCGCTGATCAGGCGGTTCTGCGCTGCGCCCACGGGGAGCGGAAGCCGAGCAGCACCAGGCCCAGCAGCAGTGCGCCGCCATCGGTCACATGACGGTGCCGATGTGCCAGGGGACGAACTCCTCCTCGCCGTAGCCGAGGTCTTCGCTCTTGGTGTGCTCGCCGGAGGCGACCCGCAGCACGTGGTCGAAGATCTGCTCGCCGAGCTCCTCGACGGTGGTCTCGCCGTCGATGATGCTGCCCGCGTTGATGTCCATGTCCTCGCTCATGTGCTCGTAGAGCGGGGTGTTGGTGGCGAGCTTGAGGCTCGGGACGGGGGAGCAGCCGAACGCCGATCCGCGGCCGGTGGTGAAGCAGACGACGTTGGCGCCGCCCGCCACGATCCCGGTCACCGATACCGGGTCGTAGCCGGGCGTGTCCATGAACACGAAGCCCTTGCTGGTGACGGGGGCGGCGTAGTCGACGACGTCGCGCAGCGTCGTGGTGCCGCCCTTCGCGACCGCGCCCAGCGACTTCTCCAGGATGGTCGTCAGGCCGCCCGCCTTGTTGCCGGGGGAGGGGTTGTTGTCCATCGAACCGCCGTTCTTGGCGGTGTAGTCCTGCCACCAGGCGATCTTGTCCAGGAGCTTCTCGCCGACCTCGCGGCTGGCGGCGCGGCGGGCGAGCATGTGCTCGGTGCCGTAGATCTCGGGCGTTTCGCCGACGATGCCGGTGCCGCCGTGCGCGACGAGCCGGTCGACCGCCGCGCCGAGCGCCGGGTTGGCGGTGATGCCGGAGTAGGAGTCCGAGCCGCCGCAGTTGGTTCCGAGGACGAGTTCGCTGGCCGGGACCGCGGTGCGCTCGACCCTGTCGACCTCGGGCAGCAGCTCGGTGAGCCGGCTGACGCCCGCGCGGACGGTCTTGGTGGTGCCGCCGAGTTCCTGGATGGTCGCGGTGACGACCGGCAGGCCGCTGCGCAGCTCGACGTCTTCGGTGAGCTTGACGATCTGGTTGTCCTCGCAGCCGAGGCCGAGGACGAGGAAGCCCGCGAAGTTCGGGTGCGTGAGGTAGCCGCGCATGACGCGCCGCAGCACGTCGATGCCCTCGCCGTCGGGGGCCATGCCGCAGCCGGTGCCGTGGGTGAGCGCGACGACGCCGTCGACGTTCGGGAAGTCGTCCAGGACGCCGGAGAACCGCATCTGCTGGGCGATGAGCTTCGCCGCGGTCGCCGAGCAGTTGACGCTGGTGAGCACGCCGAGGTAGTTGCGGGTGCCGACCTTGCCGTCGGAGCGGACGTAGCCCTGGAAGGTGGCGCGCTGGTCCGCGGGCAGGAGCTGTTCGGGCTGGGCGTCGACGGCGAACTCGTAGGCCCGCTCGAACTCGCGGTATTCGAGGTTGTGCAGGTGGATGTGCTCCCCGGCGGCGATGTCCCGGCCCGCGAAGCCGATCACCTGGCCGTACCGGCGCACCGCGCTGCCCGCCGCGATGTCGTGCACCGCCACCTTGTGCCCGCGCGGCACGTCCGCGCGCAGCACGACCGCGCCGCCGCCGACCCTGGTTTCGGCGCCCGCACCCAGGTCGGCGCCGGCGATGGCGACGTCGTCCTCGTCGCGCAGGTGGATGAGGGTCGGAATGTTCGGCATGCCCGCTCCATGTCTGGTATTTCGAACACCGGTTGATATACCGTATTTGCGGCTCGCGTCCGGTGTCAACGGCACGGGATCCGCGCCCGTTCCGCCGGAAATCCCGGATCTGTGCCTTGACCTCCAACGCGGTCGAATTGCCAGGCTTTGGGCATGAGTAGCCCGGTTTCAACCTCAGTCCTACTGAACCGCACCCCAGGGGACCGTGACGTAACCCAGCCACAAGAAACCGCGAAACGCGGGATTGATCCCGGACGCAACCACCGCTGTGAATCGCGGAGAGGCGGAACTGTGAATCGCGGAGAGGCGGACCAGTCATGAGCGAGAACGAGCACGACGAATGGCAGATCGGGACCGTCGACGTCGACGCCTACCTGGCCCGGCTCGGGCACCCGCGGGTGGAGCCGTCGGCGGCGGCGCTGCGGTCGCTGCACGAGGCCCACGTGCGCGCCATCCCGTTCGAGAACGTCGACGTGATCCTCGGGCAGCACCCCGGGGTCGCGTTGCCCGAGATCAACGACAAGCTCGTCCGGCGCGGCCGCGGCGGCTACTGCTACGAGCACGCACTGCTATTCGCGGCGGTGCTGGAGAACCTGGGGTTCGACGTGGAGCGCCGGATGGCGCGGACCCGGCCGCGGCAGTTCGGCTTCCGGACCCACGCGATGCTCCGGGTTCGTGTCGACGGCACCGACCACCTGGCCGACGTGGGCTTCGGCGCGAACCTGTTCACGCCGATGCCGTTCGCGGACGGGGCGTTGGCCGACCAGGCCGGCTGGAAGCACCGCCTGGTCCGCGAGGGTGCACTGTGGACGCTGGAGATCGAGACCGCGCAAGGCTGGGAAGCGCTGCACTCCTCCGACGAGATGCCGCAGCACTTCAGCGACTACGAGGTGGCGCACCACTTCATCTCGACGCATCCGCGGTCGCCGTTCGGTCGCAAGCTGGTCGTCATGCGGCTGGACCGGGGGATCAGCCGCCGCCTGGTCGGCGACGAGCTCGTGGTGGAGCGCCCGGGTGGCGATGTGGCGGTCACCAAGATCTCCGTCGACCGGCTGGAACCCGTCCTGCGCGACCTCGACGTGCGGCTGAGCGACGCCGAGTTCGACGCGCTCCGGGCGCGGCATGGATCCACTTCGGACAATGAGCCTTGACTTCGAGTAATGTCGAAGTTTCAGGATGGTCCGCAAGGCAGTCATCCTGAAGGGAAAGCGAAAATGTCCGAAGACCTCTTGCGACTGGGCATCATCGTCGGCAGCACCAGGGAGGGCCGCTTCGCCGGGACGGTGGCCGGTTGGTTCGCCGGGCTGGCGAAGCAGCACCCGGAACTGGACGTCGACGTCATCGATCTGGCCGAGCTCGAACTCCCCGCGGTGCACCCGGCCGGCCTCACCCCGCAGCTGACGGCGTACGCCGGCCGGCTGGCCGCCGCGGACGCGTTCGTCGTGATCACCCCCGAGTACAACCACGGCTACCCGGCATCGCTGAAGTACGCCATCGACACCGCCAACGCCGAGTGGCAGACCAAGCCGGTCGGATTCGTCTCCTACGGCGGGATTTCCGGCGGCCTGCGGGCGGTCGAGCAGCTCCGCCAGGTCTTCGCCGAACTGCACACCGTGACCGTCCGCGAAACCGTGAGCTTCCACGGCGTCTACGACTGCTTCGACGAGTCCGGCAACCCCAAGGACGAGATGGGCCCGGCCGGCGCGGCGAAGCTGATGCTGGACCAGGTCGTCTGGTGGGCGCGCGCGACGAAGGAGGCCCGGGACCGGCGTCCGTACCGCTGATCGGCCCCTTGTCGTGGCTGCCGGGGCGCGCGAAGCTACCCGGCAGCGGACGACTGCCGTCGTGGAGGGGCGATGTGGTGGTTGCGCGTGTTCGGAACCCTGGTCACCGTCCTGGCCGTCGTGCTCGGGGGGTTGGCCCTGCAACCCACCGGAACGCTGACGGTGCCGATCGCCGAGCCGGCCCCGCCACCTCCCGCGCCGCCGCCACCACCTCCGCCGCCCGGGCCACCGGTGCTCGCGGTCAAGGTGGACAACTCGCCGCCGGCCCGCCCGCCGACCGGGATCGGTGCGGCAGACGTGATCTTCGTCGAGCCGGTCGAGGCGGGAATCAGCAGGCTGATAGCGGTTTTCGCGTCCAGCCTGCCGCCGGTGGTGGGCCCGGTGCGCAGCGCCCGGCAGACCGACCTGCGCCTGCTGCCCCAGTTCGGGCATCCGACGCTGGCGTTCTCCGGTGCGGCACCGGAACTCCTGCCGGAGATCGGGCGGGCACCGGTGAACGACGCCTCGCAGGCGAGCGTTCCCGGTGCGTACTTCCGGGGACCGGGCCAGGCGCCGCACAACCTCTTCGTGCGCCCGGCCCGGCTTCCGGCCGGCGCGGGCTGGTCGCCGGACGCCCGGCTGCTGTTCGGCGCGGCCCCTCCCGGCGGTGTGCCTGCCGACCGGGAGGAGGTCGCCTACCGGGCCGCGCGCGTGAGTTTCACCTGGTCGCCGGGTGATCGGCGATGGCTGGTGTCGATGGACGGCCGCCCGTACTCGGCCGCCGACAGCGGACGACTCGGCGCGAGCACGGTGGTGCTCCAGGAAGTCCCCGTGTCGGCCTCGCCGTTCCGCGACGTGGTGGGGAACGTGTCGCCGTTCGCGGAAACCATCGGGCAGGGGCGCGCGCTGGTGCTCCGCGACGGCCTGTCGTTCGAGGCCCACTGGTCCCGGCCGATCTCCGAGGCGGGCACCGCCTACACCACACCGGCGGGTGAGCCGATCCCGTTCGCGCCCGGCCAGGTCTGGATCGTCCTGGTCCCCGTCCAGGCGGGCAATTCCTGACTGATCGGCAGGCGCTGGTGAGAGCGGACGCCCGCCTTGACAAAAAAATTTGTCAATGGGACGGTGTTGACATGCACGATGTGGCGGTGATCGACGATCCGGGGGCGGCCGAGGTCTCGCTGGACCCGGTGCGCGCCCGGCTGCTCGCTGAACTGGCCGAACCCGGCTCGGCGACTACGCTCGCGCAGAAGGTCGGGCTGACCCGGCAGAAGGTCAACTACCACCTGCGCGAGTTGGAGCGGCATGGGTTGGTCGAGCTGGTCGAGGAGCGGCGCAAGGGCAACTTCACCGAGCGCGTGCTGCGGGCGACCGCGGTCTCGTACGTGATCTCGCCGAGCGTCCTGGCGGCGGTCGAGCCCGATCCCGCGCGGTCCCGCGACCGGCTGTCCGCGCGCTGGCTGCTCGCGGTGGCCGCGAGGCTGGTGCGGGACGTGGGCGAGCTGATCGCGGGAGCGGCAAAGGCCCGCAAGCGGCTCGCGACGTTCGCCATCGACGGCGAGGTCCGGTTCGCCTCCGCGGCCGACCGCGCCGCGTTCGCCGAGGAGTTGTCCGGGGCGGTGACATCGCTGATCTCGAAGTACCACGACGAGTCCGCGGCCGATGGGCGGGCGCACCGGATCGTGGTCGCTGTGCATCCGACGGTTCGACGAGAAGGGGAGAGTTGATCATGTTCGTTCCGGTTACCAGCATCCTGGTCGACGACCAGGACAAGGCGTTGGCGTTCTACACCGACGTGCTGGGCTTCGTGAAGAAGACCGACATCCCGGCCGGCGACGCCAAGTGGCTGACCGTCGTCTCGCCCGATGCGCCGGACGGCGTCGAGCTGCTGCTCGAACCGGACGGCAACCCCGGGATCCAGATCGACGGCAAGCCGGCCGCGCAGGTGTACAAGAAGACGCTGTACGACGCGGGCATCCCGTTCACCATGCTCGGCAGCGCGGACCTGGAGAAGGACTGCGCGCGGATGAAGGAACTCGGGGTCGAGTTCACCCAGGAGCCGGTGAAGACCGATTTCGGCGCGCAGGCGGTGTTCGACGACACCTGCGGCAACCTCATCATCCTCGTCCAGCAGGACTGATCGCGGTGGACGAGCGCCGGCGGCTGGCGAAGGAGATCGAACTCGCCGCCACCCCGGAACAGGTCTGGCAGGCGATCTCCACCCCGGAGGGCATGTCGGTCTGGTTCGTGCCGCACGAGCACGCGGGCGGGGAGATCGAGGCGGACTTCGGCGGCGGCAACACCCAGGCCGGCCAGGTGCTGGAGCGGGAGCCGGGCAGGCGGGTCGTCTACGGCGCGCCCGGCCCGGACGGCGAACCTCCGTTGACGATCGAGTTCCTGGTCGAGGGCAGGGCGGGCGGCACCACCGTGCTCCGTCTCGTCCAAAGTGGATTCTTCGGGGGCGATGACTGGGAAGCCGAGTACGACGGCTTCGGCAAGGGCTGGGACCTGTTCCTGCACAACCTCGCCGAGTACTTCCGGCACTTCCCCGGGCTGCCGGTGGCCAACGTGGTCGCCACCGGGTTCACCGACCGGCCCGGAAAGGCGGTGTGGGCGGACCTGATCGCGCGGCTCGGCGCGGATCCGGCCCTCGGCGAACAGGTGCGCCTCACCCCGGAAGGGCTCGAACCCATCGAGGGCGTGGTGGACCTGCGCGACGAGTCGCTGCTCGGCATCCGCACCGAGCACGGCCTCTACCGCTTCATAGCCGACGATCTGCACCACATGGTGAGCACGACCCAGTACTTCTACGGCGTCGCGGTGGACCGCGAGTCCCGCAGCGCCGCCTGGCAGTCCTGGCTCGACCGCATCACCGGGCGATGAAGGGCCGTCTTAGGCCGACCAGGCTGCGGGACTTCAGGGCCACCGTGAGTGATTTGGGGTGCTATGGCGCCCCAAACCACTCACGGCCGTGCTCCTCGCGCGCTGAACGGATCAGGCGAATTCGAGCAGCGCGTGGACCGGCAGGTGGTCGGACGGGAAGTAGCCGCCGCTGCGGTAGGTGTTGATCGCGGCCTGCAGCACCCGGAAGCGCCCGTTGTGCAGCAGCCAGTCGATCCGCTCCTTGCCCTCGACCGGCTCCTTGTAGCCGCCGAAGGTGCCCCACGCCGGGGTGAGCCGCTCGGCGGCCGTCGCCCAGCTGTCGGCCAGCCCGCCGCCGGTCAGGATCTTGAAGGACTCCGACGTCTCGGCGGGCGTGTTGAAGTCGCCGGTGAGCACGACCGGCAGCGCGGCGTCGAAACCTGCGATCCGGTCGCGCACCAGCTGCGCGCTGCGGCGGCGCGATTCCTCCGACTGGTGGTCGAAGTGCGTGTTGACGTGGACGAACTCGCGGCCGGTCCGGCGGTCCAGGAAGCGCACCCAGGTGACCATCCGGATCACGTTGTTGCCCCAGCTCTTCGAGCCGATCACGTTCGGCGTGTCGGAGAGCCAGAAGTGGTCGTAGTCCAGCGGCTCGACCCGGCGGGTGTCGAAGTAGATCGACATGTACTCGCCGCGGCCACCGCCTTCGCGGCCCAGCCCGACCCAGTCGTAGTGCCGCGGGAGGTCCGCCCGGACCTCCTTCACCTGGCCGTACAAGGCTTCCTGCACGCCGAGCAGGGTGGGCTGCTCGGTGTTGAGCAGCTGCGCGAGGATCGGGCGGCGGGTGGTCCAGGCGTCGGGGTTCGGCGGCGCGGCCTTGGTGTCGAGGCGGATGTTGAACGTCATCACGTGCAGCCGATCGCCGCGCGCGGGCCCGATCAGCGCCTCGCCGTCCGGCCGCGCGACCGCTTGACCGCCGGTGCCGAGCACGCCGGCGACCGCCGCGACTCCGGCCATGCCGAGAACTCCCCGTCGGGTAACACCAGACACTGCTGCCTCCTAGATCGTCTGACCGAGATCCTCGCCGCAGGCGGGCCGGGAATGGTTGACCGGAAGGCGAACATTGCCCGAATTCCACGGCGGGTTGCGAGTGTGACCAGGTCGGCGATCGCCGCCTGCTGTCGGTGACCGTGGCTAGGCTCGTGCTCATGAGCGATCGCCGCCTGCTGCTGGTTCACGCGCACCCCGATGACGAATCCACCGCCACCGGCGCCACGATGGCCCGGTACCTCGCGGAAGGCGCATCGGTTTCGCTGGTGACCTGCACCAGCGGGGAGCTCGGCGAGGTGATCGTCGACGATCTCGCGCACCTGCGCGGCGAACCCGATGCGCTGGGCGAGCACCGGCGCGGGGAGATCCGCGCGGCGCTGGCGGAGTACGGCGACGTCCGGCACCACTGGCTCGGCGGCCCGGGTCGCTGGCGGGACAGCGGCATGGCGGGCGAGGCGGGCAACGACGCGGACGGCTCCTTCGCCAAGGCCGATCCCGCGGACGTCACCCGCGCGATGGTCGAGATCCTGCGCGCGGAGCGGCCCCAGGTGGTGATCACCTACGACGAGTTCGGCGGCTACGGCCACCCCGACCACATCGGCGCGCACCGCGCGGTGATGACCTCCATCGACCCGGCGGCCGACCCGGACTACGCGCCGGAGCTCGGCGAGCCGTGGCAGGTGTCGAAGGTGTACTGGACGACGCTGCCGCGTTCGATCCTCAAGCAGGTCGAGGAGGCCGGCGTCGAGGGCTTCGAGCCGTACACGGTGCCCGACGAGGAGCTCACTGCGATGGTCGACGGTCGCGACTTCCACGCGATCAAGACCGCCGCCCTGCGGCACTACCGCAGCCAGGTCAACCTGGACGACGGCGGTTTCTTCGCCCAGATGGTGGCGCGCCCGGAGTTCGCGATGGAGCACTACCTGCTGGTCCGCGGCGAACGAGGCCCCGGATCCGGCACCTACGGCTGGGAATCCGACCTCTTCGCGGGCCTCACCTGACGAGGAAACCCCATGTTCCGGGGAAATCGAGAACCACGCCGCACGTCCCGGAAAATCTGGTGCTGGGTGGCGATTTCGCGCGAAATCGCCACCGGCGTCAGGCGCTGGGCGGTCACCGGAGCGCGCGGCGCTGCTGGTCCGGGATCGGGGCCGGGTGCGCGGGCCAGGGGCCGAGGTCCGGCAGCGGACCGAGCGGCGAGTGCTCCGGCGTCCGGCCCGCGAGCCAGGCCGCGAGGTCGCGGGCCCGGCCGCTGATCTCGGGACGCCCGTCGGCGTCGCCGGTCGTCCACCGGCGCGGGCCGTCGGTCTGCCGCAGGACGACGCCCTCCGGCAACCTCGGAATCAGGAAATCGACCGCGTGGCAGGAGAATTCGTCGCTCCACTCCCGCGGGCCGATGCCCAGGTCGAGATCCACCAGGTGGATCCACACCTCCCGCCAGCGCATGTGCACGAGCCCGCCCAGGTCGCCGTTGCGGAACCGCACCGGGCGCGCCCAGTCGTCGGCGGTGGCCTGCGACCACACCGCTTCCAGCGCGGCGGAGTGCCGGGCGATGGCGGACCGGTGTTCGTCGGCGCTGCTCGCGGCGAGGCCTTCGATGATCGCGTCGCGTTCGGCCTGCCCGCCGTCGTAGGCGTCGACCAGCTCGCCGCGCAACGCGAGCTCGGAGACCCGCGCGAACGCTCGGGCGTTGTCGGTCAGGTGGGCCAGCACGTGGCCCCGGCTCCACCCGGGGAGCAGCGACGGCGCGGCGACTTGATCATCGGTCAGCGCGGCGAGCGCTTCGCGGAGTCGACGATGGCCCTGCGCGACAGCGTGCAACGGAGGCATCACGCGCCAGGATCCTAGACCTGTCGCGCCGCTGGACGTCGTCAGTGCGAGTTGTAGGTCTTGTACGCCTCGACGAGCTGCGTCTCGGCCTCGTCGAAGTACTCGTCGAGCCGGTCGGCCGCTGCTTCCATCGAGCCGCCGGTGATCAGGTCCGCGATCGCCCGGTTGAGCGCCAGGTAGGGCTCGTAGAACTCCTGCGGGTGCGACATCACGTGGAACGCGAGGCGCAGCTCGGCCAGCAGCTGTCCCATCGTCTCGTTCACCCGCGGGCTGGCGGCCATCGCCGCCAGCGCCTGGTGGAAGCGCATGTTCGCGGTGCCGACGTCGCTCCACCGCTCGTCCTCGGCCGCCCGCTCGCCATCGGTCACCGCCCGGTCCACGGCCGCCACCAGCTCGGGCGCCGCGGTGCCGGCCCGGCGCACCGCGCTGGTCTCCAGCAGCCTGCGGATCCGGTACAGGTCGATCACGTCGTCGGCGCTGAGCACCCGGACGAACACGCCGCGGTGGAACTCGTGCACCAGCAGTCGCTCGTGCACCAGCAGCCGGAACGCCTCGCGCAGCGTGTTGCGGGAGACCGCCAGCGCCTTGCCCGCGGTTTCCTCGGAAAGCCGGGTGCCCGGGGCGAGCGCGCCGTCGATGATGCGCTGCCGCAGCACGTCGGCGACTCGTTCGGCCGTGCTGGTGCGGTCCAGCAGCGATCGGTCGGCCGTGAGCAGTTCCGCCCACGGGTCCGCGGTGGTCAATCGAGCTCCCAACGACGTGCCCGGCAGTTGATCTGAGTGTAACGAGGCAGCTTCAAATCAGGTATTGCAGAATTGTTCAACAATTCACTATCTTGACCGGAACTGCCGCTCAGCGGCCCGAACGCGAGACCCCTGTCACCGGCGAACGGCCGGTGTTCTGAGTTGATCGGAGGTGCCATGGCCCAGACGACCACGGCCGACGGCAAGTCGTCGGCGGCGAAGCGCAGCACCCTGCTGGGCGCGGTCTTCCTGATGGCCACCAGCGCCATCGGCCCCGGCTTCATCACCCAGACGACGCAGTTCACCATCCAGCTCGGTGCGGCCTTCGCCTTCGCCATCCTGGTGTCGATCCTGGTCGACATCGCGGTGCAGCTGAACGTGTGGCGGGTCATCGGCGTGTCCGGCATGCGGGCGCAGGACCTGGGCAACCGCGTGGTGCCCGGCCTCGGCTACGTGATGGCCGCGCTGGTGGTCTTCGGCGGGCTGGTGTTCAACGTCGGCAACATCGCCGGCACCTCGCTCGGCCTCGACGCCCTGTTCGGGCTGGACGCGAAGATCGGCGGCACCCTCTCGGCCGTCATCGCCATCGGGATCTTCCTGAGCAAGAAGGCCGGGGTGGCGATGGACCGCATCGTCGTGGTCCTCGGCGTGGTCATGATCCTGCTGACCGCGTTCGTCGCCTTCTCCTCCCAGCCGCCCGTCGGTCAGGCCCTGGCCCAGGCGGTGTGGCCGTCGGAGGTCGACTTCCTGTCCATCACCACCCTGATCGGCGGCACCGTCGGCGGTTACATCACCTACGCGGGCGCGCATCGCCTGGTCGACGCCGGGGTGACCGGTCCGGAGCGGATCGTCGACGTCAGCCGCAGCTCCGTCGTCTCGCTGCTGGTGACCGGCGTGATGCGGCTGGTGCTGTTCCTCGCGGTGCTCGGCGTCGTGGCCGGCGGCGTCACGCTGGCCTCGTCGAACCCGACCGCGGAGGCCTTCCAGCACGCGGCCGGCGAGGTCGGCCTGCGGCTGTTCGGGATGATCCTCTGGGCCGCCAGCATCACCTCGGTCGTCGGCGCCGCCTACACCTCGGTGTCGTTCCTGGTGACCTTCTCGCCGAAGCTGGCCCGCGCCCGCAACTGGATGGTCGTCGCGTTCGTGGCGGTGTCGGCGGTGGTGTTCCTGCTGCTGGACCAGGCGCCGACGACGCTGCTGGTGCTGGCCGGCGCGCTCAACGGGCTGATCCTGCCGGTCGGCTTCGGCGTGCTGATGTTCGTGGCGGCCAAGCGGCGGGACCTGCTCGGCGGATACCGGTACCCGCGTTGGCTGCTGGTCGTGGGTGTGCTCGCCTGGTTGCTGACCTTGTACCTGGGATACAACTCGCTCGGCGGCATCGCCGCACTGTGGAAGTGAGGTGGGCATGGACCTCAACTCGGACCTCGCGGAGGGCTTCGGTCGCTGGGAGCTCAGCGACGACGAGGCGCTGCTGCGGATCGTCACCAGCGCGAACGTCGCCTGCGGCTACCACGCCGGGGACGCCACGGTGATCCGCCAGGCCGTCGAGCAGGCCGCGAAGCTGGGCGTCGTGGTCGGCGCCCAGGTCAGCTACCGGGACCTGGCCGGGTTCGGCCGCCGGTTCATCGACGTGCCGCCGGTGGAGCTGGCCAACGATGTGATCTACCAGATCGGCGCGCTGGCCGGGTTCGCCCGCGTCGCGGGCACCGAGGTCGGCTACGTCAAGCCGCACGGCGCGCTCTACAACGCGATCGTGCACCACGCCGACCAGGCGGCCGCCGTGGTCGACGCGGTGCGCGCCTACGACCCGTCGCTGGCGGTGCTCGGGCTGCCCGGCTCCGAGTGGCTGGCCCGGGCCGAGCGGGCCGGGCTGCAGGTGTTCCGCGAGGCCTTCGCCGACCGCGCGTACACGCCCGAGGGCACCCTGGTGTCGCGCCGCGAACCCGGCGCCGTGCTGCACGATCCGGACGTCATCGCGGACCGCTGCGTGCGGCTGGCCGCCGGCGAGCCGATCAAGGCCATCGACGGCTCCGACATCAAGATCGACGCCGATTCGATCTGCGTGCACGGCGACAGCCCGGGCGCGGTGGCCATCGCCGAGGCGGTTCGGGACCGGCTGGTGGCCGGGGGAGTGACGTTGGCGCCGTTCGTTGCGCGAGGTGTGTGATGCGGTTCCTGCGGTGCGCCGATTCGGGGCTGCTCATCGAGTTGGCCGATCTCGAAGCCGTGCAGGCGCTGTTCGCCGTCCTCGCCGAGAACCCGCCGGAGGGTGTCACTGACCTGGTCCCGGCGGCCCGGACGCTGTTGCTGCACCTGGACCCGCAGCGCGCCGACATCGGCGCGGTCGAGGCGGCGGTGCGTGCGGCCGAGCCCCGCGACGGCTCGCGCGCCAGCGGTGAGCTGGTGGAGGTGCCGGTGGTCTACGACGGCGCCGACCTCGCGGAAGTCGCGTCGCTGACAGGTCTGACCGAGCGCGAGGTGGTGCACCGGCACACGAGCGTGGAGTGGATGGTCGCCTTCGGCGGGTTCGCGCCCGGTTTCGGCTACCTCTCCGGGGGGCCGGCGGAGCTGGTGGTGCCGCGCCGCACCGAGTCGCGGACCAAGGTGCCGCCGGGCTCGGTCGGCCTCGCGGGCGCGTTCAGCGGCATCTACCCGCGCGAATCGCCCGGCGGCTGGCAGCTGATCGGGCGCACCGACCTGGAGATCTGGCGGGTCGACCGAAATCCGCCCGCACTGCTGCGGCCCGGCGTGCGGGTGCGCTTCCTGGAGGTCGCATGAGCTGCCTGGAAATCCTGGCCACGGGCCCGCTCGCGACGATCCAGGACCTCGGGCGACCGGGCCTGGCCGGCATCGGCGTCGGCCGCTCGGGCGCGGCCGACGCCGGCTCCTTCCGGCTGGCCAACAGGCTGGTCGGCAACGACGAGGGCGCCGCGGCCATCGAGGTCACGTTCGGCGGGCTAGCGGTCCGCGCGACCCGCGACCTCACGGCCGCGGTGACCGGTGCGCCCTGTCCGGTCACTGTGGACGGCCGCGGCGCGGCGGTGAACTCGGTGCTGCGGATCCCGGCCGGTGCCGAGCTGCGGATGGGCGTGCCCGGTTGCGGGCTCCGCAGCTACCTCGCGGTGCGCGGCGGCGTCGCCGTCCCTCCGGTGCTCGGCTCGCGCGCCACCGATGTCCTCGCCGGGCTCGGGCCGCAGCCGCTGGCCTGCGGCGCGGTGCTGCCGGTCGGCCCGCCGCCGGAGCGGTTCCCGCAGGTGGACGTCGCACCGGTGGCGGTGTGCCCGGCCGACGAGATCGTGCTCAGCGTGGCGCCGGGACCGCGCAACGACTGGTTCGTCGACGACGCCCTGACCACCCTGGTCAGCGAGCCGTACGAGGTCACCGCCGACAGCAACCGGATCGGCATGCGGCTGGACGGCCCGGCGCTGGACCGGAGCCGCACCGAGGAGCTGCCCAGCGAGGGCATGGTCGCCGGTGCGCTGCAGGTGCCGCCGTCGGCGCGGCCCACGCTGTTCCTCGCCGACCACCCGGTGACCGGCGGCTACCCGGTGATCGCCGTGGTCGCCGCCGCCGACCTCGACGCGGCCGCCCAGGCGCGTCCCGGGCAGCGGATCCGCTTCCGCTTGAAAAAGGGTTCCCGTCTTTCGTAGCGGGGCGGAACCACAGCTCGGACTGCGGGATCTCCGTCCGGTACGCGGCCCTCGACGGGTGGGCAGGTTTCGAGGATTTGCAAAGCGCCCTCGGCGCTCCACAAATGAAGAACGGGCGGAGTTTCACTGCTCAAGTAGGGAGAATTCGATGACGCAGCCGCAGGCGATGTCGCCGGACCAGGCCCGCGCGGAGTTCCGCGCCGGCCTGCGCGTGCCCACCTCGGGTTACAGCGCGGGCTGGACGCAAGCGAACCTCATCTCGCTGCCGCGCGAGTACGCATACGACTTCCTGCTGTTCGCGCAGCGGAATCCGCGCTCGTGCCCGGTGCTCGACGTGACCGAGCCGGGCGAGACCAGCATGTCGATCTTCGCCGGGGACCTGCGCACCGACCTGCCCGCGTACACCGTCTACCGGGACGGCGAGCTGGCGGAGGAGCGCGCCGAGGTCACCGACCTGTGGCGGGACGACCTGGTGTCGTTCCTGATCGGCTGCAGCTTCACCTTCGAGGCGGCGTTGCTGGAGGCCGAGGTCCCGGTGCGCCACATCGAGGCGGGCAGCAACGTCCCGATGTACCGGACGAACCGGGAATGCCGCCCGGCGGGCCGGTTGGCCGGGCCGCTGGTGGTGTCGATGCGGCCGGTGCCCGCGGAACTGGTGTCCACCGCGGTCCGCGTGACCTCCCGCTACCCGGCGGTGCACGGCGCCCCGGTGCACATCGGCGCGCCGGAAGCGTTGGGGATCAAGGACATCGACCGGCCCGACTTCGGCGACGCGGTGGAGGTCCGGCCCGGCGAGATCCCGGTGTTCTGGGCCTGCGGGGTGACGCCGCAGGCAGCAGTGATGCGGTCCAGGCCGCCGTTCGCCATCGGCCACGCGCCCGGCTACATGGCGATCACCGACGCCCGGGACAGCCGCTTCCTGGTCCCGTGACCGCCTCCAGGATCGGGCGAAACCGCCATCATCCCGGACGACCCGCACGTGCGGACCCTTAGTCCGAAGAGCACGCCTCCTGCGCTGGAGGTTCGTGCATTCTGCGGTGTCCGCCCTCCTTTTCGGACTGTTGACTCCAAGCCGGAGTTCTCAGACGACACAAGGAGGTTCGGGTGGGGGCGCTTTCCGGCCGATTAGGCCGAGCGTTGGCCATCGCGACGTGCGCGATGGTCACGGGCACAGTGGTGGTGGCGGGATCGCCGGCGATGGCACAACCTCCTGGTGCCGCACCGGTTGCCTGGGGCGAGTGCGACAGCGACGCGCTGGCCGGGGTGCCGATCACCGAGCGGTACCTCTACCGCTGCGCGAGCTACCCGGTGCCGATCGACCACGACGACCCGCGCAAGGGCACCGTCGAACTGGCGATGATGCGCCGCGCGGCGGCCGACCCGGACGCGAAGATCGGCTCGCTGTTCCTGAACCCGGGCGGGCCCGGCGGCGCCGGGTTCAACCGGCCGGTGACCGCGGTGAAGAAGTTCGAGCCGCAGGTGCTGAACCGCTTCGACATCATCGGTTTCGACCCGCGCGGGGTCGATCGCAGCACCCGGCTGCGCTGCTTCAAGTCCGACGAGCAGGCCGAGAAGGTGCTGGGCCGGCTCTCCTCGGTGCCGGTCACGGACAAGCAGATCCGCACCACGATGGCCGCGTTCCGGGACTACGGCGAAGCCTGCGACGACAACGCGGGTGAGCTGCTGCACCACATGTCCACCAAGGACGTGGCGCGGGACCTGGACCTGATGCGCCAGGGCGTGGGCGACGAGCAGCTCAACTACGTCGGCTTCTCCTACGGCACGCTGCTGGGCGCGACCTACGTGAACATGTTCCCGGAGCGCAGCCGCGCGATCATCCTGGACGGCAACGTGGATCCGCAGTTGCGGACCGCCGACGGCGTCCAGTACGACCGGGAGCGGGCGCAGGGCTTCGAGCTGGCGCTGGACTCTTTCCTGAAGCTCTGCGGCGAGAAGGCGCAGCGGTGCGCGTTCGGCGAGGGCGATCCGCGGGCGAAGTTCGACGAGATCCGCGATCACCTGCGGCAGGAGCCGATCGCCATGCCGGACGGCTCGGAGATCACGCTCGACCAGTTCACCGACAGCGTGAGCAGCGCGCTGTACGCCCCGGACCAGTTCCGGCAGCTCGCCACCGACCTCCAGTCGCTGCACCGGCAGCTGCACCCGAAGCCGGGGCTGGTCCCGGAGCTGCTCGGCCTGCTGAACAAGCCGACCTCGATCGGTCGCCTGGACGCTCCCGCCGACGCCGCGGAGAGCAGCTACGTGGACGACACCTACTACGGGGTGAACTGCGCGGACAAGCCGATTCCCAAGAAGCCCGAGCAGGTTCCGGGCATCGCCGCGCAGTGGGAGGCGGAATCGCCGACCTTCGGCCGGTCGCAGGCGTTCAGCGACCTGGCCGCGTGCTCGAACTGGCCGGAGATCGACCCGGACGTGCACCGCGGTCCGTGGCAGCACCAGGCGGCGAACCCGGTGCTGCTGTTCGGGAACTTCTACGACCCGGCGACCCAGTACGAGTTCTCCCGCCGCATGGAGCAGGAACTGGGCAACGCGCGCTTGGTGAGCGTCGACTCGTTCGGCCACTGCATCCTGGGGAACAGCTCGTGCACGGACCGGATCGCGGCGGACTTCCTGACGGACCTGAAGGTCCCGGAGCCGGGCCAGGTCTGCCAGCCAGACAAGCCACCGTTCGCCTGATGCGGTTCGTGTCCTGACGGCACGAGCCGGGAACACGCGAAAAGACCCCCGCCCGAGGAGAAAGGCGGGGGTCTTCTTCGTTTGGTGGCCGATGCGCCGGTCGCCTCTGCGGCGATTGGCGCGACGCGGCTCCAGCCGAACGGTATTCCGCGAAGGCGGTCATTGAGGCCCGGGGGACACGGGCGCATCGACCGAACTGTTCAACGGCCGGACCCGCGGCGGTGTTCCGATCCCGGGTGTGAGTCACCCCTCACTCGATCGAGATCTCGTCCCGACACGCGCCGGTTCGATGCTTGACTCCCGGAGTCCGCCCGCCGGGGCCCTTAGCTTCGAGGCATGGATTTTCGCAACGAAGTACGAGTCGGACAGCACATCTACGGAGTCACCGCCAAGGGCGAGCCCGCCGGCGAAGACCAGCCGGCCACCGTCGCGGTGGAGTTCACCGGGGCGGACGCCGACGGCCGCGTCGTGGCCGAGGGCAACCTGCTGATCGCCGTCGATGGTCTCGGCGACGCGAGCGCGTTCCTGGCCCAGACCTTGGACGGTCTGGCCGCGCTGCACTCGCCGTGGGCGACAGGGCGCGGGCGGAGCCGACCACGGCCGCCCAACGCCGGCCGGCCGTGGACCGAAGCCGACGGCGAGCGGCTCCGGGAGCGGTGGCTGAGCTCGGTCGGCGAAACCGCGAGCCGGCTGATCGGGGAGCTCGGCGAGGAGTTCGGCCGGACCCGCGGTGCCGTTCGCGCGCAGCTGCCCCGGCTGGGCTGCGACCCGGACGTGCCGGGCCGGGTGCTCGCCGCGGCTTGAGTTCGCCGCGGCGGAATCCGGCGCGGAATGCGGGTTTGCCGAGTGGTGGGGAATTCCTCCGGTGCAGCGGAGGAATATTCGACGGAATATGACATCGCGATTTCGGCGAGAAAGGAGGAGGGATTCGAGGAGTGCGGCGGAAGTGGTCTGCAATTTCGGGGCCGACGCGTTGGCGGTTCAGCAGATTCGCCGTGTCGCGGGAGGAACATTTTCGGGCGGCATGACGAAGACACCGCCTCGGTGGGGCCCGATGCACGCTGTCGGGATGCCCACGCGAGGCGGTGCCTTGGGAGGCCGCGGCTGACGCCGCCGGCCCGGTTGCCGGGGTGCCCGCACCCCGGCAGCCGCTCAGAGCCGGATCAGCACTTCTCGAAGGTGGTCGTCGGGGAGTGCGCGATGGCTCCCGTCGAGCTGATCGTCTCGGTGTGCACCTTGACGGTGGCGCCGGAGTTGCACGGTGCCTTCGTGGTCAGGTTGATCTCGGTGCCGCTCTGCGCCAACTCGCCGATCGCCTTCGGTGTCGCGTCCTTCTGCTCGACGACGATCCGCACGGTGACCGTCGCGCTGTTCAGGCAGCCGGTTCGCCCGCCGATGGCGGTCAGGGTGTTGCCGTCACGCGTCGGCTGGTACGCGAACAGCGCGCAAGCCGGGGCTTGCTGGGCTGCCGCGAGCGCCGGGGCGGTCGGCACGATCGCGAACGCGGCGGCCGTCAACGCGGCGCTGAGCAGGAGGGGCGAGTGTCGCATTCGGGGCCTTCTTTCATGTACCGAATTGCTGACAGGGCAACGAGAAGTCGATCACCCGCCAGGTTTGCTGTCAATTTGGGGCTGGTCCGGGAGGGATCTTTCACCCGAGCGAGTTTCGCAATTAGTTGTGGTGGTGTGCTCTTGTCGCGCCCGTGCGTCCGGGCGGAAGGGATGGGATTGGATTGGAATGGTTCTATGAAAAGTGAATTCATGTCGGTTTGTGGCTACCGGAGTGGGTTTCGGCCGGGCGCCGGCGAGCGTCGCCCCGGGCTCGTGCTGCAATATTTGCAATTCTTCTGTTAATGTTGCAGCGCGATGGAGGGGGTGTCGATGTCGAAGACGGTCGCCAAGGCGGTCCACGTGCTTGAAACCCTCGCCGCGGCGCCCAAGACCATCGCGGAGCTGGCGCGCGTGCTCGGCGTGCACAGCTCGACCGCGCTGCGCATGCTGCAGCCGCTGGCCGACGGCGGCCTGATCGCCCGCGGCCCGGACGGCCGGTACCGCCTCGGGTTCCGCCTGGTCGAGCTCGGCCAGCAGGTGCTGGAGGAGATGGACCTGCGGGCCGTCGCCCGGCCGCACCTGATCGCGCTCGCGGACGCCACGCGCTCGACGGTGCACCTGGCGCAGCTGGTGGACGGTCAGATCGTCTACGTCGACAAGATCGACGGCGCGGCGTCGATCCGCACCTGGTCGCGGATCGGCCGGGCGGTGCCGCTGCACACCGCCGCCGCCAGCAAGGTGATCCTGGCGGCGCTGCCCACCGAACGCCGGGACCGCCTGCTGGCCGCGCACGCCTTCACCCGCTACACCGAGCGCACCATCACCGACGAGACCGAGTTCCGCGATCACCTCGCCGAGGTCGAGCGGCTCGGCTACGCCACCGACCAGGCGGAGTTCGAGCCGCTGGTGCACTGCATCGGCGTGGGGATCCCGGACGCCACCGGGCAGCTCGCGGCGGCCGTCTCGCTGACGACGGTGCGAGCGGACGCCGACCTGCCCGAGCTGGAACGCCTCCTCGGTCAGGTCCGGGACACGGCGAGCGCGATCGCCGCCGCCCTCGGCCGCTCGGCGAACTGATCGCGCGGGCGCGCGGCGATCTGGGGTGATCGGAACAACTCGGGGCAACCCGTGACCGTTCCCAGGGGTGTTCGTTACCAGGGTGTTCGGCGTGACCGGGAGGATTGCGATGACCTGGATGATCTACGGAGCGAGCGGCTACACCGGTCAGCTGATCGCTGACCTGGCGCTCGACCGCGGCGAGCGGCCGGTGCTGGCCGGACGCGATCCGGGCAAGGTCGCGGCCTTCGCCACGCCTCGCGGCCTGCCCTACCGGGTCTTCGACCTCGCAGACCCGAACGCGGTCGCCGACGCGCTGCGCGATGTCGACGTCGTGGCGCACTGCGCCGGGCCGTTCTCCGCGACGTCGGCGCCGATGGTCGAGGGCTGCCTGCGCGCCGGCGCGCACTACCTCGACATCACCGGCGAGATCGACGTGTTCGAGGCGGTTTTCGAGCGCCACGAGGACGCCCGGCGCGCCGGGGTGGTGCTGCTGCCGGGCTCGGGCTTCGACGTGGTGCCCACCGACTGCCTGGCCGCGATGGTCGCCGCCGAGCTGCCGACGGCGACGCACCTCGATCTCGCCTTCCACTCCAGCGGCGGGATCAGCGGCGGGACGCTGAAGAGCGCGCTGGAGGGAGCCGCGCTGGGCGGTCGGGCGCGCATCGACGGCGAGGTGCGTTCCGTGCCGATGGCGTGGCGGCGGCGCGAGATCCCGTTCCCGTCCGGGCCGCGCCGGGTCGCCTCGCTGCCCTGGGGCGACGTCAGCACGGCCTACCGCAGCACCGGGATCGGCAACATCACCACCTTCGCGCACCTGCCCGGGCTCACCCGGACCGGCCCGCGCTCGGCCAGGCTGTCGCAGGTCGTGATGGGGTCGCACATCGTGCAGCGGCTGGGCCGGGCGGCGATCGGCGCGGCCGTGCGCGGCCCGGGGCGGGCGACCCGCTCGCGCAGCTGGGTCGAGGTGTACGCGGAGGCGACGGCGCCGGACGGCACGAGCGTGTCGGCGGCCCTGATCGGCCCGGACACCTACGACCTCACGGCGGACGCGGTGCTGCGGGCGGTCGGCGCCCTGCGCTCCGAACCGCCGGCCCCCGGCGCCCACACCCCGGCCACGGCGTTCGGCGCGGACTTCATCCGGCGCCTGCACGGCGTCAAGATCATCGAACCTGCCCACCGCTGAACCGGTCGCGCCCGGCCAGCGGCGCGCGGGTCACTCGACGAGGACGCGGAGCATGCCCTCCGGGCCGTCGTCGTTCTCCAGGAACTCCAGGAACGGCCCTTCGCCCGAGACCGGCTGCAGGGACGCGAACTCGGCGCGCTCGCCCGCCAGCTCCATGCCGGTCGCCGCCGCCATGGTCCGGGCATCGGAGCGCGGGTCCTGGGTGTCGACCACGACCGCGGCGACCGATCCGGTGTTGGCGTAGACCTTGCGCGGTTCGAGCACGCACAGCTCGTTGCCTTCGAGGTCGGCCATCACCACCCACGGCACTTCGCTGCTCTGGTCGATGTCGGCGAACCGGGCGCCGGCGTTGAACAACCGCTCCACGATCCGGTTCTGGTCGTCGTGCGTCTCGCTGCGCAGGTCCAGGTGCACGCCGTTCTTGCGGCTCTTGACGCGAGCGCTGGCGACGAACCGCAACGGCACCCCGGGGCCGGTCGGCTGGACGACGATCCCGCACGCCGTGTCGAGCCGCCAGCCGAGCACGTCGGCCCACCACCGCGCGAGCCGCTCCGGCTCCCGCGCCGAGAATTCCACGACGACCGACGCCATGCGGCGAAAGTAAGGGCACTCCCGGGCTTCGCACAACTTCATCCGGGACCGAAAACGGGTGGCGACCTGACGGCCCGGGGCCTTAGCTTCCGGGCCATGCGGATTCGCGAAGCGCACCCCGACGACTGGTCGGCGATCTGGTCGTTCATGCGGGAGATCGCGGCGGCGGGGGAGACGTTCTCCTGGGACCGCGACATCGACGAGCAGCGCGCCAGGCAGCGCTGGTTCCCGCGGCCGCCGGGCCGGACGGTCGTCGCCGTCGACGACGGCCGAGTGGTCGGCACCGCGGTGTCCGGCCCGAACCACGAGGGGCCGGCCGCGCACGTCGCGACGGCCAGCTTCATGGTCGACCCCGAACACGCCGGGCGCGGCGCGGGCCGGGCGCTGGGCCGCCACGTCCTGGACCAGGCGCGAGCGGACGGCTTCCGCGCGATGCAGTTCAACGCGGTCGTCGAGACCAACGACCGGGCCGTCGCCCTCTGGCGGTCGCTCGGCATGCGGATCGTGGCGACCCTGCCGGAGGCGTTCCAGCACCCGGCCCACGGCTACGTCGGCCTGCACGTCATGTACCAGCTGTTCTGAGGCGCGGAAGTACCCGTGAGCGGTTCGGGGCGCCATCGCACCCCGAACCACTCACGGTCCCTGACCGGAGGAAACCGTCGATCCTGGCCGGTGGGCGGGGTCAGGTGCGCGACGTGCTCAGCCCGCTCCGGAGGTCGGCGAGGAGGGTGGGCAGCACCGCTTCCTCTTCGATCGCCCGGGCCGCCGTGCTCATCAGCTCGGACAGCTGCGGATCCCAGGGGGTTTCGAGCGGGGCGCCGACCAGGTTGGGCAGGTCGGTGCGGGTCGCGGCGGCATGGTCGAGGGCTTCGCGGTAGTCGGCCGCGGACATCCGCCAGGGGCGTGCGCCGTGGTGCGCCAGGAGCGAGCTGGTGATGCTGACGCCCGGCCAGTCGAAGTCGCCGTGGTAGTGCAGAACGGCACCGCAGTCCGCGAGGCGCTGCAACAGCGCCCGGGTGACGGTCGAGGGGCGGCCCGACGCGCAGACCACGGGATGCGAGATGCCCTCTTCCACGGCCGATTCGAGGACTCGCGGGTTCTCGCACACCGCGACCGCAGTGCCGGGTTCGACGAGCCGGGCCGGGGCGGCGCGCAGGTCGAGGTGGGTCAGGTGGGTCGGCAGGCCCAGCGCGGTCCGCTGCCGGACGCCCTGAGACCAGTCGTCGGAGCCGACCAGCGGCAAGGCCCAGCACAGCACGGTCGCGGACACGGCATCGAGCGTGACCCCGCAGCGCTCCCACAAAGCCCGGCGCTCGCGCTCGTTGCCCGGCGTCTCCACGCCGTGCGCCAGCGCAGCCGCCTTGAGCACGACCCGGCTCAACGCCGTGCCGTTGTCGAGCGCATGCGCTCCGCCAACGCTCGCCGCGAGCTCGCTGCGCGACGTCCACGCCTCCGGCGGCTCCGCCAGCGCTAGCGCGCCCAGCGCCTTGGCCGCGCTCCGCGCGACGGCGGGTAGCTCGTCGTCGCCGACTCGCCCGTACTGCTGGAGCCACTGCGTCCACGGCTCCGCCCATGCGGCCGTCGCGAGCCCTCGCTCCGCGAGTGCCGCTCGCACGGTCTCCGCGGTCCGCTCGCGCCGTTCGTCCCGCTCCGCGGCCTCACGTCGCCCCAGCGGCCGCTCGTGCAGGATCTCCAGGACTTCCGCCAGCCCCAACGCGAACCGGCTCCGCCGGGTCGCTTCGTCCAATTTGGACAGGCTGATCCGGGTGCCCTGGCCCCACATCGGGCGGCCGTACAGCTCGCCGACGGCTCGCTGGGCTTCGGCATCGGGCAGCTCCAGCCGGAACGTCGCCGGCGGGCTCGCCGCCTCCAGCGCTTCCCGGGCCTTCTCCCACAGTCCGCGCAGCGGCTCGACGCCCCACGCCGCGCGGACGTCGTCCTCGGCACTCACGTCAGTTCGCCCCCATTCGTTCGGAAGTATGCGGCGTCAAGGACGCCCGCTGACAACCCCACCTCCGCCGGATCCCGAGGCAGGGCTCCGGCGAGGCCCACCGTCACCCGGCATGGGCGCAATTTCGCGAGAACATGCGCCCGTCCGTGATCACCCTGCTCCGTTTGCGCAGGTGGTGCCAGTTTCGCGCCTGTCGGCCTCGCCGGAACCGCTGCCGCATCAACGGCCCGGAGCCACGCCCCGCCGCGCCGGGATCATCCGTCGGTGCGGTCGAGGGCGGCGCCGTCCCAGGTGGTGTGGGTGCAGGCGATGCCGTGGCCGCTGCGCGGGCGCAGCACGTCGTAGATGTGCATCTTCGGGATCTTCGGGGACACGCCCCAGCCGCTCGGCCAGGTGATCAGCCAGTCCATGTCCAGGTCCACCAGCAGGCCGAGCATCCGCGCGATCGTCGGGTCGTCCAGCCGCTCGAACGCCTCGTCCAGCAGCACCAGCCGCAGCGGCCCGCGCCCGTCCGAGGACACGCTGACCGCGTCGTAGAACGCCGCCGCCGCGGCGAACAGCGTCACGTAGGAGATCAGCCGCGTCTCGCCGGAGGACAGCTGCCGCAGCCGTCGGACGCGTGGCTTGCCGTCCGGGCCGATGTCGCGGACCCGCACCGTGAACGCGAACCACGACCGGTAGTCCAGCGCCCGCGCCAGGATCTCCGCGTAGCCGCCCGAAGTGCTGTCCCGCTCGGACTCGATGAGGTCGGTGAACACCCGGCGCAGCAGCGCGTCCTGGTCGTCGCTGCGGCTGGCGAACGGGGTGCGGACCAGGTCGATGGCCTGCTTGATGTCGTCGCCGAGCGCCGCCGACGGCTGCCATTCCAGCTGGACGTGCACGCCCTGGCTGGAGCGGGCGCCGTCGAGCACCTCGTTCATCCGCTTGCACAGGTCTTCGGCGATGCCGACCTGGCCGCGCAGCCGCTCCGCGAGGTCGCGGATCAGGTAGTCGGCGAAGATCGACTGGTAGCGCTCGTTGAGGTAGCCGCGCTGTTCGGCGAGCCGTTCGCCGACCCGCCGCGCGGCATCGGCCACCGGCTGCGGGCCCTCCTCGCCGGTGACGGTCACGGTGAGCAGGCCGTGCTGGTCGGCGGCCGTGATGTCGTAGTTGCCGCTCAGCGAGTGCTGAAGGGTTTGCAGCCGGTTGAGCACCGTGGCCTCCGACGAGCCCCGGCGGTCCGCCTCGGCGAGCACCCGCGCCGCATCGGCCAGGTCGTCCGGCGCGGTCTCGCCGACGTCCGCTGCCGACCACAGGCCCGGGATCCGCAGCGCCTGCTGGAAGGCTTCGGTCGCCGCCGACGAATCCTGCTCGCGGCCCGCGAGCTGGGACTGCTTGTGCTCCAGCTGGGTTTCCAACCGCGCCGAGGACTCCCGCAGCGAGCTGATCTTCTCCCGCGCCTGCGGCAGCTGCGTGCGCAGCTCGGCCCGCTCCCGCTCGAACGCGCCGACCTTGTCGGC
The DNA here is from genome assembly GCF_053605825.1 of Saccharopolyspora sp. NPDC003752. NCBI lineage: Bacteria > Bacillati > Actinomycetota > Actinomycetes > Pseudonocardiales > Pseudonocardiaceae > Saccharopolyspora > Saccharopolyspora sp. NPDC003752. Next base: position 51,593 of record NZ_JBSGJZ010000001.1, on the reverse strand, counting down.
GATCTGCTGCGCCTCGCCGCCGACGGCGGAGGTGAGCTCCGCGAGACCGGTGGCCTGCTCCGCGTACTCGGCGCAGCGCTGCTCGGCCTGCGACTCGGCCTCCATCCGGTCGGCCACCGCCGCGTCGTGGTGCAGCGAGAGCTCCCGCAGGTCGGTGAGCGTCGGCAGGCAGCGCGACTCGATCGCCTCGCGGAGCGCGTCGATGCCCGCGCGGGCGTCGAGGGCGGCGCGGTGGGCGGCGTCGAGCGCCTGCGTGTCGGCGGGCAGGTCGGCTTCGCCTGCCGAGCGCACCAGCTCGGCTTGCGCCGCCTGCCAGCGCTGATCGGCGCTCTCGTGCTGCTCGCGCAGCTGCACGGCCTTCTGGTCGGCGTCCTCTGCGGACTCGATCGCCGTGGTCAGCTTGGCGTGCGCGGTCAGCAGGTCGCTGTCGTCCGGGTAGGACTCGAGGTGCTGCTCCAGCTCCGCGGTGTCCTCGCTCGCCTCGCGGTGCCGCCGCTCGGCTTCGCCGGTCTCCGCGCGCAGCCGCGCGAGATCTTCCTCCAGCTCCGCGATGCGCCGGGCCCGGGCCGCTTCGCGGGCGCCCGCGCCGACGTACTCCGCGGCTTCCTTGCGCCAGGAGCCGGACAGCACCCCCGCGCGCCAGGCGCCGGTGACCGACACCGAAAGCCCGGCGCCGCCGTCGATCGACACCGAGGCCAGCAGGGCCGCGACCCGCTCCGGCAGCACCGGGCAGTCGGCCTCGGCGGCGGGCGACAACAGCTCGGCCAGCGTGCCGCCGGAGCCCGGCTCGGCCGGCGCGGCGAGCAGGTCGGCGAGGCCGGGGACCTCGCCTTCGGCGGTGACCCAGGCGTTGAGCAGCCCGCTGGACTGCAGCGCCGCCTCCAGCCCGGCCCGGTCGGACTCGTCAAGCGACGGCTGGAAGTCCACGAGTTCGTAGAAGGCCCGGCCCCGGGCGGTGTCGCGTTCGGCGTCGGCCCAGGCGGGGCGGTTCGGCGTCTGCTCGTGCCCGGCGCGGAGCTCGGCGAGTTCCTGTTCGCGGGACCGGGATTCCGCGTGGAGCTCGGTGATCTCCTGCTCCACCTCGGCAACCTGGCGGCGGGCCTCGTGCAGCTGCGGCTTGGCCCAGCGGCGTGCCTGCTCGCGGGCTTGCCGCGTCGCCGACCGGTCCGCGACGAGGTCCTCCGCCGACGGCGGCTCCGGCAGCTGGTCGTCCACAGTGGATGGCCAGGCGACGGCCCACTTCTGCGCGCGCTCCACCCACACCGCCGCGGCGTCGGCGAGTTCCTGCTGCGCCTGGTTGCGCCGGCCGGCCGCCTCGGTCGAGGTCAGCTGCGCCTGCCGGGCCTGCCGCTGGAGCTCGACGACCTTGTCCTGCTCCCCGTCCAGCTCCTGGGCCTGCTGGTGCAGCGCGAGCGTCAGCGCCGAACGCTGCCGGGCGACCGCCGAGACCTCCTCGGAAGTTCCCATGGCGGCGCGGAATTCCGCGGCCAGCGCATCGGTGTCCAGCTGCGGCGCGGCGTAGCGGTCGACGGGCAGCGGCTCGGCGTCCGGCTCCGGCGAGGTGCGCACCCGCGTCTGCTCGGACCGCACCTCGGCGGCCGGAATCGCCGGTGGCCGCGGCACCAGCGCCCCGTCCAGCCCCGCCGTCGAAAGCTGCTGCGCGGCGCGGGCCGCGGCCTGCCCGGCGGCCTCCGAATCGCCGGTCAACCGGCGCAGCATGCCGACCACCGACTCCGCCGAGCGGTGCTCCTGCGCGCGGTGCTTGCTCGCCGTGTCGAGCGCGGAAACCGCTGCGGCGCGGGCGCTTTCCACCAGCCGCTCGCGGTCGCGCAGGTTCTGCAGCTCGGAATACGCCGGGTGGGAGCGCAACGCGTCGATGCTGGATTCCAGCTCCGCCTCGCGCCGTTCGAGTTCGGCGATCGTCTCCTGCGCGCTCTCCCGGTCCTGCTGCTTGCCCGCCACCTGCTTCTCCAGGCCGGTCAGCTCCTTGCGCAGCGCACGCAGCCTGTCCTGCGCGGTGCGCATCGCATCGGCGCGGTCGCGCAGGGCGCCGAAGGCGTAGCCGGAATAGGTGGACAAGAACGCGGTCAGCGCCTTGTCCGCGCCGGTCAGCCGGACGATGTTCTCCCGGATCGACTCCAGGTCGTCGAACGACGTCGCCAGCCGCTCGATCAGGCCCGGGTCCAGCGGCGGCAGCGCGTCCGACAGGATCTGCTCCAGCTGGCCTTCCAGGACCTTCAGGCCGACGTCGGGGTTGCGCAGCGTGCGCTGCAGGTGCAGCAGGTCGCCGTAGCGCGCGGCGGGCACGCCGTAGACCGAGGCGGCGACCTTCGCGCGGAACGCCTGGTCGTCGAGGACGCAGTCGGCGCCGAGCAGCTCGCGCAGCTGCGCCGAACCCAGCGGCACCCGGTCCGCGCCGACCAGGTAGAGGTTGATGCCGACCCGGCGGCTGGTGATGAACCGCCACGAGTCGCTGATCGACTGCGAGGTCTTCGACGCCTTCACGCCGATGCCGCAGGTGAGAAATTCCTCGCCGCCGCCCGGGGTTTCGCGGTGCAGCTCGATCCAGGCGTAGCCGATCCGGTTCGGCCCGCCCGGGTACTCGTCGAGCATCAGGCGCCGGATGCTGACCGTGTCGAAGCCCTTCGAACCCAGCTGGCGGAGGTCGCCGTCCAGGCACAGCGGCAGCAGCAGCTCCAGGGTGCGGGACTTGCCGGAACCGTTGGTGCCCTGGAAGATCGCCCGGCCGCCGCCCAGGTCGAAGGTCGTCTCGGCGTACTGCCAGATGTTGACGATCCCGCCGCGGTGCAGCCGCCAGCGGTTGGCAGTGGGCACCGATTCCGTGCTGTCCGCGCTCACCGTTGACCGTCCCCTTGCATCTCGTCCAACACCGTCATCTCGTCGAACAGCGACCAGCCCGGTGGCTCCGGGGCCGCCGGTTCCGGCTCCCGGCCCGGGGCCGGGGTGGCGTCCGGCTGCGGCAGCCAGCGGTGCGCCGCCGGGCTGAGCAGCCATCGGCCGTCGAGCTCCCGCAGCAGGCCGAGCCGGCGCAGCAGCGCGACCACCGAGTGCACCAGCGCCTGGTGGTCCTCGGTGGCCTGCCGGGACCAGGCGGCCGGATAGGAGTCGACCAGTTCCTGGCAGACGTCGACGAAGTCCTGCCAGGTCACCGGATGCTTGCCCGCCGCGTCCGGCTCCGCGCGGCCCAGCAGCTCCGGCAGCGCCAGCAGCGCGATGCGCGCGACCGTGCCGGGGCCGGGGAAGACCAGGTCGGTGAGGTAGTCCTCCGGGTCGCAGACCACCACGCCCTCCGCGCGGCACTCGCTGACCAGGCCGAAGAACCGCTCCAGCAGGCGGGATTCGCCGGTCACGTGCTCGCGCAGCCACGAAGAGTGCTCGGCCGGCAGGTCGGAGTAGAGCACGACCGGGTCCTCGACCAGCCGGCGCCGCACCGCGTGCTCCAGGTTCCGGGGCCCGGCGGCGGAGGCCAGCTCGACCAGCTGCTCGGGGCTTTCCGCCTCGGCGAGCGGCCCGGAGACGAGCTGGCCGAGCAGGTCGGTGTCGATGGTGATCAGCGCCTCGGCGGTGGCCTCCGCGGCCACCGAGCCCTCGGTTTCGGTGATCACGCCGAGCGCCACCAGGTGCCGCAGCGCCGCGGTGAGGGCGCGCCGGTCCGCCGGGTCGTCGACCACCTGGATCCCGGCCTCGGCCGCGGCCGCGCGGACATCGCTGACCAGGCGCGACAGCAGCACCTGGCGGCCGATTCCGGTCAGCGCCGCCAGCGTCAGCGCCAGGTACGCGTAGCCGCGCGGCGACAACGACGCCTCACCGCGGGTGGCGTCCACGCCCGGCCCGGACTTGTACAGCCGCGCGAAGCGGCGCTCCACCACCAGGCGGTAGCCCAGCAGCGACGAGAAGATCTCTTGGAGCACCACGCGCTGCCGGTAGATCATCGGCAGCAGGTCGCCGTCCGGGCCACCGGGTCGCAGCAGCGGTCGGCGCAGCAGCACGCGCGCGCAGCGGACCGCGTTCGCCGCGTCGATGTCCGGGAGTTCGTCGAAGGTCTTGATCATCGGGCGGCTCCGGGCAGTGGCTCCGAGGTGTCCGGGATGGCGCCGTCGCCGGAGACTTCGAGCACCGTGTCCCGGAGCGTCAAAGTGCCTGCGGCGCTGGAGATCCGGGTCTCCTGGCCCGCTTCGGGGCGGACCGTGACGCGCAGCCGGTGCACCGGGTCGAGCGCCGTGCCCGCGTCGTCGGAGCCGTCGCGCTGCGCCATCGCCAGCGTCAGCAGTTCGCACAGCACGCCGAGAGCATCGGCCGACAGCCGCTGTTCGTCCAGCCGAGAGCTCGCCGCGGCGAGCTCGGCGACCGCGGTGGAGCGCCGCTCGTCGGCCTGCCGGGCTTGTGCCAGCAGGGTTTCCTCGGTCATCGGGTCGTCGAGCACCCGCGAGGTCCGCCCGCGCGCTCCGCGATCTCCGCGGCTGCGCACGCTCACCGTCACGTCGAGCACCGGGCCGTCGCGCCACGACACCTTGTCGTTGTCGCTGTCGTAGTCCGGCGCGGGCAGCAGGTGCCGCGCCGAGTGCAGGCCGAACGCGGCCGAATACACCTGGTGGGCGGTGGTTTCGTCGGCGCCGTCGAACCACTTCGCCAGCTTCAGCAGCTCGCCGCGCCGCCCCGGCACCAGCCCGCCGCCGGAGGTGGCGCGCTTGACGCTGGCCAGCAGCGAGCCGATCGCGCGGGCGGTGGCCTCGCGCAGCGCCGCGACCTGGCTCGGCCGGCCCGGCGAGTCGACGAACCAGTCGGTCAGCTCCTGCCAGTCCGCGGCGGTGCGGCCCCGCGCCCGCTCCACGTCGATCCCCAGCTGGTCGGCCGGGCCCAGCAGCCGGAGCAGCTCGCCGCGGACGCCGGCCAGCCCGGCCAGCGAACCCGCGATCGTCCCGGTGTGCCGCAGCACGTCCTCGACGACCATCTGGATGTACTCGACCAGCAGGTTCCGGAACCCGGAGATCTCGTCGGGCGCCAGCTGGTGGCGGGTGACGACCTGGCCGAGGTAGGCGTAGAAGTCGCGCACCGTGGCGGCGAGCTCGGCGTGCTGCAGGAACACCGTGGTGACCTGCTCGGCGAGCCGTTCCCGCGCCTGCCGCGCGGGTTTCGCCCGCGGATCGCGGCTCTCGGCGGTCAGGGCCGCGGAAAGCGCCTCGCCGATCCCGGACAGGCCGCGGTCGATGGCGGGCAGCAGCTCGCGCGACACCTCGCGGGCGCCCTCGGGGACCCGCAGCAGCGCGTCGACGTCCCGCTGCACCCGGACCGCGAGCTTGCTGACCTGGTAGCGCACGCTGCCGTGCTGGAACTCGGCGATGCTCGACGCGATCGTCTCGCGGCGGCCCACCACCAGGTTGCCCCACTTGACCAGCTGCTTGAGCCGGTCGATCACGGTGTCCACATCGGACTCCCCGGCGGCCACCCGGCCTTCCCGCTCGGCGGCGGCCAGCGCCGCGCCCACCTCGCCGGCGGACAGGTCGGCCAGCAGCGTCGAGGTGAACAGCCGCATGATCGCCAGGTAGGTGCGGTGCTCGGGCGCCTGCAGGTAGGCGAAGAGCTGCAGGCGCTGCCCGCCGTCGCGGGTCTGCTCGGGAGCCTGCGTGGCCGGCGCGTCCGTCGCGGTGGTTCCCGCGACGCCCGCGCGCAGCACATCGGCTTCGTGGTCCGGGGCCGTCACGGTCCGCCACGATATCCCGTCCGGCCGACACGGCTGGTCACCTGGCATGCGGTGACCGGCCCCACCAGCCCCAGCGGTAGCGTTCCGGGGAGCTTTGCGAGGTCGGGGGTGCCCGTGACCGGGCCACTCGCAATGCCGGGAACCCGCGGTGAGCGGGGCTCGTGAGCGCCTTTGGCCGTCCTGGCGACCAGCCGCGCTCACGACCGATCACCAGCGCGAACGCCGGGTTTCCGGGCTTGTTGGTGGGCATCGGATCGATTTGGAGGAACGGCACCGGTGAGCGCGGGACGTGCGGTCGGACTGCTACTCGGAGTGGCCGCGGACGCGGCGATCGGCGACCCGAAGGACGGGCATCCGGTCGCGCTCTTCGGCAAGGCCGCCCAGGCCGCCGAGCGGGCGCTGCACCGGGACCAGCGGCTGGCCGGCATTGCCTACACCGGCCTGCTGGTCGGCGGCACGGTCGGCGTCGGGGTCCTGGCGCAGCGGCTGTCCCGGCGCAGCCCGGTGCTGGAGGCCGCCGTCACCGGGCTGGCCACCTGGGTGGTGCTCGGCGGCTCGTCGCTGGCCGACGAGGGCACCGCGATGGCCCGGATGCTCGACGCGGGCGAGATCGACGCGGCACGGGTGCGGCTGCGCAACCTGTGCGGCCGGGACTCGGCGGTGCTGGACGGCCAGGGCCTGGCCAGGGCCACGGTCGAGTCGGTCGCCGAGAACACCTCCGACGCGGTGGTGGCGCCGCTGGTGTGGGGAGCGATCGCCGGGGTGCCGGGGCTGATCGGCTACCGCGCGGCCAACACGCTCGACGCCATGGTCGGCCACCGCTCGCCGCGCTACCGCAACTTCGGCTGGGCGTCGGCGCGCCTGGACGACGTGCTGAACCTGGTGCCGTCGCGCCTGGCGGCCGTGCTGACCTCGGCGTGCGCGCCGGTGGTCGGTGGCTCGGCGGGCGGCGCGTGGCGGACCTGGCGGCAGGACGCCTCGGCGCACCCGAGCCCGAACGCGGGCCAGGTGGAGGCGGCGTTCGCCGGTGCCCTCCAGATCCGGCTCGGCGGCCGGACGATTTACGGCCATGTGGTGGAGCAGCGCCCGGTGCTGGGGGAGGGCCGGACGGCGGACGCGGGCGACGTGACCCGCAGCGTCGAGCTCTCGCGGGTGATCGGCACGGTCACGGGAGTCTTGACGGCGGCGTTCGCCCTGACCCGCGGCATCCGAAAGGACCGCCGTAACCGCTGACGTTCCGCCTGGTCAGGCGTCGTGAGTGTTTTGTGCTGTTATAGCGACCCAAAGTGCTCACGGGAGCTGACCTGCGGAAATGCGAAGATCTGAGCGCATGCCCTCGATGGGTGGGCCGGATCCCGATTCCAGGCGAAATCGGGCGGGCCTCGTGGCGTCGTCAGGCGTGGTTGGTCTGGTGGGCCGCGTCGTCGGCCGGGGCCTGGGATTCGGCCTTGCGGCGGGCCTCTTCTTCGCGTTCCCGGCGCTCTTCCTCGGCGACCGCCTCGGCCACCGAGATCTTCCGGCGGCGGCCGCCCTTCGCGCCGGGCTCCGGCCCGCCGGCGGACTTCTCCCCGGCCGGTGCGTTCTGCCAGGCAGGGCGGGCGTCGGGGCGCAGCTCCGAGTACACCAGGTAGCCGATGGCGATGATCGCCATGATGCCGAAGGCGATCCACTGCAGGGCGTAGGAGAAGTACGGCCCCGATTCCAGGCGCGGCAGCGGCATGGCGCCCAGCACGCCCGGCTGGCCTTCGTTGAGCACCACGTAACCCGGCCGCAGGGCGAGGCCGGTGCCGTTCGAAATGGTCTCCGCGTTCACCGCGTAGGCCCAGCGGTGCCCGTCGTGCTCGAACAGCGGGCGCTGCTTGCTGTCCTGCTCGTCGGTCCGGACGCGGGCGGTCACCGAGATGTCGCCGGTCGGCGCGGCCGCGTAGTCCGGTGCCCGGGTGCCGTCGACGGGGCGGATGAAGCCCCGGTCGACCAGCACCGTCGTGCCGTCGTCGAGCCGGAACGGGGTCAGCACCTCGAACGCGGGCTCGCCGAGCACCGTGCGCTGCCAGGCCAGCGTTTCGCCCTCCGGCACGTACTGGCCGCGCAGCACGACCTGCGACCACTCGGTCCGCTGGTCCGGCGCCTGCCCTGCGGGCAGCACCTCCGCGAGCGGCTTCGGCGGCGCGTGGAACGACTCGGCGATGGCGTTGTTGCGCGTCTGCGCTTCGTCGCTGCGGCTGAACTGCCAGGGGGCGAGGAGCGTGAAGCACAGCGACGCGAACACCACGACCAGTGCGATCAGGCCGAGCCAACCGGGTCGTAGCAAGAACTTCAGGCGCACTCCTACACGGTAACCGAAGCAATCTGACCTGCGGTTTTCGGTTGTGGGAGCCGGATCGTGGCAGGTCAGCGCCCGTTTTGCCCGGGACGCGCGCACGACCGGGCGCCGCCCGGACGGCCGGTCCTGCCGGTGTGACGTAGTCGTCGGCCGAAGCGCGTGGGACGCGGTGGCCGTCTTCGGGTACCGCCTACCTGGCGCGGAGGGCGGAGCGGGCGGCGGCGACGGCCTGGCCCGCGTAGCTGCCGCCGAAGAGCACCGCGTGCACCAGCAGCGGGAACAGCTGGTGCAGTCCGATCCGGTGCTCCCAGCCCTCGGCCAGCGGGCTGACCTCCTGGTACGCCGCCACGACGCGGTCCAGGTGGGGGCAGCCGAACAGGCGCAGCATGGCGAGGTCGGTCTCGCGGTGCCCGCCGTGCGCGGCCGGATCGATCAGCCAAGCCCGCTGCGCACCCCAGTGCACGTTGCCGCTCCACAGGTCGCCGTGCAGCCGCGCCGGCGGCTCGGCTGGTCCGGCGAGTTCGTCGACCTGCGCGCACACCAGCGAGATCACCGCGCTGCCCTCGGCGCTGAGCGTCCCCGCGTCGACGGCGCGGCGCAGGTACGGCTCGACCCGGTGCCGGGCGTAGAACGCGGGCCACTGCTCGTCCGGTTCGTTGCGCATCCGGGCGAGGCCGATCCACGCGTCCGCCGGACCACCCGGCGGCGCTGCGCCGAAGGCGGGCGCACCGGCCGCGTGCAGCGCGGCGAGCTCGCGGCCGAGGCGCTCGGCGGCGAGCGCGTTCGGCGCCGCCGCCGGGATGTGCTCGGTGACCAGCCAGTTCTCGTCGTGGCCGTGCACCTCGGGGACGGCGATGGCGTCGGGCTCGGCGAGCCAGGCCAGCGATGCCGCTTCGGCCGCGATGGCGCCGGGCATCGGTGCGGTCTTGGCGAAGACCGTCGTGCCGTCGTCGAGGCGGATCGCGAACGCGGCCGAGGTGTCGCCGCCGCTGAGCCGGCGCACGTCGGCCGGTGTCCGCCCGGTGATCTTCGCTGCCACCGCCCGGGCTTGGTCGCGCATGGCAGTCACAGCCGTTCGCGGACCCAGGCCAGCAGGCCCGGCGCCGCGGCCTCGATCATCGCCAGCACGTCGTCGAACCCGTTCGGCCCGCCGTAGTACGGGTCCGGGACCTCGGCGTCGTCGGACGAGTCCGGGTCGAAGGAGCGCAGCAGCCGCACCTCGGTCGAGCCGTCGACGAGGCGGCGCACCGCGCGCAGGTGTCCGGCGTCCATCGCGACGAGCAGGTCGGCGTCCAGGTGGTGGTCGTCGACCTGGGCCGCGACGTGCTCGGTGGGGTAGCCGTGGTCGGCGAGCACCTTCGCGGTGCGCGGATCGGCCGGCTCGCCGACGTGCCACGGCCCGGTCCCGGCACTGGTGACCTCGACCTGCCCGTCCAGCCCGGCCCGCCGCAGCTGCTCGCGGAACACCAGGGCGGCCATCGGGGAACGGCAGATGTTGCCGGTACAGATGAAGGAGATGTGCACGTTTCCCGAGGGTACGGATCGCCCGCGCCCGGCCGGGGCCGCAGGGACCGGAGGAGTGAACGGACCGTTCGCTCCGCCTATCGGGACGAACGGTCCGTTCACCTCGCGGGCCTCGCCCCGCCCGGCGCGGCGCACTCGCCGGGGGACGGTCGGATCACCGCTGCCTTCGGGGCGCACGGCCCCGAGTCGGTCCTGGTTAGACTGCCCGGGATGAACAGCGGGGACGACCGGGATTCGTTGCGCCACCACGGCGACGTCGACGCCGAGCACGGCCTGCTCGACTTCGCGGTGAACGTCCGCCTCGACCGCCCCCCGGCATGGCTCCGCCACCGCCTCGCGGCGGCGCTGGACCGCCTCGGCCGCTACCCGTCGGCCGCCGACGACCTGGCCGCTCGGTCGGCTGCCGCCGCCCGCCACGGCCGCACCGCCGACGAGGTCCTGCCGCTGGCCGGGGCCGCGGAGGGCTTCGCGCTCCTGCCGTCGCTGCGCCCCCGCCTCGCCGCGCTGGTGCACCCTTCGTTCACCGAACCCGAGCTGGCGCTGCGCACCGCCGGTGTCGAGGTGGCTCGGGTGCAGCTGGATCCGGCGGACGGCTACCGCCTGGACGCGACCGCGGTGCCGGAGCAGGCGGATCTCGTGGTGCTGGGCAACCCGACCAACCCGACGTCGGTGCTGCATCCGGCGGCGGAGATCCGACGGCTGCTGCGGCCGGGCCGGGTGGTGCTCGTCGACGAGGCGTTCGCCGACACCGTGCCGGGCGAGCCGGAGTCGCTCGCGGGCTGCCGGGAACCGGGGCTGCTGGTGTTCCGCAGCCTGACGAAGATGTGGGGGCTGCCGGGGCTGCGCGCGGGGTATGCCTTGGGGGATCCGGAGCTGCTGCGGCGGCTGTCCCGTTATCGTCCACATTGGCCGGTCAACGCGCTGGTGCTGGAGGCGATGATCGCCTGCTGCGAGCCGGCGGCGCTGGCCGAATCGGAGCAGGCGGCGGCCGAGTTCGACGAGCACCGCGCCGGGCTGGTCGCGGAGCTCGACGGCATCCCGGGGCTGCGGATCGCGCTGCCCGCCCGCGCCCCGTTCCTGCTGCTGCAGGTGGCCGGCGGGGCGGAGGTGCGGGAGGCGTTGCGGCAGCACGGAATCGCGGTCCGCCGGGGTGACACGTTCCCCGGTCTCGGACCCGATCACCTCCGGGTCGCGGTTCGCGATCCGGCGCAGAACGCTTTGCTGGTGAAGGCATTACGCGACATCTTGGGACGGGGGTGAGCCGGTGGTGGTGCGGCTTCGAGAGGTGATCGGCGCGCTGGAGGAGGCGTATCCGACCGAGCTGGCGGAGAGCTGGGACGCGGTCGGCCTGGCGTGCGGCGACCCGGACGCGGTCGTGCAGCGGGTGCTGTTCTGCGTGGACCCGGTCGAGGCCACTGTGGACGAGGCGGTGGATTTCGGCGCGCAGCTGGTGGTTTCGCACCACCCGCTGCTGCTGCGCGGCGTGCACGGGGTGCCCGCGGACGACCCCAAGGGGCGGATCGTGCACCGGCTGATCCGCTCCGGCATCGGCCTGTACTGCGCGCACACCAACGCCGACAGCGCGGTGCAGGGCGTGTCGGATGCGCTGGCCGCGGCGATCGGCCTGACCGTGCGCCGGCCGCTGGTGCCGCGCGCGGAGGGCGCCGAGACCGGGCTCGGGCGCATCGGCGAGCTGCCCGAGGCCGAGCCGTTCCGCGACTTCGTGAACCGCGTCGCGCAGAACCTGCCCACCACGGCCTGGGGCGTGCGCGGTGCGGGCGACCCGGAGCGGCCGATCCGCACCGTCGCGGTGTGCGGCGGTGCGGGCGATTCCTACCTGGCGACCGCGGCCGCGGCGGGCGTCGACGCCTACGTGACCGCCGACCTGCGGCACCACCCGGCCGGCGAGCACCTGGCCCGGGCCGACGTGCCCGGTGCGGAGGTGCCCGCCCTGGTGGACGTGGCGCACTGGGCGAGCGAGTGGCCGTGGTGCCAACAGGCCGCGGACATCGTCGCCGCCGCGCTGCCGGATACAGTCGAAGTCCTCGTTTCCACCCGCCGCACCGACCCGTGGACCGTTCACGCCGGCGCGGCATCCGACCCAGGGAGGGCGCTCGCGTGAAAGCCGACCCCGCCGTTCAGCGACGGCTGCTCGATCTCGCGGAGGCGGACGCGGAACTCAACCGCGTCGAGCACCGCAGGCGCACGCTGCCGGAGCTGGAGCAGATCGGCCAGGCCGAGGGCGAGGTGCGCGCCAAGCGCGATGAGCTGGTGGTCGCCCAGACCGCGTTCAGCGACCTGGACCGCGAGGTCAAGCGGCTGGAGAACGAGGTCGACCAGGTGCGCGCCCGGGAGCGGCGGGACCGCGACCTGATGGCGGCCGGGGCGTCCGCCAAGCAGCTCGAAGACCTGGAGCACGAGCTGCAGACGCTCGCCCGCCGCCAGGGCATCCTGGAGGACGAGCAGCTCGAGGTCATGGAGCAGCGCGAGGCCCTCGAAACGAACGTGACGAAGTCGCGCGAGGCCGTCGCCGCCGCCGAGGAGCGGCTCGCGGACATCCAGTCCCGCCGCGACGAGGCGCTCGCCGACCTGGAGGTGGCGGAGACTCGCCGCAAGACGGAGCGGGACCTGATCACCAAGGCGATGCCGGCGGACCTCCTCGCGCTCTACGAGCGCATCCGCGCGCAGCGCGGCGTCGCGGCCGGGCTGCTGCAGGGCGCCCGGTGCGGCGCCTGCCGGATCGAGCTCGACCGCTCCGCGCTGACCGAGGTGCGCGAGGCCGCGGCCGACGATGTGGTCCGCTGCGAGGAGTGCGGCGCGATCCTGGTGCGGACCGGGGAGAACCGGTGAGCTCGCGGGTCGTCGTCGAGGCCGACGGCGGATCGCGCGGCAACCCGGGCCCGGCCGGATGCGGCGCGGTGGTTCGCGACGCCGAGTCCGGCGAGGTGCTCGCCGAGCGTTCCATCGGGCTGGGCGTGACGACCAACAACGTCGCCGAGTACCAGGGCGTGATCGCGGGCCTGCGGGCCGCCGCCGAGCTCGGCGCCGCCGAGCTCGAGGTGCGGATGGACTCCAAGCTGGTCATCGAGCAGCTGGCGGGGCGCTGGAAGGTCAAGCACGTCAACCTGCAGCCGCTGGCCGCCGAGGCGCGGCAGCTGATCGCCGGGTTCGGCCGCGTGGACCTGCAGTGGGTGCCGCGCGCCCAGAACGCGCACGCCGACCGGCTGGCCAACGAGGCGATGGACCGGCAGGCCGGCGGTGCCGAGCGGTCGAGCGGCACGTCGACGTCGGGTGAGGCGAGCACGAGCTCCGCGCGCATCCGGCCGTCCGGATGGCTCGGCGCCGACGGCACGCCGACGAAGATGCTGCTGCTGCGCCACGGGCAGACGCCGATGTCGGTGGACCGGCGCTACTCCGGCCGGGGCGACGTCGCGCTGACCCCGCTGGGGGAGCGGCAGGTGCGCGCGGCGGGCAAGCGCCTGGCCGCGATGGACGGCGTGATCACGCCGGACGGCATCGCACCGGTGATCGCCTCGCCGCTGACCAGGACCCGGCAGTCCGCGCAGGCCGTGGCCGACGCGACCGGCGGCGAACTGCACTTCCACGACGGCCTGCTGGAAACCGACTTCGGCGACTGGGAGGGCCTCACCTTCGGGGAGGCCTCCGAGCAGTTCCCGCAGCTGCACCGGAAGTGGCTCGGCGACCCGAGCATCGTGCCGCCGGGCGGCGAAAGCCTCGACGCGGTCTTCGAGCGGGTCACGGCGGCCCGCGACGACCTCGTGGCCCGGTACGCGGGGCAGACGATCATCGTGGTCAGCCACGTGACGCCGATCAAGGCGCTGCTGCGCCTCGCCCTGGACGTCGGCCCGTCGATGTTCTACCGGCTGCACCTCGACCTGGCGTCGCTGTCGATCGTGGAGTTCTACCCGGACGGCAACGCATCGGTCCGCCTGGTCAACGACATCTCCCACTGGTCGTAACGACCTCCCCACCGCCGCACCCCGTGGGCGCCGCTGTCCGTCCCGCAATTTCAATGAGGTTTTTCCATCCTCGTTTTGCGTGGCGGTGCGGGTGGCGGAACCTCAGAGGCTCCCTGGTCTGTGGGTGCCCCTCCTGATGTATGTCCGATACACGGCAGAGGGGCCGTCCTCGCCAGGGAACCTCTGAGAACCCGCGGCGGTGCGGGTGTCGTAGGTGGGCTATGCGCCTGCGGCGCATGCGACACCCCATCGACATGCGGCTTTGCGACCCGCGGCTGCGGGTTGACCCGGAGGTCCGCAATTTCAATGGAAATCAGAGGTTCGATTTCCATTGAAATTGCGGCGTTCCGGCACCGGCACCGGTGTGGAAGGCGGCTCTCCCGTGTGCATTTTGTGTCGCCATAGCAACACAAAATGCACACGGGCACTCGACTGGTTCCAGCGTCGCCTCGTGGTTGTGCGGCGCCGAAGGGGTTGGGCTGGGTGGGTGTGCGCTCGCCGTGTGATCACCCGGCGCAGCTGAGCCGTCCCGCAGCGTCCCTGGTTCAGACCATTGACATGTGTGAGGTGGGTTACTAGCGTGCCCTGAAACCGTATAGGAAGTTAACGGATAGGGGTTTCGGTGGCGCGGGAAGCAGGGGCGGCGCGGGACGGGAGCCCGCGGCTGCTGCGGGCGATCAACGATCGGGCCGCGATCGAGGCGATGCTGCGGCGGGGCGCGCTGACCCGGGCCGAGCTCGAAGCCGTCATCGGCCTGTCCAAGCCCGCGACCGTCGCGCTGCTCGCCCGGCTGGAGAAGGCCGGCATGGTGCGCCGCGGCAAGCTGCGCGGCGGGAATCGCGGGCCCGCCGCCCAGATGTGGTCGGTGAACGGCGCCCTCGCGCACGTCGCGGGCGTGAGCCTGACCCCCGACGAGGTCGACATCGTGATCGCCGACATCACCGGCGAGATCCGCGTGGAGCACCGCAGCGCGCTGCCGTCCGGCAACGACGCGCCGCTGGCGTTCGCCACCGCGATGACCGAGGCCGCCGCCCGCGCCGAGCTGCGCCCCGACCAGCTCGCCAAGGTCGTGATCGGCTCGCCGGGCGCGGTCGACCCGGCCACCGGGCACCTCGGCTTCGCCCCGCACCTGCCCGGCTGGGAGGGCTTCGACCTGCCCGGCCGGCTGCGCGCCGAACTGGGCACCGACGTGATCGTCGACAACGACGTCAACCTGGTCGCGCTCGTGGAGATGACCGCCGGGCGGGCCCAGCAGGTCCGGGACTTCGTGCTGGTCTGGCTCAGCGACGGGCTCGGCGCCGCCGTGGTGATCGACCGCGTGCTGCACCGCGGGGTCACCGGCGGCGCGGGCGAGATCGACTGGATGCGCGCGCCCGACCGGGCCCGGCTGGACACCGGCGTGGACCGCACCGGCTCGCGGCTGGGCGGCCTGCTGAGCTACCGGTCGATCAACAAGCTCGCCCGCGCGCACGGCCTGAAGGCCCGCAACGGAGCGGCGGCCGTGCAGGCGGCGCACGCCGCGGGCGCCGCCGGTCAGGCGTTCCTCGCCGACCTGGCGCGCCGCGTCGCCACCGGCGTCGCCGGGGTCGTCAGCGTCCTCGATCCCGAACTCGTGCTGCTGACCGCCGAGATCGCGCAGGTCGGCGGCCGGCAGTTCGCCGACCTGGTCGCCGCCGAGCTGCACCGCCTCGTCGTGCCGCGCACCCCCGTGGAACCGGCGGAGTGCACCGAGCGCGCGGTGCGTGCGGGTGCCCTGCAAGTAGCCCTCGGCCTCGCCCGGGAGCAGGTCTTCGGCCTGCCCGCCACGGCGGTGGGAATCCGATCCGACCCGGAAGTCCAGTTGGAGGAGGCGCGATGAGACGGTCAACGGTCGTGAGCGGCCGTTCCGGTGAGAACCGGAACTATCGCTCACGAGCATTAGCGGCGGCGGGAACGGCGGTGGCGGCGCTGGTCGCCGCGTCCTGCACGGCGGGCTCCACATCGGACGGTCCGCAGCCCGCGCCGGGACCGGACCAGCAGGTCACCGTCACGGTGTCCAGCCAGTTCACCGATCGCGAGCTCGACGTGCTCAACCGGGTGCTCGACGGGTTCCGCGCCAAGCACCCGAACATCACCATCAACAGCCAGGGCAACCAGGACGACGACAAGATCACCCAGGCCATCCGCGGCGGCAACCCGCCGGACGTGGCGCTCTCGGCGGAGACGATCAACCTCGGCCAGTTCTGCTCCAGCGGCGCCTGGCAGGACCTCGGCCCCTACCTGCAGCGCGACCAGGTCGACCTGAACCAGATTCCGAAGGTCGTCCAGGAGTACACGCAGTTCCAGGGCAAGCGCTGCGCGATGCCGCTGCTGGCCGACGTCTACGGCATGTACTACAACGCCGACCTGTTCGCCAAGGCGGGCATCACCGCGCCGCCGAAGACCACGTCCGAGCTGACCGATCTCGCCAAGCGGCTCACCGAGTTCAACCCGGACGGCTCGATCAAGGTCGCCGGCTTCCTGCCGGTGCTGACCTCGCAGGCCAACCACCCGTGGAACTGGGCGCCGCACTTCGGCGCGACGTGGATGGACGCGCAGGGCAAGTCGGTGCTGGGCCAGGACCCGGCCTGGCAGGAGATGTACCGCTGGCAGAAGGAACTCGTCGACTTCTACGGCTGGGACAAGCTGGTGCAGTTCACCGCCGGTCTCGGCCAGCAGTACTCCGCGGACAACGCCTTCCAGCAGGGCAAGGTCGCGATGATGATCGACGGCGAGTACCGCACCGGGTTCATCGAGGACGACGCGCCGAACCTGCGCTTCGGCACCGCGCCGTTCCCCGTCTCGGACAACAAGCCCGAGCTCTACGGCACCGGCTTCGTGACCGGCACGATCATCGGCATCCCGCGCGGCGCGGAGAACGCCGGCGCGGCCTGGGAACTCGTCCGCTACCTGACCACCGACACGACGGCGCTGGTGGACCTGGCCAACGGCCTGAAGAACGTGCCGACCACCACCGCGGCGCTGCACGATCCCCGGTTGGAGAGCAGCGAGCAGTACCAGACCTTCCTGGACCTGTTCGACAACCCGCAGCTGGTGGCCAGCCCGCCCAGCCCGAACGGCGGCGCCTACATGAAGTCCACCGAGGACTTCTCGGTGAAGTGGCAGAGCGGTCAGGTCACCGATCTCGGCGGGGCGTTGCGGGAACTGGACGCCCAGATCGACGCGGCCAAGGCGCTGGGCGGCGGCTGACGGCATGGTGGCGACGTTGGAACGGACGCGGCCGGGGCGGGCTGCCCCGGCCCGCGCCCGCACGGCGCGCAACCGCCTGCGGGTGCTGGGCTTCATGGCTCCGTGGATCATCGGGTTCAGCTGCTTCTTCGCGTATCCGCTGCTGGCCACGGTGTTCTTCTCGTTCACCGGCTACGACCTGCTGACCCCGCCGGAATGGGTCGGGCTGCGCAACTACGCGTACCTGCTCTTCGGCGACCCGGTGGTGCGCATCGCCGCGGTGAACACGATCTGGCTGGTCGTGGTCCTCACGGTGCTGCGCGTGGTGTTCGCGCTCGGCGTCGCCGCCGTGCTCGCCCGGGTGCGCAGCGGCGTCGGGCTGCTGCGCACCCTCTGCTACCTGCCCGCGCTCGCGCCTCCGGTGGCGGCCACGCTGGCCTTCACCTTCCTGTTCAACCCCGGCACCGGGCCGGTGAACGGGTTGCTGGGGCTGCTGGGCATCGACGGACCGCTGTGGTTCAACGACCCGGCGTGGGCCAAGCCCGCCCTGACGCTGCTCACGCTGTGGGGCAGCGGCGAGCTGATGATCATCATGCTGGCCGCGCTGCTGGACGTGCCGCACGAGCTGCACGAGGCGGCGGCGCTGGACGGCGCGGGCCCGGCACGCCGGTTCTGGCACATCACGCTGCCGTCGATCGCGCCGGTGCTGCTGTTCGGCGTGGTCAACTCGATCATCTTCGCGCTGCAGTACTTCACCCAGGCCGTGGTCGCCGGTTCGGTGGCCTCCGGGCAGGCGGAGGTGGTGGGCAGCAGCAAGGTCCTGGGCTACCCGGACAACGCGACGCTGACCTTCCCGGCCTGGCTCTACCAGCAGGGATTCCACTACTACAACATGGGTTACGCGGCGGCGATGGCGGTCGTGCTGTTCGTGTTCTCCCTCGGTTTCACCGCGTTGCTCATCCGCCGGATGCGCGGCGGCACCAACGCCGAGGAGGTGAGCTGATGTCGCACGGGCGGTTGTACTGGGTCGCGGTGCACAGCATCGGGATCGCGCTCGGGCTGATGTTCTTGCTGCCGCTGGTCTTCGTGTTCCTCACCGCGGCGATGTCCGACCAGCAGGCGCTCACCGCCGACCTGTGGCCGCGGGAGTGGCACTGGGAGAACTTCGGCGAGGTCTTCACCAAGGCACCGATGCTGCAGTACCTGGCCAACAGCCTGCTCTACTCGGTGCTGGCCACGGTCTTCATGCTGATCTCCAGCATCCCGGTGGCCTACGCGCTGGCGAAGCTGCGCTGGCGGGGCCGCAACGCCGCGTTCGTGCTGGTGATCGCGGCCATGATGCTGCCGCCGCAGGTCACCGCGGTGCCGCTGTACATCGTGTGGACCCGCTTCGAGCTCACCGGCACGATCTGGCCGCTGATCATCCCGTACCTGTTCGGCGACGCGTTCAGCATCTTCCTGCTGCGCCAGTTCTTCCTGACCATCCCGCAGTCCTATGTGGACGCCGCGAAGGTGGACGGCTGTTCCGAGTTCACCGCGATGCTGCGGGTCGTGCTGCCGATGGCGCGCCCCGGCATCGCGGCGGCGGCGCTGTTCTGCTTCCTCTACACCTGGAACGACTTCTTCGGCCCACTGCTCTACGCCGGCGAGAGCCAGCAGTCCTGGACGCTGTCGATCGGGCTGGCGTCGTTCCGCGGCATGCACCGGGTGGAGTGGAACCTGACGATGGCCGCGACCGTGCTGGTGATGCTGCCGGTCATCGTGCTCTTCCTGTTCGCGCAACGAGCCTTCGTCCGCGGTATCACCTTCACCGGAGTCAAGGGGTAGCGAGCGATGAAACTGACCGTGGTGGGCGGCGGTTCCACCTACACGCCCGAACTCATCGACGGTCTCGCGGTCCGGCGGGAGCCGGCCATCGACGAGATCGTGCTGGTCGATCCGGACGCGGAGCGGCTGGAGGTCGTCGCCGCGTTCTGCCGCCGGCTGCTGCAGGAGGCGGGCCACCCGGCGCGGCTGCGCACCACGCCGGACGTCGTGGAAGCCGCCAGCGGGGCATCGGCCGTGCTGTTGCAGCTGCGCGTCGGCGGCCAGGAAGCGCGCTTCGGGGACGAGACGTTCCCGCTGGACTGCGGCTGCATCGGGCAGGAGACCACCGGGGCGGGCGGCCTCGCGAAGGCGCTGCGGACCGTTCCGGTGGTGCTGGACATCGCCGAGCACGTGCGGGCCGTCGCGCCGGACGCCTGGATCGTCAACTTCACCAACCCGGTCGGCATCGTCACCCGCGCCCTGCTGGCGGAGGGACATCGCGCGGTCGGGCTGTGCAACGTCGCGATCACCTTCAGCCGCTGGATCGCGCAGCTGCTCGACGTCACGCCCGACGCGGTCCGGCTGGAGCACACCGGCCTGAACCACCTCACCTGGGTGCGCGGGGTCCGCGTCGACGGCCGCGACGTCCTGCCGGAGCTGCTGGCCGAGCACGCCGACGCGCTGGCCGGGCACATCGGCCTGCCGCCCGGCCTGATGCGGCGGCTCGGCATGGTGCCGTCCTACTACCTGAAGTACTTCTACGCCCACGACGAAGTGCTGGCGCAGCAACGCAAATCCCCGCCCCGCGCGGCGGTGGTCGCCGACGTCGAACGGGACCTCCTCAAGCGGTACGCGGACCCGTCGGTGACGCGGAAGCCGGAGGAGCTGACGAAGCGCGGCGGGGCTTACTACTCGGAGGCCGCGGTGCAGCTGGTGCACGCCCTGACCGCGGGCGGCCCGGCGGAACACGTGGTGAACGTGCGCAACGACGGCGCGCTGCCGTTCCTGCCGGACGATATGGTGGTCGAAACGAACTCCACTGTGGACTCCACGGGGGCCGGGCCGCTGCCGGTGCGGCCGGTGGAGCCCTCGCTGGCGGGCCTGATCGGCCACGTCGCCGGGTACGAGCAGCTGGCCCTGGACGCCGCGTTGCGCGGCGGCCGCGACCGGGTCGCCGATGCGCTGCTCGCACATCCGCTGATCGGCCAGCACGCCGTCGCCGACCAGCTGGCGGACGAACTCGTCCGGCGCAACGCACCGTTCCTGCCGTGGACCCGATGAAGCCCGCGGTGCTGGCCATCGACGGCGGCAACAGCAAGACCGACGTGCTGCTCGTCGCGGCCGACGGTTCGGTGCTGGCCGCCGTGCGCGGGCCCGGCGCATCGCCCCAGCACGTCGGCGTGCGGCGGTGCCTGGACAGCCTCGCGGACCTGGCGCGACGGGCCGCCGCCCTGGCCGGGTTGCCGGCCGCGGAGCCGTTCGCGGTGCACACCGCGGCATGCCTGGCCGGGGCCGATCTGCCCCGGGAGGAAGCCGAACTCCGCCGGGCGATCGAAGAACGCGGCTGGTCCGACTCGGCGACGGTGGACAACGACACCTTCGCGTTGCTGCGCGCGGGTACCGACGACGGCGTCGGCGTCGCGGTCGTCTGCGGCGCCGGGATCAACGCCGTCGGGGTCGCGCCCGACGGCCGGACCTCCCGGTTCCCGGCGATCGGCCGGATCTCCGGCGACTGGGGCGGCGGTGCGTTCCTCGGGCAGGAGGCGCTGTGGTGGGCGGTGCGCGCCGAAGACGGTCGCGGCGCACCGACCGAGCTGCTGCCCGCGGTGCTGGCCCACTTCGGGGCGCGCACTGCCGCGGAGGTCGTCGAGGCGCTGCACTTCGACGAACTGCCCGCGACCGCGCTGCACGGGCTGTGCCCGGTGCTGTTCGAGGTCGCCGAGGGCGGCGACGCGATCGCCTGCGCGCTGGTCGACCGGCTCGCCGAGGAGATCGGGCTGCTCGCCACCGTGACGCTGCGCCGCCTCGGACTGCTCGGCGGGCCCGCGGTGGTGGTCCTCGGCGGCGGGGTGCTCGCCGGGGCCGGGCGGCGGCTGCTGCCGGACATCACGCGGCGCTGCGCGAAGGTCTCGCCGGAGGTGGAGGTCCGGGTCGTCGAGGCGCCACCGGTGATCGGCGCGGGATTGCTCGGCCTCGACCGGATCGGCGCCGGCCCGGCCGCCCTGCGCAGCCTGGCCCGGGCCGAGCCCCGGCCCGTCGACCAAGGCACCTGAGCACCGGTGGGTCCGCAGTTTCAATTGAAACTGACGGACCCACCGATCCCGGGGAAGACGTGGGCGGATGAGCCGGCCTGTAAGCCGGATTCTGTTCTCGGGAGCCTTGCGGCCGGCCCGGTCGGTGACCATCCATCTGGGCCTGCCGTCGCCGGCAGGCTCGGTGCGGCCTACCCGCGAACATCGGGCGAGCAGCCCTCGAACGTCCGCGCAGACGCCGCGAAGGCGTCCTCTTGGCCTTGCTCCGGGTGGGGTTTACCGAGCCACCCCGGTCACCCGGGGTGCTGGTGGTCTCTTACACCACCGTTTCACCCTTACCCGGCGAAAACGCCGGGCGGTCTGTTCTCTGTGGCACTGTCCCGCGGGTCGCCCCGGGTTGCCGTTAGCAACCACCCTGCTCTGTGGAGTCCGGACTTTCCTCGACGAGATCGCTCCCGCCGCGGTCACCCGGCCGACTCATCCGCGCATTCGAGTCTAGAGGGTCCGGAGGGCTTTCCGCGCAGGTGGTCGACGCGGGGCCGGACGCCGCCGCACAAGATCGACCCGGCAATCGGCGGATCCCCCGGGAGGGCTAATCTCTGGGTGCACGCGGATGGGCGTTTTGCGAAGGTCCCCAGCGTGTGCGTTCAGTTGCGGAGGGTGACGGCGTTGGGTTCTTGAGGTCGGGGCGAATCGGTGCCGGTCCGGCGTCGGTTCCTCGGGAGTCCGCAGTCGCCGCGCCGCGCTTCGCGCCGCCAGCCGGCGTCCTCCTTTCTTCTCGCGCGTCGAAATCGGAACGCGCTGATCCACCGTTCGGAGCGAGCATGACGAGATTCGTGGCGCCCAGCGCCGACGAACACGACGAGATACCGGCCGGGGCACCCGCCGAAGCCGCGGCCGGGACGACCGCCCGTCCGGCCGGCCGGCCCTTGCGGGACGCCGCCGCGTGGCTCATCGGCGGGCTGTCGTTACTCGTCACCGCGCTGTTCCTGGTGGTCAACCTGGCCTACAACCAGTGGCACTTCATCCCGCCCGTCGACGACGCGTACATCCACCTGCAGTACGCGCGGCAGATCGGCACCGGGCACTTCCTGCAGTACAACACCGGAGATCCGATCAGCACCGGCGCGAGCAGCCTGCTCTACGTGCTGATCCTCGGCGGTGCCTACGCGCTGGGCTTGCCGGGCGGGGCCTTCCTGCCGTTCGCGATGCTGTTCGGCGCGCTGTGCATGGCGCTGACCGCCGCGCTCACCTACCGGCTCGGCACCCGGCTGGCCGGCCGCCAGGTCGGCATCTGGGCCGGGCTGCTCGTCGCGCTGAGCGGCCCGCTCGCCTGGGGTGCCACCAGCGGCATGGAGATCGCGTTCGTCGCCCTCCTGCTCGTCGCGCTGCTGCTGGTGTTCACCGCCGAGCGCGCGACGAACCGGTTCCTGTGGACGCCGCTGGTCGCGGTGGTGGCCGCGCTGACCCGGACCGAGGCGCTGCTGTTCGCCGGCGTGCTCAGCCTGGCGATGATCTGGCACGTGATCGCGCACGCCCGCGGCACCCGCGCCGCCTGGCCGCGCGTGATCGGGCGGATCGCCTGGATCGGCCTGCCGGTCTACGCCGCCGCCGGGCTCTACGCGTTCTACTGGGCGGTGACGGGTTCGGCGGAGCAGAACGGCGTGCTCGCCAAGTCGCTGCTGCACATGCCCGCGGTGTACCCGCTGGAAGTCGCGGACAAGGTGTTCAGCAACTTCCGCACCTTCCTGACCGCCTTCTCGGGACTGTCCACTCAGGACTACGTCTTCCCCGGCGCGCTGCTGCTCGCGGTGATCGGCGTGATCGGCCTGTTCCGGCGGTCCCCGCAGTGGCGCGGCCTGGCGCTGGCCGCCGGGATCGGCGTCGTGCTGGTGCTGGCCTCGGTGTCGACGCTGGAGTTCGCCGACGTCCACCACATGCGCTACGTGCAGCCGCTGATGCCGATCCTGCTGCTGTTCGCCGTCGTCGGCATCCACACCGCGGCCCAGCTGTTCACCGGCGGGGCCCGGCGCTCCGTGCTGGCCGGCGGTGTCGTGCTGGCGCTGCTGTTCACGGTCTCCCAGCTGCCCGCGTGGAGCCTGCGGCAGGCCCAGCAGGCGGCCGGCATCCGGGACCAGCAGGTGAGCATCGCCCACTGGATCAAGGGGAACCTGCCGCGCGGGGCGAACGTCGCGGTCAACGACGTCGGCGCCATCACCTACTTGTCGGACCGCTACGTGGTCGACCTGATCGGGCTGGCCACCACCGGGTTCGCCACCCCGAACCTGCACGGCGCCGGCAGCCTCTACGAGGAACTGCGGTACCTGCCGGAGGATCGGCGACCGGACTACTTCGCCATCTTCGACTCGTGGAGCGTGCACGGCCTCGGCGAGGCCGGCCTGTTCGGCCGCGAGCTGATCACCTTCGAGCTGAAGTCGCCGACGTTCTCGCACACCACGCTCGGCGGGATGTCGGCCTGCCAGGCCGCGCGGACCTGCAGCAAGGTGACCATCTACCAGGCCGACTGGAACGCGCTGGGCTCCGGCGACCAGCCGTTGCTGGCCGTCGACGGGCAGATCCGCGACCGGCTCAACGTCGCCGACCTGCGCGACGAGGAGCGGCACGACTACCAGGTCGTCCCGGCGCACCAGGGCTTCCAGCCGCGCACCCACGTCAAGACGGTCACCGGGCCCGACGGCGGCGACGTCGTCGACAGCGGGCGGCACGTCGTCGGCGGCGAGACCTTCGCCTTCCACGACCTGATCCCCGGCCGCGCGGTGACGATCACCGGCCGCGTCGACGCGACCGAGCCGCTCGGGGCCGAACCGACCGGCTCCCGCGCCGTCCAGGTCTCGGTGCACGGGGAGGTCGCGGGCGTCTGGAACTTCGACGCCGACCCGCGCGGCTGGGTCGAGAGCACCTTCGAGATCCCGGCCGAGCTGGTCACCGACTCGACGCTGACCGTCGAACTGGGCCCGTTGCAGGATTTCCTCGGCCCCTACCCGGATTACCAGTCCTACGCCTACTGGGTGAGCCAGTAGCCGACTCGCGGATGCCAACGCCCCGGCCGTCGTGGCTGGGGCGTTTCGGCATTCCGGCCGGTGGAGCGTCCACTGTGCACAATCCTGCCGGTCGCAGCGGCCGCCCTGCCCGTCGGGCGCTGTACCCGAACCGCTACCCTGAGTTGGCGCGTCAAGATCACCTTGTTTCGATCCGGCTCCGTGGCTTCACATTCGCGTGATCCGGTCGGGTGCATCATGACGCGATGTGCGGAAATCCACTGGCTCACCGGAGTCATGCACGGTGTGTTACGAAGGGGCTCGCAAGCGGGTGAACAGCCACACGAATCCAGACCAGAACCGGCCTGGTGGGCGACCTTTTCCCGGTGATCTGCCGAAAGCGGCCTGCCCGAACGGCCTATTCGCGGCGTGACGGCGAGGACTCCGCGACACCGTTTCCGCCACACCGGAACTCGCAACCACTACTTCTGGTGACCATGTCATGTTCTACTCGTACCTGCGTGCCGGGCCGGGCCCGGCGGGCTGAGGTACCGACCCGACGACACTCCGCGCAATCAGGGGTAAAGAGATGACCGCCATGCCGCTGGAAACACTGGCGCAACTGGACGTACTGGCACAGCAGACGCAGGTGGGCACCGGAGGCATTCAGAGCTGGATCCTCGAGAACCTGCTGCCGCTCCTGCTGCTCACCGTCGCGGTCCTGCTGCTTTGGCTGGGCGGCGGCAAGGGCGACAACGCGGGCGTCATGCGCCGCGTCGGCGGGGTGATCGTCGCGCTCGCGATCATCGGCCTGGCGGTGAACGGGGCGGGCGTGAACATCGGCACGTTCATCGCGGGCCTGTTCAGCACCACCGGCGGGTGATCCGGCGTGCGAATACGGACCGACGACGAGATCTACCGGGTCGACGCGGTCTGGCTCGGCCCGCCCAAGGCGACCTTCCCGTGGCGCGCCCGCTACGTCGCCTGGGGCGTGGGCCTCGTGGTGTTCCTGCTCGTGCTCGCCGTGGAACGCCGGATGAACATCGGCTTCGACTTCTTCTCCACCGCGTGGGCCGTGATCATCACGATCGTCGTGACCCGGATCATCTGCTCCCGGATCGGGCACGAACGACCGCTGGGCGCGGTGCTGGTGATGTGGCTGCGCGAACTCACCGCACCCCGGGAGAAGACGTCCGGCACGGGCGGCGCCGCCAGCGCCGCCCGGATCAAGGTGCGGGCGCAGCGGCCTCGCCCCAAGAAGTCCAAGCGGGGACGCCCGGTGCCGCAGCAGCGGCCCGCCCGGCCCAGGCAGCAGCCGGCCGCCCGCAGCACGGTTCCCAGCAGGCGCACGCGTAGCAAGGAGGTTCGCGGTGTTCGGTCGCCGGCCAGGCCGTGAGCGCAACACGCACCAGGTTCCGGGTCCCCGCGGCTCGAACGGCAAGGTCCGCAGCGCGAAGGCCAAGCCGGGCAAACGCGGCCGCGGGCCCGGCGACGAGCAGTCGATCCCGAACTACACGCCGTCGATCGCCGCGCGGTCCATCGACGGCCACCTGCTGCGCACCGGTCAGGACGTGTTCGCCTGGTACCGGCTCTCCCCGCAGCGCTGGTCCTTCCGCTCCGACTCGCAGCGCCAGGACCTGATCGCGGCGATCGCCGGCCAGTACGCCGAGCTGCAGGGCCGCTGGATGCACCTGCGCGTGACCAACCGGCCGTATCCGATCCGGATGTGGGCCGAGGCGCACGTGCACAACTCGCGCTACCCGCTGCCGGACACGCCCGGCGCGCTGTCCTTCGACGACTACATGGTCGGCGAGCAGCAGCAGCTGATGGGCCGCTCGATGGCGGAGAAAGAGGTCTACCTGGGTGTCCAGGTGCAGACCCGCAACGTGGTGGACCGCGCCGTGGAGCGCGCCGCGCCGCTGCTGCGCCGGGTGTTCCCGGAGGCGGTGGACGCCGAACTCGTCGCGCTGGACAGCGAGGTCGAGCACCTGGACCAGGTGATCGGCTCGGCCGGGCTCGACGGGCGCCCGGTGACCGCCGAGGAGATCTCCTGGCTGATGCACCGCTCGTGCTCGCTGGGACTGCCCGCGCCCCGCAACCTGCCCGCGGTGCCCGGCGCGCCGTGGGAACCCGAAGACCTCGCGTCCTTCACCGACGCCTCCGACATGCACCAGGACCCGTACGCGCCGACGGTGACCGTGCGCGGCCGCACCGGCTCGAACGCGGGCGTCACCCGCCACCTCGCGGTGCTCACCGTCGGGCAGACGCACGGCCTGCAGATCCCGGAGATCGACGACCCGTGGGTGCAGCACTCCGACCGGCTGCCCGCGCCGGTCGAGTGGTCCGCGCGGATCTACGTGCGCCGTCCCGAGGACGTCGGCGGCGAGCTGCAGCGGCAGATGAACAAGGTGCGCTCCCAGGTCCGGCACTACACCGAGGAGCACGGCCTGGAGCCGCCGACCTCGCTGGCCCGGCAGGCGGGCCGGGTGCTCGAGGTCGACGACGAGATGACCTCCGGCTTCACCGCCCTGGCCACGCGCGTCAAGTCCTGGTGGCGGCTGGCGGTGTCCGGCCCCACCGAGCGGGACGCGCTGCGGCTGGCGCAGCAGATCCTCGACCTCTACAAGCCCAAGATCGCCATAGAGCATCCCGAAGCGCAGTACGCGATGGCGCGCGAATTCATCCCGGGCGAGCCGCTGGCCAACAGCGCCTACCTGCGCCGCGGCTCGGTGGTCTGGGCGGCGTCCGCGGTGCCGCAGGCGACTGCGGAGGTCGGTGACCGGCGCGGCGCGCTGCTCGGCGAGACCTGCACCGCGACCCGGCGTCCGGTGGCCTGGGACCCGTGGATGGCGCAGGAGATCCGCGATGCCTCCGGCCTGACCGCGATGGTCGCCGGGCTCGGCGGCGGGAAGTCCTTCCTGGGCGGCGGAATCGTCTACAAGACGCTGCGCTCCGGAGCGCACTGGACGCTGCTGGACCCGTCCGGCCCGCTCGCGGAGCTGTGCACGCTGCCCGAGCTGCGGCCCTACGCCCGGCCGATCAACCTGCTCAACGCCCAGCCCGGCATCCTCAACCCGTACCGGGTGGTGGCCGAACCGGACCTGGAGCACTTCGTCGACGAGGAGGATCCGGAGCGCAGCTGGCGCCGCGAACGCGCGCTGGCCGCGGCCACCCGGCGCCGCCTGGTGCTCGACGTGCTGACCGGCCTGCTGCCGTACGAGGTGGCGAGGCTGCCGCAGACCCGGATCGTGCTGCTGCGCGCGGTCCGCGCCGTCGGCGGTCGGCCGGACGCCCACCCGGGCATGGTCTTCGAGGCGCTGCGCCGCGACGCGAGCGAGCACCACGAGCACGCGGTGGTGGTGGCCGACTTCCTCGACGAGATCCGGGAACGGATGTCGCTGCTGATCCCCGAGGTCAACGCCGACCCGTACTCGGAGCGGCGCGAGGACCGGCTCACGGTGCTGACCATGGCCGGCCTGACGCTGCCGAAGGACGGCGTCGGCCGGGAGCACTGGACCGACGCGGAGGCGCTCGGCGTCGAGATGCTCAACCTGGCCGCCTGGCTGACGCAGCGGTCGATCTACGAGCGGCCCAAGAACGAGCGCAAGGGCGTGTGGATCGACGAGGCGTTCTTCCTCTCCGAGGTGCCGACCGGCCGCGTGCTGATGAACCGGTTCGCCCGCGACTCCCGGAAGTGGAACGTCCGGGTCCTGCTGTCCAGCCAGATCCCGGCCGACTTCCTGCGCATCCAGGGCTTCGTGTCCCTGCTGGACTCGGTGTTCATCGGCCGGCTGGACGACGAGCAAGCGCAAGCCGACGCGCTGCGGCTGCTCAAGGTGCCGGTCGGCGCCGGGTACGAGCAGGTGGTGGCGGCGCTCGGCCGCCGGCCGGGCCCGGCCCGCAACGCCACCGAACGCGACCGCTCGCCGCGCCAGTTCATCTTCGGTGACGGCGCCGGCGGCGTGGAGAAGATCCGCATCGACTTCTCCGGCCCCCACCTGGAGCACCTGCGCGACGCGTTGGACACCACGCCGGCCGCCGAGGACTACGCCGAGCACCGGTCCCTGGCGCCCGCCGCCGACGGGGCGAACTCCGACTCCGGCGTCCCCGCGCTGGGGTCGGGCGACGAATACCCGGACGACTACGAATCGTTCGACGAGTTCGAGCTCGAAACGGTCGGCATCGGCTACGCCGAGGACGGCAGCGAGCGCTCGACCGGCCGGCCGGGCGAGCGGGGTGGGGAAGACGCGCGGTGAACGGCCAGATCAGCGGCGCTGCGCTCGCGACCGCGCTGTTCGCGCTGGTGGTCGCGATGCTGTTCCGCCGCCACCGGAAGCGGCGTGAGCGGCTCGCCGCGGGAGCTCCGAAGCGCCGCGCGTTCGCGCTCGTCGCCGGGCTGATCGCCATCCAGGCGCTGATCGGGGCCCCGGCCTGGGGTCAGGGCCTGGACTGCAAGGAAGCGCCGAACCCGGAGCGCCCCGGCTCGGGCATGGTCGGCGCGCTGGATCCGGGCTCGCTCGGCACCGGGTATCCGGGCAGTGCCTACAACGAGGTCGGGTACGCAGGGCTGGTCTGGCACACCTACGACCTCGGCTGCGGCCCGCAGGGCGTGACGAACCCGAACGCGCTGGTCGACACGTGGCTCGGCAACGAGATGTTCAACATCGCCAAGAACCTCGTCGGCGCCACCAATGGCCTGCACTACGCGCTGCTCGACCGCGACCTGATGACCCCGCTGGACGACGTCATCGCCACCGGCACCGTCGCGCTCTACGACAGCGTGTTCACCCCGTGGTTCGGACTGGTCGCGCTGGTGCTGGCGATAGTGCTGTTCCGCTACATCTGGTCGGGCGACCTGGCCTCCATCGGCAAGCGCGGCATGTGGGCGCTGGCAGGGCTCTGGTTCGCCTCCGCGACTTACCTGACACCGCTGGTCTACACGCACGCGCTGGACGACGTGGTGATCAAGGGAACGTCGGCGGTGCAGGCCGGGTTCCTCCGGGAAGTCGGCGTCGATGAGCGGCATGCGCTGCCCACTCTGCTGCACGACCAGGTCGTCTACCGCAACTGGCTGCGCGGGGAATTCGGCTCGCCCGATTCGCCCCAGGCCAAGGAACTCGGCCGGGAACTGTTGCGGGCCCAGGCGTGGAGCAGGCAGGAGGCCGACGCCGGAGCAGATGAAGGCTCCCCGGAACCGAAGAAGCAGGCGTTCGAGGACGTCGCCGGGAAGATGGGCAGCTCCTACGGCTACTTCCAGGGCGTCGACGGCAGCCGCGTCGGCGCCGGCGTGCTGGCGCTGGTGCAGGGTTTCTCCTACGCGGCGTTCCAGCTGCTGGCCAAGGCGACGATCCTGCTCGCCCAAGTGCTGCTGCGGGTGCTGATCCTGGCCGGGCCGCTGATCGGCCTGGTGGCGTTGATCTACCACCAAGTGTTGCGCACCATCGGCCGCGTCGCCGGCGCGGCATTGCTCAACGTGGTCATGATCTCGGCGCTGGCCGGGTTGCACACCCTCATCCTGACCTGGGTCTTCGACCCGCTGCGCAACTTCTCCGCGCTGACCCAGATCCTGCTCGCCGCGCTGGTGACGATCGTGTTCCTGCTGGTCGCCAAGCCCGTGCGGCGGATCGGCCAGATGGTCCAGCTGTCGGTGGGCACCGTCAGCCGCGCCGTGCCGCGCGCCCCGCAGGGGTTGTTCTCGCGGTTCCGCGGGCGCCCCAAGCAGGACGAAGAGGGCGGCAACTTCTGGGAGCAGGTCCGCGGCATGGACCCCGACGAGGAGTCCGGGACGCCGCAGCGCGGCCGCTGGCGGAGCCGGCCGGAGGCGCAGCACATGTCGGTCGCGACCGCGCAGCGGTTGGATCGCGACGCGCCGGCGGCGGTCGCGCCGGGCGCGAGCGCCGCTCTGCCCATCGGAGGCGCGGTGCGCCGACCGGGTGGTGCGGCGGCGCTGCCGGAGGCGCGGAGCACGAGCCGGGTCGTCGACACCAACCCGGTGGCGGATGCCAAATGGGATGGGATCGACGAAGATCCGGTGCTGATCCCGTCGCGCACGGCGGGCTCCCCGGTGCCCGGCCCAGCGGCGGAGCCACCGGGACCGCGCCGAGCGGAGATGGAGGTCGTGGCCGGACGTCCGGTCTACGTGGTCTACCGGCCGTCCAGAGGCCTGGAGGTCGCAGATGGCTGAGGAATTGTCGACGGGCTCGTCTTGCGCGGCGGTGCGAGTTGCGTAGGCGGGCCAAGCGGTTTCGCCGCTTCGAAGGTGGCACCTGGCGCAGGAGGGGGAGCTGATGCCGATCCGCACGCACCGCGGGCGGGCCGCGGTGTACCGCAGGTTGTGGGGCTGGCCGCTGCGCTCCCCGAAGCACCTGGTGGGCGCGGTGGTCGCGCTCGCCGCGGTGGCCACCGTCGTCGGCTACCTGCTGCCCGAGCCGGCGCCGAGCACGAACATGGCCGCCTCCCGCACCAGGGCCGCCGAGCACTCGGCGGTCGTGCCGCCGCCGACCCGGACGAAGGCGCCGCCGACGATCTCGGTGCCGCAGGCCGCCCCGACTCCCGTCGCCCCGGACCCGGCCGGGCTGGTCGTCGTCGAGCAGTGGGGCAAGGCGTGGGTGGACCACCCCGTCGGCGCCGACCGCCAGCAGTGGCTGGCCAAGCTCCGCCCGTACACCACCGACGAGTTCCTCACCGAGATGTCGTCGGTGGACCCGAGCAACGCGGGCAACGTGATCACCGGCGCGGCCAGCGCGATCAGCTCCACCTCGGGCTCGATGGTGGTGCGGCTGCCGACCGACATCGGCGCGCTGGCGGTGACCGTGAACAAGACGCCGGCCGGTTGGCGAGTCGCCCAGTACGACAAGGAAGGCTGACATGCGGAAGCTCGTGGTTGCGGTCGTCGTGCTCGCGGGTTTCGCAGGTCTGATCGGCGTCGGCGCGGTGACCGCGCTGCTGGTCGGCAGCGGCGGTCGCGGCGCCGGCTGGTCGAATTGCAGCGCCGACCTGGGGCCGTGGGGCGACGGCGAGGGGCGCGGGGAGCGGGACGCCTCGACGCTCACCGACGAGTCGGTCGGCATCGCCCAGCGCATCATCGAGATCGGCAAGCAGCGCGGCCTGCCGCCGCGGGCCTGGCAGATCGCCATCCAGGCGGGCAAGACCGAGTCGAACCTGGCGAACCTGTTCCACGGCGACCGGGACTCGCTGGGCATCTTCCAGATGCGGCCGTCCATGGGCTGGGGCACGGTGCAGCAGGTCACCGACGTGGACTACCAGATCAACAAGTTCTACGACGTGCTGCTCGAAGTGCCCGGCTGGGAGGAGATGCGGTTCGGCGAGGCCGCCCAGCGGGTGGAGCGCTCGGCGTTCCCGCTGCGCTACCACAAGTGGGAGCCGATGGCGGCGCACCTGGTGAGCGTGGAGGGCGACGTCGAGGGCATCAGCGGCTGCGAGGACCTGCCCAGCGCGGGCGTGCTCGCCGATCAGGCCATCAAGTACGCCCAGACCCAGCTCGGCAAGCCGTACGTGTGGGGCGCGGCGGGGCCGGACTCCTTCGACTGCTCGGGCCTGACGCAGCAGGCGTGGAAGGCGGCCGGGGTGGAGATCCCGAAGTACTCGCAGACGCAGTACTTCCAGGGCGGCGTGCACGTCCCGCTGGCCCAGGCGCAGCCCGGTGACCTGGTGTTCTGGGGCTACGGCCGGGACCCGAAGGGCATCCACCACGTGGCGCTCTACCTGGGCGACAACGAGGTCCTGCACGCGCCGCAGCCCGGCGAATCGGTCGAGGTGACGAAGCTGTGGGACGGCGGTCAGCTGCTGCCCACGGTGGTGCGCCCGGCCACCGATCCACCGCCGGCGGCCCAGACCGCGCCGCCGTCGACCGCGCCGGTTCCGCCTGCCGACGGGCCCGCACCGCCTGCCGACACGCCGTCGACGGGCGTGCAAGCTCCTGCCGCCGGGGGTGCGCGGTAGGTAAGAATGGCGGCGGCCTGCTGACCTTCGGAAAGGGTTGACCATGTTCACACCAGACCCGATTCCGCGGCCGTCCGGTCCGCCCGCGTCGAGCACTCCGCTCGGGGACTACCTGGCCCGGCCCCTGCCCGGCGTGGACGCCGGGTACGCGGTCCTGCCGCGATCGCTGGCCGAGGCGATGCCGCTGCCGTGGCAGCACCAGATGAGCAACCTGCTGGCGGAGTTCCACCAGGCGTTCGGGCACCTGCAGTGGCCGGTGTACCGGGTGGTCCCGTCCCGCTACGAGCGGCTGGTGGATCTCGACGACGACCAGCTCGCCGAGGTCGGGTGCACCGTCGAGGTCGACGACAACGGCGAGCTGGAGTACCGGATGCGGGACGGGCGCCGCATCGACAACCCGGAGACGCACCAGGTGCTGGTGTCCTGCCTGGACCCGATCCCGCGCCAGACTCCCGGCGGCTCGCAGCCGACCCCGGCGGCGCCGCCACCGCCGGCCTGGTGAGGTTGGGACATACCGGTCGTGTCGCCGCCTGGCGCGTGACAGGTGCGCGCCGTCGTGCGAGGCTCGATGCATGGGGCGCGGAAGCTGGTACTTCTGTTTGACGCATCGGCAGGTCGAGCCGAAGGCGGGCTGCCGGGCTGCGGAGCGCCTGGGGCCGTACCCGGACCGGGAGACCGCGGCTCGCGCGCTAGAGATAGCCGAGGAGCGGACCAAGGCGGCCGACGAGGCCGACCAGCGCTGGAACAGCGAGGACTGAGCTCGTGGCGGCGGCGGGGACCTCACCGGGTGGCACCGGAGTTGCCGCCGCCTTACCGACCGGCCGAAGCCGGCCGGAACTGGGCTTGGACTTCTCGGCGATCCGCGCCGAGCTGGGGTTGCCCGTCGACTACCCGACCGCCGCGCTGGCCGAGGTGGAGCAGACCGTCGCGCAGCAGGTGCCGACCGGCGCGCGGGTGGATGCCACCGACCTCCCGCTGGTGACGGTCGATCCGCCCGGCGCGAAGGACCTCGACCAGGCGGTGCTGGTCCGGCGGCGGCGCGGCGGCTACCGGATCCACTACGCGATCGCCGACGTGGCCGCGTTCGTGGTGCCCGGCGGCGCGCTGGACGTGGAGGCGCGGCGGCGCGGGCAGACGCTCTACCTGCCGGACGGCAACATCCCGCTGCACCCGACGCGGCTGTCCGAAGACGCCGCGAGCCTGCTGCCCGATCAGGTGCGAGCGGCGGTGCTGTGGACGATCGATCTGGATTCCGGCGGTCTGCCGGTGCGCGTGGACGTCCGGCGGGCGCTGGTGCGGTCGGTCGCGCAGCTGGACTACGACTGGGTGCAGCGCTCGCTGCGGCTCGGTGTCCCGCATCCGTCCATCGAGCTGCTGCCGGAAGTCGGGCGGCTGCGCCGAGAGCAGGCGGTGCTGCGCGGCGCGATCGAACTCGGCCTGCCCGAGCAGCAGGTGGAATCCGACGGGGGCGGTGGGTGGCGGCTGGTGCTGCGGCCGCGGCTGGTGGTCGAGGCGTGGAACGCCGAGATCTCGCTGCTCACCGGCATGTGCGCGGCGGAGATGATGCTGTCGGCCGGGATCGGCGTGCTGCGCACGGTGCCCGATCCGGAGCCGGAGACGGTGGCCGGGCTGCGCCGGTCGGCGACCCGGCTCGGCGTGCACTGGCCGGTGGACACGCCGCCCGCGGCCGCGCTCGCCGGGCTCGACCCGATCCGCCCGGAGGCGCTGGCCGTGCATGTGGCGGCGACCCGCCTGCTTCGCGGCGCCGGCTACACCGCCTTCGGCGACGGGGCGCCGGCGAAGGCCAACCACGCGGGCATCGGAGCCTCGTACGCGCACGTCACGGCCCCGCTGCGGCGACTGGTCGATCGCTACAGCGCCGAGGTCTGCCTGGCGGTGGCATCGGACCGGGAAGTACCGGAGTGGGTGCACGAGGCGCTGGCCGGGCTGCCTTCGGCGATGGGCAGCTCCGACCGGGTGGCCGGGCAGGTGGAGCGGGCCTGCATCGCGCAGGCGCAGGCCTGGTCGCTGGCGCCGCGGGTGGGCGAGGAGTTCGCCGCGACGGTGCTGCGGGTGCCCAACGGCACGGCAGGCGAGGTGTTCGTGGCCGATCCGCCGGTCATCGCGCGGTGCAGCGGCACCGGCCTCGGCGAGGGCCAGCAGGTCCGGGTGCGGCTCGTGGAGGCCGATCCGGTGCGCCGCGACGTCGCGTTCGAAGTGGCCTGACCCACACCCCGTGGCGAATTGCTCTCCTCGGGTCGATCGTGGATCGAGCACGGTCGATGGCGACGAAAGGGGCCGAGGGTGGCTGAGGTGCGGGAGATGACGGTCGGAGTGCTGGGCGGCACCGGTGCGCAGGGCCGGGGGCTGGCGATCCGGTGGGCGAAGGCGGGCCTGAAGGTCGTGATCGGCTCGCGCAACGCCGAGCGCGCCCAGCAGGCGGCGGCCGAGATCGTCGAGATCGCGGGCGGCGACGTCTCCGGCCAGGACAACGCGGGTTGCGCGGCGGCATCGGACATCGTGCTGGCCGCGCTGCCGTGGGAGGGCCACGCGGAGACGCTGAAGTCGTTGCAGGCTGAGCTCGCCGGCAAGATCGTGATCGACTGCGTCAACCCGCTCGGCTTCGACAAGTTGGGGCCGTACGCGCTGCCGGTGCCGGAGGGCAGTGCGGCGCAGCAGGCCGAGCAGCTGCTGCCGGAGTCCCGGGTGACGGCGGCGTTCCACCACGTCTCCGCGGTGACCCTGGCCGATCTCGCGGTCACCCACGTGGACCTGGACGTCCTGGTGCTCGGCGACGACCGGGAGGCCACCGACGTGGTCCGCGAGCTGGCCGACGTGATCCCGGGCGTGCGCGGCATCTACGGCGGGCGCCTGCGCAACGCCCACCAGGTGGAGGCGCTCACGGCGAACCTGATCGCGATCAACCGCCGCTACAAGGCGCACGCGGGCCTCCGCATCACCGACGTCTGATCGGGCGACGCGCCCACCGCGCGTCACCACCATCGGCCTCGATCACCCGGAGCCGGCGCGATTCCCCGGGAGTCGCGCCGGCTCCGGGTGATCGGCGTCGTGCGGCGCGAAATTGTCCCCCGCCGCCGGGCACGGCACCCTGAGCGGCGGAGGTGGTTCGTGGTGCTGCCGGACGAGGCGAGCAGTTGGAACGACGACGAGCGGGAGCGGGCGGACGCCCTGCTCGACGGGCACACCATCGTGGTCAACGTGCGCAAGGACGGCCCGCACAAGCACCTGGTGCCGTGGCTGGAGGAGCAGGGCCTGCTGACCTACGTGGGGCACGCGGGACCGCGGCACCACTGGCCGGAGTCGGAGTTCGCCAGCCCGTTCCTCAAGGAGGCGAAGATCGATCGCGAGGCGATGGTCCGGCACTACGAGCAGTGGCTGGACGAGCAGCCGAAACTGCTCGCGGAGCTCCGCGAGGGCGTGCTGAACGGCCGCGCGCTGGGCTGCTGGTGCGCGCCCAAGCCGTGCCACGCCGACGTGCTCGCCAAACGCGCGGGCTGACCGGGCGGTCCCGCGCATAGCGCGGGCTGACCGGGCGGTCCCGCGCATAGCCGCCTCGGCTGGGCGCAGGGCGCACGGCCCCGCCGGATCCGGGCTCGACGAGCACGGCGTCGTCTGATCACATCTCGGCGCGTCGCCCGCCGTCCACCGTCCAGGCCGCGCCGGTGACGTAGGAAGCCTTGGGGGACAACAGGAATGCGGCGACGGCGGCCAGTTCCGCCGGGTCGCCGGACCGGCGCAGCGCCGCCGCCTGCTCGGCCTGCTCCTGGGCTTTCGGGTTCTGCGCGGCCAGTTCGCGGGCTCGTTCCGTCTCGAAGCGGCCGGGCAGCAGCGCGTTGACCCGGATCCCGCGCGGCCCCACCTCGTTGGCGAGGTCCTTCACGAAGCCCTGCGTCGCGGGCCGGGCGACGTTCGAGCTGGCCAGCCCGGTCAGCGGCTCCGCGCCGGAGGTGGAGGTCAGGACCACGATCGAACCGCCGTCGCCGAGTTCGGCGGCGACCTCGCGGGCGATCCGGATCGGGGCGATGGTGGCGATCTCCAGGCCGCGGCGCAGCGCGTCGTCGTCGAGCCCGCTGGGCAGCCCGGCGGGCGGGCCGCCGTGGCTGACGAACAGGCCGTCCAGCCGTCCGAACTGCTCCCGCGCGTAGTCGATCAGGCGGCGCGGGGCGGCGGGGTCGGTGAGGTCGGCGGCGAGCCCGCGAGCGCGGTCGCCGAGCGCGTCGACTGCGGCAGCGGTGTTGTCCTCGGACGAGGACGACACGACGACGTCGGCGCCCTCGTCGACGAGCGCGCGGGCGGTGGCGAAGCCGAGCCCCTTGCTGGCGCCGGTGACGAGGAAGCAGCGGCCGGAGAGATCGAGATCCATGCCCGGCACCCTAATCCGCACCGCCGGAAACCGGAATATTCCACCATCCGGAACCGGGCTCGGTGACCCGCGGTTTCAATTGAAACTGCGCCGGAACCCCGACGGGCGCGTCCACTTGCTGGGAAACCCCGGTTTCAACCGGAACCGGGTCCGCGCCGGGCCTAGGGTGGGTGCATGGCCGAAGCGCAGTTCGCGGCGGAGACCTCGACTCGGGGCGAGTGGGTGCGGCAGGCGAACCGGTTCACCGAGCGGATCACCGCGGACGGCTCGTCCCGGTGGCCGGTGGAGCCGGGCCGGTACCGGCTGGTGGTGAGCCTGGCATGCCCGTGGGCGCACCGGTCGGTGATCGTGCGCCGCCTGCTCGGGCTGGAGGACGTGCTGTCGCTGGGGATCGTCGACCCGATCCGCGACGAGCGCGGCTGGCGCTTCACCCTCGATCCGGGGGAGAAGGACCCGGCGACCGGGATCGCCTTCCTCTCCGAGGCGTACCTGACCGCCGATCCCGAGTTCGCCGGCCGCTACACGGTTCCCGCGGTCCTGGACGTCGCGGAGCGCAAGGTGGTCACCAACGACTACCCGCAGCTGACGCTCGACCTGTCCACGGAATGGGCCGCGCACCACCGCGAGGGCGCGCCGCAGCTGTACCCGGAGCACCTGCGCGCGGAGATCGACGAGGTCAACGCGGGCGTCTACGCCGACGTGAACAACGGCGTCTACCGCTGCGGCTTCGCCACCTCGCAGCAGGCTTACGAGCAGGCCTTCGAGCGGCTTTTCGCGCGCCTGGACAGGCTTTCCGAGCGCCTGGCGGATCGCCGCTACCTGGTCGGCGACGCGATCACCGAGGCCGACGTCCGGCTGTTCACCACGCTGGTGCGCTTCGACGCCGTCTACCACGGGCACTTCAAGTGCAACCGCCAGAAGCTCGCCGAGATGCCGGTCCTGTGGGCGTACGCCCGGGATCTGTTCCAGACGCCGGGCTTCGGCGACACGGTCGACTTCGACCACATCAAGCGCCACTACTACGCGACGCACCACCAGATCAACCCGACCGGCATCGTCCCGGCGGGCCCGGACCTGTCCGGCTGGGGCACGCCGCACGGCCGGGAAGCCTTGGGCAGCAAGCCCTTCGGCACCGGCACTCCGCCCGCCTAGAGCCGCAGGCGTGCAGGGAGCCGTGCGCACAGCCCCCTGCACACGCGCGGATCAGAGCAGGGGCCGGAGGTGCGCGTGGGCCCAGGCGGCGAGAGCGGTCGGCGTCGTGGTGAGGATGCTGCGCTCGTTCTCGGGGACGAAGTTCTCGCGCAGCCCGGTCGACATGCCGACGACGCCCTCAACCTGTCCGTTGCTCAAGCCTGCTGATCGCAGCGAGGCGCGGAACTCGTCATCGGAGATCCGCTCGGCGCGCACCTCGCGTCCCACCGCGTGGCTCAGGATTTCGGCCACCTGCGGGAACGTCAGGTCTTCGGGCCCGTGCACGGCCTGCACGTGGCGTCCCGACCAACCGTCCGAGAGCAGCCGAGCGGCCACCACTTCGCCGATGTCGCGGGGATCGACCCAGGGCATCGAGAAGTCGAGGGGCCACGTGGTGCGGAGCACGCCCTCTCGCAAGCCGTCGAGCTCCATGAGCAGGTTGGTGAAGAAGTACCCGCAGCGCAGGTGCAGCACGTCGGCGCCGGTGGCATCCAGCTGCTCCTCGGTCCGGGCCAGGCCATCGATCTCGCCGGCTCCGTGGCGCTTCTCCGCGCCGACGCTGCTGAGGAACACGGTGCGGGCGATGCCGTTCTCCCGCACCGCTCGCGCCGCGTTGGCGCCCATGCGGGCGTAGCCGGCGGCCGGGTCGTCGTCCAGGGTGGGCGGGTCCACCCAGAAGAGGCGGTCAGCGCCCTTCGTCGCGCGGAGGACGAAATCGGCATCACCCTGGTCGCCCTGCACGACGTCGACCCGGTCGCGCGTCGCCGCGTCGAGCTTGGCGGGTTCGCGCATCAGCAACGTCGGGCGCACGCCCGCCTGCACGAGCAGTTGCACGACTCGGGATCCCACGTGTCCGGTGGGTGTGGTGACGACGATCTTCTCGGGTTCATGTGCCATGCCAGGGACGCTACGGCCGGTTGTGGTCGAATCCTGGCCACAATTCCGGTTAGGTTCGAATGAGGTTTTCCAGCCTCAATTTGGATGGCGGTGCGGGTGGCGGAACCTCAGAGGCTCCCTGGTCTGTGGGTGCCCCTCCTGATGTATGTCCCCAATACACGGCGGAGGGGCCGTCCTCGCCAGGAAGCCTCTGAGAACCCGCGGCGGTGCGGGTGTCGTAGGTGGGCTATGCGCCTGCGGCGCATGCGACACCCCATCGACGTGAAACTTTGCGGCCCGCAGCTGCGGGCCGACTAGGATGAAAAACAATCAATGCGATGACGGATCCGAGCACACGGCTGTTGGAGTTGCTCTCGCTGCTGCAGAGCGGCCGGAGCTGGCCCGGGGCTGAACTGGCCGCGCGGCTGGGCGCATCACCGCGCACCCTGCGGCGCGACCTCGACCGCCTGCGCGAGCTCGGCTACCCGGTCTCCTCGACGCGCGGACCGGGCGGGAACTACCAGCTCGTCGCCGGTCGGGCCATGCCGCCGCTGCTGCTCACCGACGACGAGGCGGTCGCCACCGTCGTCGGCCTGCGGATCGCCGCGCTCACCCAGATGGGCGGGGCCGACGATGCTGCCGAAGGTGCCCTGCGCAAGCTCGAACGCGTCGTGCCGACCCGGCTGCGCGCCCGGATTCAGGCGCTCACCTCGGCGACCGAGACGACCGCCCGCGCCACCCAGGCACTGGATCTGCGAACCGTGCAGCTGCTCGCGACCGCAGCGCACATGCACCAGGACGTGCGATTCGACTACACGAGCCGCAGCGGGGAGCACACCGAACGCCGCGTGGAGCCCTACCGCCAGGTGCTGTTCGACCGCCGCTGGTACCTGCTGGGCTGGGATCGCGATCGCGCCGACTGGCGCACCTACCGCATCGACCGGATCGGCGAGCTCGGCGTTCCGGGCACCACCTTCGCTCCGCGCGAGCTGCCCGCCGACGATCCGGTGAGCTTCGTCCAGGACAGCGCCCGGTTCCCCCGCGGGCGGCGCGGCGTGGTGCGCTTCGCGGCGCCGGTCTCGGTGGTCTCCGATCGGCTGATCGCCGAAGCCGGATCGCTCGAAGCCATCGACGACACCAGCTGCCGCTACGTCACCAGCGTCGAGTCCTGGGAGTGGTTGTCGGTCGCCCTCGCCACCGTCGGCGTGCCTTACACGATCGAGTCCCCGCCCGAGCTCATCGACTACTCGCGGGAGCTGGCCGATCGCATCGCCCGGGCCGCCGGCGGCTGATCCGGGGTGCGCGACCGACGCCGCGCACCCCGGTGTCACCTCAGTGGAAGGAGTGCTCCTCGGCGGGGAAGGCGTGGCCGCGGACTTCGTCCGCGAAGCGGCCGGCGGCGTCGGCCAGGATCCCGCCCACGTCGGCGTAGCGCTTCACGAACTTCGCCGTGCGACCGGTGTTCATGCCCGACATGTCCGTCCAGACCAGCACCTGGGCGTCGCAGTCGGGCCCGGCCCCGATGCCGACCGTCGGGATGCGCAGCTCCCCGGTCACCCGCTTCGCGGCGTCCGCCGACACCATCTCCAGCACCACGGAGAACGCGCCGGCCTCCTGCACCGCGAGCGCGTCCGCGAGCAGCTCGTCGGCCTTGTCGCCGCGGCCCTGCACCCGGTAGCCGCCGAGGCCGTGCTCGCTCTGCGGCGTGAAACCGATGTGGGCCATCACCGGGATGCCCGCCGATACCAGCGCCTCGATCTGCGGGGCGTAGCGGCGGCCGCCTTCGAGCTTGACCGCGTGCGCGCGGCCTTCCTTCATGAACCGCGTCGCGGTGGCCAGCGCCTGCTCCGGCGACGCCTGGTAGGAGCCGAACGGCAGGTCTGCCACCACCAGGGCCCGCTCCGCCGACCGGGTCACGGCGCGGACCAGCGGCAGCAGCTCGTCCACGGTCACCGGTAGCGACGACTCGTAGCCGTAGACGTTGTTGGCGGCCGAGTCGCCGACCAGCAGCACCGGGATGCCGGCCTGGTCGAAGATCCGCGCGGTGTACATGTCGTAGGAGGTGAGCATCGGCCAGGGCTCGCCGCGCTCCTTCAGCTGCTGGAGGTGGTGGATGCGCACGCGCCGCTTGGCCGGCGTGGATCCGTACGGCGCCGCCGTCTCACCCTGGTTCTGGGCAGCAGTCATCGTTGACCGTCCTTTTCCTCGAGGCCCGCATCGCGGGTCCCCGGGTAGTTGCGGATGGTTGCGGGGAAAAGCGTCGCACGCGCTCAACCCCGCCGACACACCCCGAGGGCCAACATCACAGTTCAGCCGATCCAGGGCTCCGCGATGCGCGCGTAGGTGCCGTCGCGCAGCGCGAGGTTGAGCCACTGGTCCACGTACTGCTGGAACACGACGTCGCCCTTCGGCAGCAGGTACGCCTTCTCGCTGAAGGTGAACGGCTGGTCGGGGTGCACCGAGCACAGCTCCGGGTGCTGCCTGGCCTGCCACTTGGTCTCGGCGGCGTCGGTCATCATCAGGTCGGCCTTGCCGTCGAGGATCTGCTGGAAGATCGTGTTGTTGTCCGGGTGCTCGACGATGGTGGCCTGCTTGAGGTTCTGCTTGGCGAACTGCTCGTTGGTGCCGCCGGGGTTGACGACGGCGCGGACGCCGGGCTGGTCGATCTGCTGCAACGTCTGGAACCGCGCGGCGTTCTCGCAGCGGGTGATCGGCGTCTTGCCGTCGACCACGTAAGCGGTGCTGAAGAAGGCCTGCTTCGCGCGGTCCAAGGTGATCGACACGCCGCCGACGGCGATGTCGCACTGCGCGTTGAAGTCGGCGACCAGCGTCTTCCAGGTGGTGGGCACGATCGTCGCCTTGATGCCGAGCCTGCCCGCGAGGTCGTGCGCCATGTCGATGTCGATGCCGCTCCAGGCGCCCGCCGCGTCCCGGTAGGTGAACGGCCGGTAGTCCCCGGTGCTGCACACCCGCAGCTCACCGCGCTGGACGACGTCGTCCAGCCGGCTCGCCGCGGGCTTCGCCGGCTCGACCGGCGTCGCGGAGCACGCCGTGCTCAGGGCGACGACGGCCGCCGCGGCCAACCCGGAACCGAACTTCTTCCACTGCATGACGTCCGCCTTTCGATCTTCGCGGAACATGCATAACCGCTCGGACCCGGGAAGACCAGAGCGATGAGTTCCGCGGCACCGCGCGGTCTGCACCTCCAGGAGCGGTTCGCGAGAGGAGCACACGATGGACGAGCAGTTCACCGCGACGCTGCAGAAGAGCCCGAACCGGGGCGGCTGGACCTATGTGGTCTGGCCGCGTTCGGCCGAGTACTTCGGCACCCGCGGCCTCGTGAAGGTCCGGGGCGCGATCGACGGCCGGCCGTTCCGCAGCTCGTTCATGGCGCTGGGCGACGGCACGCACAAACTTCCGGTGAAGGCCGACGTCCGCAAGGCGATCGGGAAGGAGGCCGGCGCCGAGGTGACCGTCCGCCTGCTGGAGCGGATCTTCGACTGAGGCCGGTCGGCACAACCGCTCCTCGGCTCGCACCGTCCCACGGACGTGACCGCAATGGAGCGACGAAGTCGGCCTGGGCCTGGGCGACTACCCGACGACCTGCCGCGACCTCGGCACCGGCGGCTTCTGAGGCTCGACCTCCGGCAATAACGGGAAAAACAACGATGCAACCAAACGGCCTTCCGGGCGTCTAATGACCGGGAGCGCGTGGGAGCGCGGGAGGGAGGCAACTGGGGGTGCCTCCCTCCCGCCGGCCGAGCTCTTCGAGGGGATACTGCCCCGGTGACTGCCTTCTACCACGTGTGCTTCGTCGTGCCCGACGTCGAGAAGGCGATGCGCGACTTCGAGTCGTCCGCGGGCGTCGAGTGGAACGAACCGCAGGCCGCCCGGCTCGGGGACTGGGACTACCGGATCGTCTTCACCAAGGGCGGGGCGCCGTTCATCGAGCTGATCGAGGGCCCGCCGGGCAGCCCGTGGGACGCGTCCGCGGGCGCCAGGTTCGACCACCTCGGCTACTGGACGAGTTCGCTGGAGGCCGGCGCGCGCCGGCTCGCCGACCAGGGCTTGCCGGAGGAGTTCTCCGGCTGCCCGTACGGCAGGGCCTTCGCGTACCACCGGATGGACTCGATCGGGGCCCGCATCGAGCTCGTCGACGCATCCCGCCAGCCGCAGTTCCTGCAGGCGTGGAACCCGACCGGTGCCCCGATGCCCGCCATCGACGAACATCCCTGACGAGATGAAGGTGCCCCTCGGGCCCGGCACCTGTGGTTGTCCGCGCCGGTAGCGATCTTGGTGGATGCGGTCAGCTTCCTGTGGTCGGCGGGGTGGCTTCGCTCGATCCCCTCCCACCCCTTCGCCGAATCCGGGATCTTCCGCTGGCGGCCGGGCCGCCGATGACGGACGAGGACCAGAAGGGCCGAAACCCGGTCCTCTGTGGACGTTCGCAGGACCGGAACGAACGCTCACGAGCCCCGCATCGCGCGATAGGCGGGGCGGAGCGCGTCGGTCGCATCCGTCCCGCCGATCTGCACCGGCAGCGGGTCGAGCTCGTCGAGCAGCGCGTCCGGCGCGGTCGACTCAGTGCCGGGAGTCGCAGGCGCCGCCGGGGATTCCGGTGCGCCCCAGAAGGTTTCCGGGCGTTCCGACAGCGGCGCCGCCTCGTCGGGCCCCTCCGCCGCCGGACCCGACACGCTGCCGCGCAGCGCTCGCAGCCGGTCCAGCAGCTCCTCGCGCCCCCGGCCGCGCCAGGCGAGGATCTGGAACGGGTCCTCGTCGAACGACTCGGCCACCAGGTAGCAGGCCGCCGCCAGGTGCTTGCACGGAATTTCCCAGTCCGGACAGGAACAATCCATCGTCAGTTCCCGCATCGTCGTCGGGAACAGCTGCAGCCCGAGCTCGTCGAAGACCCGCTCGACGTCCGTCGGCATCTCCCCGGCAAGCAGCTTCGCCGCGTACAGCGCCTGCCCGGCCAGCGCCCGCTCGATCCGCTCCCACTCGTCCGCGGTGAACGCCTTGATCGCGATCCGCGCCCGGTAGGGCTCCGGGCGGGAACCCTGTACCAGCGCGACCACCAGGCTGGTCGACAGCGTCAGGCTGAGCACCTGCCCGGCGCGCGCGTACCGCTTGCCGCGCTGCAGCCGGCCGCCCATGCCGAAGGACTCCAGCACCTCGATGAACCGCCGCGACCACCAGGTCTGCGCGATCTCGCCGCGCTTGCTGCGCGCCTTGATGCCGCCCTCGACGCGGATCGGCTTCGCGCCGGGCGGGAACCGGCGCCACTCATTCACCGATGGCCTCCGCTTCCAGCGCGACCAGGTCGCGCAGCTCGCGGGTGGACAGCTCGGTCAGCCAGTTCTCGCCGGAGCCGACGACCAGCTGCGCCAACGCCTTCTTGTCCTCGATCATCCGGTCGATCTTCTCCTCCAGGGTGCCGATGCAGGTCAGCTTGCGGACCTGCACGTCCCGGCGCTGGCCGATGCGGAACGCCCGGTCGGTGGCCTGGTCCTCGACGGCCGGGTTCCACCACCGGTCCAGGTGGATGACGTGGTTGGCGGCGGTGAGCGTCAGCCCGGTGCCGCCGGCCTTCAGCGACAGCAGGAAGATCGACGGCCCGTCGGCCTCCTGGAACCGTCGGACCATCTCGTCGCGGGCCTTCTTCGGCGTGCCGCCGTGCAGGAACAGCACCTCGGTGTCGAACCGCGCCGACAGGTGCGGCACCAGCATCCCGCCGAACCCGGCGAACTGCGTGAAGCACAGCGCCTTGTCG
This sequence comes from Saccharopolyspora sp. NPDC003752, assembly GCF_053605825.1. Lineage (NCBI taxonomy): Bacteria > Bacillati > Actinomycetota > Actinomycetes > Pseudonocardiales > Pseudonocardiaceae > Saccharopolyspora > Saccharopolyspora sp. NPDC003752. Next base: position 7,597 of record NZ_JBSGJZ010000001.1, on the reverse strand, counting down.
CCGTCGGCCAGCACGGATTCGAGGATTTCCTCCAGCCGCAACAACTTCCCCGACCGGCCGGGCAGCGGCGAGCCGTCGCCGAGCAGCTGCGCCGGGTGGTTGCACACCTGCTTGAGCTTGGACATCGTCGCCAGCACCAGCCCGCGGCGCTCCATGCCAACGCTGTCGTCGATGCGCGCCAGCATGTCGTCGACCGCCGCCTGGTACAGCGACGCCTGCTCGGCGGTGAGGTTGCACAGCTGCTTCATCTCGATCTTGTCCGGCAGGTCGTCGATGATCGCCGGGTCGGTCTTCAGCCGCCGCAGCACGAAGGGCCCGGTGATGCGCCGCAACCGGGCCGCGGCGTCGGTGTCGCCGTCGCGTTCCACCGGCACCGCGAACCGGGCCCGGAACGTGTTCAGCGAGCCCAGCACGCCGGGGTTCGCGAAGTCCATGATGGACCACAGCTCGGCGAGCCGGTTCTCCACCGGCGTGCCGGTCAGCGCGATCCGCTGCCGGGCCGACAGGCCGCGCACCGCCTTGGCCTGCCGGGAGGCGCTGTTCTTGATGTTCTGCGCCTCGTCGAGCACCACCCGCTCCCAGCGGATCTCCCGCAGCACGGCCGAATCCCGCGCGGCCAGCGGATACGTCGTGATGACGAGGTCCTGCCCGCCGACCTCCTCCATCAGGTCCTCGCCGCCGAGCCGCCCGCCGCCGTGGTGGACGTGCACCTTCAGCGCCGGCGCGAACCTGGCCGCCTCCCGCTGCCAGTTGCCGACCACCGACATGGGGCAGACCAGCAGCGTCGGGCCGCGCGAGCCCTCCGAGCGAGCCAGCGCTTCCAGCGCCAGCAGCTGCACGGTCTTGCCGAGGCCCATGTCGTCGGCGAGGCAGGCGCCCAGGCCCAGCCGGTCCAGGAACGCCAGCCAGGCCAGGCCGCGGCGCTGGTACGGGCGCAGCGTCGCGGTGAAACCCGCTGGCGGCTCAACGGGTTCCAGGTACTGCTCGGCCTGCCCGGACAGCAGGTCCCCGAGCCACCCGTGCCCGCTCACCTCGACCACCGGCATCGGCAGGTCGCCGTCCTCGGAATGCGTCCCGGCCTGCAGCAGCACCTCGCCGGCGGTCATCTGGCCGGTGCCGGAGCGCTGCAGGAACGCCAGCCCGGCGGCCAGCCGCTTGCGGTCGACCTGGACCCACCTGCCGCGCACCCGCACCAGCGGGACCTTCGCGGCGGCCAGCTCCGCCAGCTCGGACTCGGTCAGCCGCTCGTTGCCCAGCGCGAGGTCCCAGCGGTAGTCGACGACGGCGTCCATGCCGAGCCCGGACTCCTTCGACACTGTCCCGGCGGCGCCGGAACTGGTCGCGGTCAGCTTCAGCCCGAGCTGCTGCGTGCGGCCCCACCAGGACGGCAGGAGCACGCCGAAACCGGCCTGGTCCAGCAGCGCCGCGCTGGTGAGGAACTCGTACGCCCCGTCGGCGTCCAGGAACAACTCGGTGGGGTGCGGGACGACCAGCGCCGCGTCGAGCCCGGGGAAGACCCGGCTCGCCTTGCCGAGGTCGGCGAGCAGCAACTCCTGCGGCTGGGCGACCCACCGCTGCAGGACCCGGCTTTCCTCCCGCCACACCTCGTTCGCGGACACGAGGACGCTCGGGTCGTCGACGGCCTGGAGCAGGAACTCCAGCCGCCACTGGTCGTCGTCCTCCGGGGCGTGCAACCGGAAGCAGGTCCGCACCGGGCTTTCCCGGGCACCACTGGCGCGCCAGGTCTCCAGCCGGCGGGCGAGCTTCCGCATCTGCGCGGGATCGCCGTCGAACCGCGGCTCGTGGGCCAGCGCGTTCAGCCACGCCGCGGCGACGGTCCGGCCGCCGGGCATCCCGACGTCGGCGACCCGGGCGCGGGCGATGCCGTCGACCAGCGAGTCGAGAGCCGTGCGCAGGACGTCGGCGGGTGGGTCGCCGCGTTCGCAGCGGAAGGCCTGCGGCATGGAATCCCGCAGCGCCACGAACCGCGCCGAATCCGTGCCGGACAACGCGGCACGCCAGCGCGCTGCGGGCCGCTCGGCCTCGAAGACCAGCGCGGGCAGCACCCGACCCTGCGACACCACCTGCTCGGCGAATCCGGCGACGCTGTGCAGGAAATGCGCGGACGCGCCCAACCGGGCGCCAGGCACGCCCTCATCGAGCAGCGCGAGCACGGCCGCGGGGCTGCACGACACGGCAGGAACGAGCCATTCCCGCAGCCGCAGCTTGCCGCGCGGCGTCGGCCCGGCCGTCAGCGGATCCCGCACCAGCTCGGGAGATGCGACCGGCGCGGAGGCGTAGGAGGGCAGCTGGAGCCGGACGGAGTCGACCTTGAGCTGATCACCGGGCAGCGCGTCCCGAAGCGCCTCGCCGGGCACGGCGAAGGGATGTGCCACGGTGCCGCTCGGCGCGCGCCCGGCCACCCGTGCCGGAAGCCCGGAATCCTCCGCCCACAGCACCAGGCGTCCATCCACAGTGCACAATCCGTGCACGGCCCACACGGCCGAACCTCCTTAGGTGGTCGCGAAACGTCACCCGACCACGCCCGCGGTTCCATCTGACACCGCGGATGATCCCCCCGGTGTCCGCAGTTTCAATTGAAACCGCGGACACCGGGGCCCGTCACGGCGCGATCTCCCGCCAGCGGTTGGTCAGCGGCAGCCGCCGGTCCCGGCCGAACGCCTTGAACGTGATCTTGGTGCCCGGCGGGTACTGCCGGCGCTTGTACTCCGCCCGGTCCACCATCTGCAGCACCCGCTCGACCAGCTCGGCGTCGAACCCGTCCGCGATCAGGTCCGCGTAACCGCGGTCGCCCTCCACGTAGCCGTCCAGCACCACGTCCAGCACGTCGTACTCCGGCAGCGAATCCTGGTCCACCTGGTCCGGCCGCAGCTCCGCCGACGGCGCCTTGGTGATCGAGTTCTCCGGGATCGGCGGCACTTCGCCGCGCTTCTCCGCATCGGCGTTGCGCCACTTCGCCAGCTTCCACACCAGCGTCTTCGGCACGTCCTTGATCGGCGCGAACGCGCCCACCGCGTCGCCGTAGATCGTCGAGTAACCCACCGCCAGCTCGGTCTTGTTCCCGGTGGCCAGCACCAGGTGCCCCCGCTGGTTCGACAGCGCCATCAGCAGCACGCCCCGGGCGCGCGCCTGCACGTTCTCCTCGGCGAGCCCGGTCAGCTCCAGCTGCCGCACGTACACGTCGACCATGTCGGCGATCGGGTGCACCTCGAAGTGGCAGCCGATCCGCTTCGCCAGCTCGGCGGCGTCCGACCGCGAGTGCTCCGACGAGTAGTTCGACGGCATCGACACCCCGTGCACGGCGTCCGCGCCGAGCGCATCGGCGGCCAGCGCGGCGACCACCGCGGAGTCGATCCCGCCGGAGAAGCCGAAGGTCACCGACCGGAACCCGTTCTTGTGCACGTAGTCGCGCAGCCCGGTGACCAGCGCCGACCACACCTCGGCCACGTCGTCGAGCCGCTCGGCGGGCGGCAGCGCGGGCACCGGCTCGTAGTGCGGCAGCGGCTCCGGCTGCAGCACGATCCGCTGGACGTCGAAGGCGGGCATCCGCATCGGGCCCGGCTCGGCGGGCACGGTGGTCGAGGTGTGCCCGCCCGCGGTCAGCTCCAGGTCCAGCAGCGTGAGGTGCTCGGCGAACTGCGGCGCCCGCGCGAGGATCTCGCCGTCCGGCGTGGCGACCATGGAATCGCCGTCGAACACCAGCTCGTCCTGCGCGCCGACCAGGTTCACGTACGCCATCGGCGCGCCCGCCTCGGCGGCCCGCCGGATGACCAGCGGGGTGCGCACGTCGTCCTTGGCACGTTCGTACGGCGAACCGTTGATGCACACCACGAGGTCCACGCCGACCTTGCCCAGCGCGGCCACCGGCCCGCCGTTCTGCCAGATGTCCTCGCAGATGACCACGCCGACGTCCAGGCCGTGCAGCCGCACGATCGGCAGGTCGAAGCCGGGCGCGAAGTAGCGGGCCTCGTCGAACACGCCGTAGTTCGGCAGGTGGTGCTTGTGGTAGGTCGTGACGACCTCGCCGCCGTAGAGCAGCGACGCCGAGTTGCGCGGCCCTTCGTCGTCGCGACCGAGGTGCCCGACGACGACCAGCGCGTCACCGCAGCCGGCGTCCTGCAAGCGCCGGGCCAGCACCTCCAGCTCGGAGAGGTTCGCGGCAGCGAACGACTTGCGCAGCGCGAGATCCTCGACCGGATAGCCGGAGAGCACCATCTCGGGGAAGGCCACGAGGTGGGCGCCGTCCTGCACGGCGCGGCGGGTCCAGTCCAAGACCATCGAACTGTTGCCGGCGATGTCGCCGACGCATGCGTTGACCTGTGCGAGTGCGATGCGCAGCTGGGGCATGCACCCATCTTCGCGCACGCCGCACGCCTGCGTCGTGCTGCCCACTGTGAGCCGCGCCGCGCGATGCGTGTCACGATTCGTGAGTGAACCGCCTACTGACCGTGCTGTCCGTGGTGGCCCTGCTGGGCGCGGCCGCGTGCAGCCCGCCCACGCGAGATACAGCACCGCTGCAGCCGCACACCGAGCGCAAGGGCCCGGCCGGACCGGTGCCGGCGGGCTTGGAGCGGTACTACGGGCAGACATTGTCCTGGGGGCCCTGCGCCCCGTACGCGACGTCCGACAGCGACCGAACCGCCTTCGACGACACCGGCCTGGAGTGCGCGCGGCTGGAAGTCCCGATGGACTACGCCGAACCCCAGGGGCAGGCGATCACGCTCGGCATCCTGCGCAAGCCGGGCACCGACCCGGGGCACCGGATCGGCTCGCTGATGCTGAACCCGGGCGGCCCGGGAGCGTCCGGGATGAGCGCGGCCGCGAGCGTCGCCTCGTCGGTCGAGCAGACCGACCTGGGTGAGCGGTTCGACCTGATCGGGTTCGACCCGCGCGGCATCGGCGCCTCCGAGCCGAGGGTGAGCTGCCTGACCGGCCCGGAGCGCGACGCCGAGCGGCTCGACTCCGACGCGGACACCTCGCCCGCCGGGATCGCCGCGACCGAGCAGGAGGAGCGCGACTACGCGGGCAAGTGCGCGGAGCGCACCGGTACCCAGATGCTGGCCAACGTCGGCAGCCGCGAGGTCGCCAAGGACATGGACGTGCTGCGTTCGGTGCTCGGCGACCAGAAGCTGACCTACCTCGGCTACTCCTACGGCACCCGGATCGGCGCGGAGTACGCGGAGACCTTCCCCGGCAACGTGCGGGCGATGGTGCTCGACGGCGCGGTCGACCCCGGGCAGTCCACGGTCGACCAGCTGGTCGCCCAGGGCGCCGGTTTCCAGCGCGCCTTCAACGACTTCGCCGCCTGGTGCGCCAAGCGCCAGCGGTGCTCCCTGGGCTCCGACCCGGCGCAGGCCGTCGCGGTGTTCCAGCAGCTCACCCGCCCGCTGGTGGACCACCCGGCCCCGGCCGGTGACGGCCGTGAGCTGTCCTACAAGGACGCCACCATGGCGGCGATCCAGGCGCTGTACGCGCCGAGCCTCTGGGACCAGCTGGACAACGGGCTCAACGAGCTCCGGCAGGGCAGCGGCCGGCGGCTGCTGGCCCTCGCGGACAACTACTTCAGCCGCGAGAGCAACGGGCAGTACACCAACACCACCGACGCGTTCGACGCCGTGCACTGCGTCGACGACCAGCGCGTCGAGGACCCGGCGATCCTCCGCGAGGCGGACCGCCGCTACCGCGAGGTGGCTCCGTTCCTGGACAACGGGAACCCGCCCAGCGCGGCGCGCGACAAGTGCGCGTTCTGGCCGGTCCCGGTCACCGGCGAGACCACCGAGCCGGAGGTGGGGGCGCTGCCGCCGACGCTGGTCATCTCCACGACCGGCGACCCCGCCACGCCCTACCAGGCCGGCGTGAAGCTCGCGGATGCCCTGCACGGCCGCCTGCTGACCTTCGAGGGCACCCAGCACACGGTCTTCATGCAGGGCGTCACCTGCGTCGACGACGCGACCACGAAGTACCTGGTCGACCTGACCCTCCCGGCCGAAGGAACCCGCTGCACCTCGAACGGGTGACCTCGGCGGCGAAGGGCATCTCCGGGCGGTGAAGTCGCCCCGGGATGCCCTTCGCCACACCGGACCGCGGCCGGCCGGAAGCGGGTAGCGCCGCGTTCATGGACCAGTTACGCAATTCGCAGTCGGAACTCTTAGGCTGCGTGCATGAACCGCCAGCAGGAGTTCGTGCTCCGCACCTTGGAGGAACGTGACATCCGCTTCGTGCGGCTGTGGTTCACCGACGTCCTGGGCATGCTCAAGTCGGTGGCGATCTCGCCCGCCGAGCTAGAGGGTGCCTTCGCCGAGGGCATCGGGTTCGACGGCTCGGCCATCGAGGGCTTCGCCCGGGTCTACGAATCGGACATGGTCGCCAAGCCGGACCCCGCCACCTTCCAGGTGCTGCCGTGGGAGACCCCGGACGGCGAGCACTACTCGGCGCGAATGTTCTGCGACATCCACATGCCCGACGGCTCGCCCTGCTGGGCCGACCCGCGGCACGTGCTGCGCCGCACCCTGGCCAAGGCCACCGAGTCCGGTTTCACCTGCTACGTGCACCCGGAGATCGAGTTCTTCCTGCTGAAGAACCTGCCGGACGACGGCACCGAACCGGTACCCGCCGACTCCGGCGGCTACTTCGACCAGTCCAGCCACGACGCCGCCCCGCACTTCCGGCGCAACGCCATCGAGACCCTGGAGGCGATGGGGATCTCGGTGGAGTTCAGCCACCACGAGGGCGCGCCCGGCCAGCAGGAGATCGACCTGCGCTACGCCGACGCGCTGACCATGGCCGACAACGTGATGACGTTCCGGTACGTGGTCAAGGAGGTCGCGATCACCCAGGGCGTGCGCGCCTCGTTCATGCCGAAGCCCTTCAGCGGGCAGCCCGGCTCGGGCATGCACACCCACTTCAGCCTGTTCGAGGGCGACCAGAACGCCTTCTACCACCCGGAGAACCCGTTCGAGCTGTCCGACATCGGCCGGGCGTTCGTGGCCGGGATCCTGCACCACGCCCGCGAGATCAGCGCCGTGACCAACCAGTGGGTGAACTCCTACAAGCGGCTGGTCGTCGGCGGCGAGGCGCCGACCGCGGTCTGCTGGGGCCACGCGAACCGGTCCGCGCTGGTCCGGGTGCCGATGTACTCGCCGGGCAAGGCGTCCTCGCGTCGCGTCGAGGTCCGCAACCTGGACTCGGCCTGCAACCCGTACCTGGCCTACGCGGTGATCCTCGCGGCCGGGCTGCGCGGCGTGCAGAAGGGCTACGAGCTGCCGCCCGCCACCGAGGACGACGTGTGGGGCCTGACCGAACGGGAGCGGAAGGCGGCGGGCTACGCGAACCTGCCGCAGAACCTCACCGAGGCGCTGGCCGAGATGGAATCCTCCGAGCTGGTCGCGGAAACCCTCGGCGAGCACGTGTTCGACTTCTTCCTGCGCAACAAGCGCGAGGAGTGGAACGCCTACCGCAGCCACGTCACGCCGTACGAGCTCCGCACCCTGATGCCGATGCTCTGAGCGGGGCAGGAGTTCGGCCTGCTCATGGGGTCGTGAGTACGTTGGATCGCCATGGCGATCCAACGTACTCA